>JADCHE010000025.1 GCA_020248665.1 Burkholderiales bacterium | reverse complement strand
CGCCTCGACCGTCGCCTCGTCCTCGGTGCCCTCGGCGACCACGCGCAGGCCTAGGGGGTGGCCGAGGTCGACCGTGGAACGCACGATCGTCGCGTCGTTCGCGTCGACGACCATGTTCGAGGTGAATGGCCGGTCGGTCTTCGGCTCGTCGACCGGCCGCCGCTACAGGCGGGCCAGCGACGGACGGGTGGCACGCCGTGCGACGACAGCGCGTCGGCCACCCGCTGCGGCGGTCGAGGTCCATCTGGTCGCGGGTCGAGGGGTTGACCGCGACGTGCACGTCGCGCCCGTCCGCGCGCCAGGCGGCGGGCCGCGCGACGGCGCGCTTCGGCACCCACCGGGTGATGCCGCGGATCGCGCCGGTCTGCTCGGCGAACGGCAGGATCGAGGCGCACTGCGACCGCCCGCGCCGAGCCGCTTCGCTGCCGACGCGAGCGCGGCGAGCGGACGGCCGATGCGCCGTGCGGTCGCGACGCTGCGGATCGCCTAGACCCGCAGGCCGCCCGCGGTGAGCGCAGCAGCGTCGCTCGCAGCGCCGCGTACGTTGCGAACGCCTCGTCGACCAGCCGTGCCGGCCAGTCGAGCGCGTCCGGCGCGGGCGTCGAACCGCTCGCCGCGCGCGGCGCAGGCTCGGTGCTCCAGCGTATCGCGAGGCTCGCACCGAGTCGCGCGCCGTGGTTCTCGAGCGCGGAGGAGGCGACGGTCTCGCCGTCGTCGCTCGCGACCGCCTCGCGAAAGCCGTCGTCGGCCGCGAGGACCCCCGCGCCCTGCAGCAGCGTCTCGGCGTTCTGCGCGAACAGCCGCTCGAACACGCACGCGCCGCTCGGGCTGCGCGGCGCGCCGTTCCGGGTGGAACGCTCGGAGCCGGTATTGACCTGGCGGCGGCGGGCCGATCCGCACGCGGCCGGCGTCGTCGCTGCGCCCGAACCACGGCGTGTCCACGACCTGCACCCAGCCGACCATCCGGTCGCGGATGTCACCGCCGAGCACGACCGCGCACGCGGCGCGTCGCCTCGGACGCGCGACGGTCGCCGGGGGAAGGGAAGAGGACGCGGTGATGGCGGGCGCCCGCACCGCGCGCCAGCGGGCCGGCCGCCCGGAGCGTGCCGCAGCGACCCCGACGTGCGCGACGCACGCCTCGAGGTGGTGCTGCGGCCGTGACTTGAGCGCCGTCCGGCGGCCGACCGATGGCGATTGCCGATGACATGGGCGGCCGGCACACTGGGTCGGTCATGTCCGCACCGGAATCACCCTCCGCTGGCGCTCGGTCCCGCCTCGGCATCACGGGCATCGCCGACTCGGTGGGCGTGCTGGCACCCGGGCAGGTCTACGCCCTGGCCGTCGACGCGCAGCCGCTGCGCGTGCCGCTGGTCGCGCAGGCGCTGCGCGCCACGCTGGTCGAGGGCGGCCGCTGCGCGGTCGTACTGCCCGGCGACCCGGGCGCGTTCGTCTCGAAGGTGAAGCTGCTCGGCATCGACCTCGGCTGGTACGAGAAGAGCGGCGAGCTCGAGCTGGTCCGCCAGCGCCACGATCCACTGCTGCCGCTGTTCCGCACCGGGCCCGCCGCGGTGCTCGAACTGATCGCCCGCGCCGCCGGCGAGGACCGCAGCCTGCTCGTGCTCGAGCAGGCGGAGACGCTGCTGTTCCTCGGCGACCCGGCGCACGCCGGCGAGGCCTGCGACGGGCTGCGCGCGTGGGCGCGCCGGACAGGCACCACCGTGATCGCCACCTTCACGCCGGCCACGCGGCCGCAGCGCGAGTTCCTGTCGCTGCGCGCGACGGCCGAGGATTTCGCCGGCTTCGCGGTGGTCCGCGAGCACGAGGGCGGAGCGCTGCTGGACCTGCGCCACTGGTTCGGCAACGGCGGCTCGAACCTGCGCGCGAGCGTGCCGCTGCGTACCACCGCCACCGGGGAGCTCACCGCCGAGCCTGCGCAGGGCGCGCCGGTACGCGTGCGCGACGCGGGCGCGCCGCATGTCGTCGCGATCGAGACCGCGATCGACGATCCGGTCGCGGCGGTCCGCGATTCGAGCTGGACGCTGCTCAAGCACCACGCCGAGCTGATCGAGGCCTCGCGTCGGCTGACGGCGGGCGCGGTCGTGCTCGCCTTCGATCCTGCGACGCCGCTGCGCGCGTTGTGCCAGACGGTCGCCGCGGTGCGTCGCGTTGCCGCGCCCTGGGTGTCGGTGCTGATCCGCGAGCGCGGCATGCGGCTGCGCCTCGCGCAGCAGATCGCGCTGACGCGACTCGGTGCGTCGACGGTCGTGCCGGCGACGGCGGACGATGCGGATCTCGCCCAGGCGATCCGCGCGCTGTCGGGCACCGCGTGCCTGCGCGCGCTGCCCGATGACATCGAGCGCACGATCGCCGCCGCGGGCACCGCGACGTCGCCGCACCTGATGGTCACGCGCGCATTCCGCGACACCGTCGCCGAGGTGCTCGCCGCCTCCGACGGGCTCGAGTTGCCGCACGCGCTGCTGCACGTCGCCTGCGATCCGGCCAAGGCCCAGCAGCTCGGCACGTTCGCGCTGCAGCGGAAGCTGCGCGACGCGGCGCTGACAGTCGACCCGACCGGGCTGTGGGTGTTCCTGTACGGCTGCCCGGCGAACCGTACTGCGCGCGTCGCCGAGCGTGCCTTCGGCCGCTACCACGTCGAGATCGCATCGGGCATCAGCGTCGAGGGCACCGTCGGCGCCATCGCTCGCCGGCTCGAGCGGCTGGCCGCCGCGGTCGGTGTGCGCGACGCGGACCCGGCGACCCGGACGATGCTGCCCGAGCCCGCGTCGACCGCCGCGATGTCCACGCGTCAGGCCTGAGCCAGCCAGGCCCCGTCGTTCACCCGAGGGGCGTCCCAGCGGCCGGGATGCGATCCACGGCGATGCCCGGTCCCGCCTTGAAGCGCACGGTATGCTCTGCGAAGTGCCGTGGTGTGGGGCGCAACGGAGGCGACGTGGATCCAGCGATCGAGATCGAGACCGGCCGGGCACCGACGGCGAGCGTCGTCGTGCTGCACGGGCTCGGCGCCGACGGCGGCGACTTCGTGCCGATCGCCGAGGAACTCGACCTGGGGGCGGTCGGCCCGGTGCGCTTCGTCTTCCCGCACGCGCCGATGCGGCCGGTCACGGTGAACCGCGGCTACGTGATGCGGGCGTGGTACGACATCCTCGGCTTCGGCGGCGCGTCCCGTGAGGACGAGGCCGGCCTGCGTGCCTCGCGCGACGCGATCGACACGCTGATCGCGAGGGAGGTCGGGCGTGGCGTGCCGGCGGCGCGCATCGTGGTCGCCGGCTTCTCGCAAGGGTGCGCCATGGCGCTGATGACCGGCGTGCGGCACCCCCAGCGGCTCGCTGGCGTGGCCGGGATGTCCGGCTACCTGCCCCTCGCCGCCTCGACGGCGACCGAACGCAGCGAGGCTAACCGGGACGTCCCGATCTTCCTCGCCCACGGCACCCGGGATCCGATCGTCGGGCTGGCGCGGGGGGAGGCGAGCCGCGACGCCCTGCAGGCGTTGGGGTATGCGGTCGACTGGTACGCGTACCCGATCGAGCACACCGTGTCGCTCGACGAGATCCGCGACCTGGAGCGCTGGCTGGTTCGCGTACTCGCCTGAAGCGCACGGGCGCAGCGTCGCCCGCGGCATGAGCAACGAACGCGAAGGCGCAACGCGGGCAGGGCGGGCAGGGCATCCTTGGCAGGATGAATGCCATCGCCCTTGCCGCGGCCGTCCTGTTCGCCCTGCCGATCGCTGCTGGCGCGTCGACCCCGTGCGACGCCCCGGAGCAGTACGTCCGGGCCGGCAAGCTCGACGTGGCGCCCGCCGTCCAGGCCGCGCCGCTGCTGCGCCCGTACGTGGTCGGCGGGATCGCGGCGATCGCGCTGCGCGAAGAGGGCGGCCAGCGCTGGCTGCAGCTCGCCGTTCATTCGGCGGACGACGCCCGCAGGCAACTCACCGCCCGTGCGCCGGGCGCCGAGGCGCTGTCGGTCGACACCTGGGGCGAGCGGGTCTGGCTCCGCTGTCCGGCTCCGTCCCGGACCTGAGTCCGCGAGGGCGGTGGTCCGTCCGCGGGCGCCCCGCGCCGGCCATCCGCGCGCCCGACCCTTCCGGGCCCCTGCAGCGGGCTGGAGTTCGCCCTCGCGCGCTCCGAACGGACCCGAACGTTCCGGAAATCGCGATTCTCGGATCGCGCCACCAGACTCGGGCCGATCGTGGGAAGGGCGGATCCGGGTCCGTGCAGAAACCGCATCATCGTGACAACCGATTCGCGTCTCCGCGCGTTAGCGGAGTATTCGAACCCCGAAGGGCGTCCGCGCCCGGAACGATGTTCTACGGTCCTTTCGATTATCCCGGCCGCCGTCCCGACGGCCCTTGGCACGAAGACGAGACGCTGGCGCTGGTGCGCGCCTGGCGACGTGGCGACACCCTCGACGAGCTGAGCGAGCGCCACCGCCGCCCGGTCGAGGCGATCGTCTCCCGCCTGCGCGACCGCGGCGCCTTCGAAGCGCGGCCGGCCGCGTCCTCGCCCCGCGCCTCCGTATTCGGGCTCATGCCAGCGCCGCTGCCGTCGCGCGGCTGATGCTCGGGGGCGCTGCCGCCTCCTTCCGCCCAGACCAGACCGCGTCGACCGGCCCGTACGGACCTGTCCTGAGTTGGCGTGGATTCAGAATTTTACATAATGCACATTATGCGACGCGGGCGTGCGAACGAATGCCTGTGCCTCGGCACTCATCGCGACGGTGTCGCCGGCGTGAACGTCCCGTACCGTCTCCGGTAGTCGCGTGCCTTCTCCGCGAGCAACTCGGCGAGCTTCGGATCACCTGCCGCCTTCGCGTAGGCCGCGGCGTCGAGGCCGGCCTGGTTGCGCGGCGTCGGATCCGCACCCTCGTCGAGCAGAAGATTGACGGCTGTCGGGTGCGCCTGGCGCGCCGCCATCATCAGCGGCGTCGTCCCGTTCGGCGACTCGGCGTCGATGTACGCGTGCCGCTCGAGCAGGAAGCGGATCGTCTGGGTGTGGCCGTTGGCCGCGGCGAAGTGCAGCGGCGTCCAGCCCGTCTTGTTGATCTCGGCCTTGCGCGACACGAGGAACTCGACGAGCGACTGCTCGCCGTGCAGCGCGGCGTACATCAGCGCATTGGCGCCATCCTTGCTGGTCGCGTCGAGATCCGTGCCGCGCAGTTCGGCGAGCGCGCGGACCGAGTTCCAGGACTTCGCCTTGGCCGCGGTCACGATCATCGGCTCGCCGAATTCGTCGCGTGCGTTCGCGTCTGCGCCGCGCAGCAGCGCCGTCCTCAGCGCGTGCGGATCGTCGACGCGGATCGCCCGAATCAGGTCGGCCCGCGCCGACCCCTGGGCGACGGCCCCGGGGGCGACGCCGGCGAGCACGGCCGCAGCCAGCGCGGCGGCGGCGATCGAGCGACCGACCGCACCGGCTCCGATGTCGAGAAGATTCTTCAATTCATCCCCGCAAAATCTTGAAACACCGATCGAAATTCTCGGTTGTGATCTGCGCGAACTGCTCGGTCTCGATGCCCTTCAGCGCGGCCAGGAACTCGCCGACGTGCCGCACGAACCCCGGCTCGTTCGGCTTGCCCCGGTGCGGCATCGGTGCGAGGTACGGCGAGTCGGTCTCGATCAGCAGGCGCTCCAGGGGCACTCGCCGCGCGACCTCGCGCAGCGCCTCGGCGTTCCTGAAGGTGACGATGCCCGACAGCGAGATGAAGAACCCGAGGTCGAGCGCGGCGCGGGCCACCTCCCAGGTCTCGGTGAAGCAATGCATCACGCCGCCGACTGCGTCGGCACCCTGCTCGCGCAGGATCGCGAGGGTGTCGTCGGCGGCGCTGCGGGTGTGGACGATCAGCGGCTTGCCCGTCGCGCGCGCGGCGCGCACGTGGACGCGGAACCGCTCGCGCTGCCAGCCGTTCAGCACGGCCGGGTCGCCTTCGGTGCGGTAGTAGTCGAGGCCGGTCTCGCCGATCGCGATGATGCGCGGGTGGTCGGCGAGCGCGACCAGGGTGGCGACGTCCGGCTCGCGCGCCTCCCGGTGGTCGGGGTGCACGCCGACCGAGGCGTACAGGTGCGGGTGCGCCTCGGCGAGCGCGAGCACCCGCGGGAAGTCCTCGAGCGTGACCGACACGCACAGCGCCCGATCAACGCGGTCGGCGCGCATGGTCGCGAGGATCTCGTCGAGCCGCGACGACAGCTCGGGGAAGTCCAGGTGGCAGTGGGAATCGACGTACATCGGGGCCTGTCGGGGCGGCCGCCGGGGCCGGGCATCCCGATTCTACCTACGCGCCCACTGCCCGCCCGACCGGCGGGGCATCGGCGGCCCCGGTCAGATCGTGTGCGTCGGCCGCGACGACTTCAGCGCGGCGCCGATCAGCTCCTCGATCTTCGCGCGGACCTGCTCGCCGGCCTCGGTCTTGGCGAACTGGATGCCGAGCCCCTGCTGGCGGCCGGTGCTGCCGGGCGGGGTGATCCAGGCGACCTTGCCGGGGACCGCGAACTTGGTGGTGTCCTCGAGCAGGGTCAGGATCAGGTACAGGTCGTCGCCGAGGTTGGCATGACGGGGAGTCGGCACGAAGATCCCGCCGCCCTGCACGAACGGCATGTAGGCGGCGTAGAGCGCGGCCTTCTCGCGGATCGCCAGCGAGATGACGCTCGGACGCGCGCCGCCCTGCGCGGCGCCCGCGGGGAGCGCGGCCGCCGGGTGCGGGGCCTTCGTGTCGGTCGTCGCGTCGCTCATCGTCGCCCTTCCGCCCGCGCTGCGGGCCTGCCGGCGATCGCTCAGCCCGCCGCCGTCCGCGGCGGCGCGCCGAACGCGCCGAGGTAGCACTCGATCGAGGCCTCGCAGAACAGCCTCGGGTTCAGCGGGTGCTCGACGTCCCGGTACTGCGCCGCGAGCCCCCTGCCCGCCTTCGCGATCCCCGCCGTGTCGGCCCGGCCCGCCAGTTCCGCGAGCCGCTTGCCGTGCGCCGGGAAGTACCGCGGCTCGGCACCCCCGTGGCACCGACCGACGTCCATCAGCCACCGCTGCAGCAGCGGCAGCCACAGCCGTGCATCCGCACGCTGCAGCGCGTCCGCCGCCGCCTCGGGAGCAGTCTCGGGCAGCCCCGCGATCGCCTCCAGCATCGCCCGATGGGCGGCCGCCTGACCGGGCTCGGCGAATCGGGTCGCATGCAACGGCGCGCCCCCCGCCATCGCGAGCCAGGTGCCGGCCTCCTGCGGCGTGCAGCCGGTCTGGCCCTGGATCCAGGCGCGCGCCGCATCCAGGCCCGGGCCTTCGAGCACCCTGACCTGGCAGCGCGAGCGGATCGTCGGCAGGATCGCGTCCGGCCGGTGGCTGACCAGCACGAACATCAGGCCGTCCCCGGGCTCCTCCAGCGTCTTCAGCAGGGTGTTGGCGGTGACGGTGTTCATCGCGTCGGCCGGGTCGATCAGCACCACCCGCCGCCCGCCGCGGTGGCCGCCGACGTTCAGGAACTCGGCCAGCGCCCGCACCTGGTCGACCTTGATCTCGCGACCGACCTTGCCCTCGTCGTCGACCGGCAGCGACAGCACGCGCAGGTCGGGATGGGTGCCGGCGCCGCTCCAGCCGCAGGCGTCGCACTGCCCGCAGGCGCGGCCGTCGGGTGCCCGCGACTCGCACAGCAGGGCGGCCGCGAGTGCGCGGGCGTATCGGGACTTCCCGATCCCCGGCGTGCCCAGCAGCAGCAGCGCGTGCGGCAGGCTCTCGCGCCGCGCGAGCTCGGCACGCAGTGGTTCGGCGTGCCACGGAAGTTCTTGTTCGATCATGGGGTTGCGGCCTGTTTCGAAGGTGATGGTAGAGATCAGAGGGTTGCGAGGTCTTCCTCGAGTTCCGCCCGGATCGAGTCGATCGTCCGCGCGCCGTCGATCCGCCGGAACCGTTCGGGTGACTCGGCGGCGCGCGCGCGGTAGGCGCCGCGGACACGCCCGAAGAACGCCTCGTCCTGCGCCTCGAAGCGGTCCGCCGCGCGGGCCGCCTGCCGGCGGCGGGCGGCTTCGGCCGGGTCGAGGTCGAACAGGTAGGTGCGGTCGGGCTGCAGGTCGGGATGGACCCAGCGTTCGAGCAGGGCGATGTCATCGGCCGGCATCCCCCGCCCGCCACCCTGGTAGGCGACGGTCGAGTCGGTGAACCGGTCGCAGACCACCCAGGTGCCGGCGGCGAGCGCGGGCCGGATCACGCGGTCGAGGTGGTCCTGCCGGGCCGCGAAGACCAGCAGCGCCTCGACCCGCATCGACATCGGCCGGTTCAGCACCCAGTCGCGCACCGCCTCGGCGAGCTCGGTGCCGCCGGGCTCCCGGGTTACGACGACGGTGCGGCCGCGCTCGCGAAGCCGTTCGGCGAACCACTCCACGTGGCTGCTCTTGCCCGCCCCGTCGATGCCCTCGAAGGTGACGAAACGCCCCCGCCCGCTCACTGGGAGCCTCGCTGCTTCTGGTATTTCGCGACCGCGCGGTTGTGGGCGGCGAGATCGTTCGAGAACTCGCTGCTGCCGTCGCCGCGGGCGACGAAGTACAGCGCGGGGATCTGCGCCGGGTCGAGCGCGGCGGCGATCGACGCGCGCCCCGGCATCGAGATCGGCGTCGGCGTCAGGCCGCCACGGGTGTAGGTGTTGTAAGTCGTGTCGGTCTGCAGGTCTCGCTTGCGCAGGTTGCCGTCGAACGCCTCCCCCAGCCCGTAGATCGTCGTGGGATCGCTCTGCAGCATCATGCCCCGCTTCAATCGGTTGACGAACACCGCGGCGACCTTGACGCGGTCGGCCTCGCGCCCGGTCTCCTTCTCGACGATCGAGGCCATGATCAACGCCTCGTAGGGCGTGCGATACGGCGGCGGATCCGGCCGCGCCATCCGCGCGTCCCAGGCCTTCTTCAGCGCGGCCTGCTGCAGCTGGTAGGCACGCTTGAGCACCTCGAGGTCGCTGCTGCCCCGCGCGAACGCGTAGGTGTCCGGCGCGAACAGGCCTTCGGGGTGCGGCTCGGCGGCGCCGATCCGCGCGAGCACCTCGGCGTCGGACAGAGACGCGCTCTCCGGCTTCAGGTCGGGGTGCTTCGCGAGCGCGGCCCGGACCTGCCTGAAGGTCCAACCCTCGATCAGGGTCACGTCCCGCAGCGTGACGTCGCCGCGCGTGAGACGGTCGAGCAGCGCGCGCAGGGTGATCGGAGCGGCGAGCTCGTAGTTGCCGGCGCGGATCCGCGGAGCGTCGCCGCGCCAGCGCAGCGCGAGCTGCAGCAGCCAGTCGGGCACGTCGACGCCCTGGCGCCGCAGCGCAGCGCCGATCGCCGGACCCGCGGCGCCGCGCTCGATCTCGAGCTGGACCTCGGGCGCCGCGAGCGCGAGCGGTGCGCGCTCGTAGCGCCACCAAGTCCAGCCGGCAGCTGCACCGAGCGCGACCAGCGCGAGCAATGCCACGGCGAGGAGTCGCTTCATCGATGGGCGCGGGTGGGTGGCCGGCTATCATACGACGCATGTCGACGTCCCCTACCCCCCCGGTTTCCTGGAGCGCCGACGCGGTCGAGCGGTTCGCGCGCGACGTCGGCGGCTCCGTGCGCGCCGACGCGTGGGGGCCGGCGATCGCGCTCGGCGCCGACGCGTTGCCCGACGGACCGTTCGCCGCGCCGCTGTCCGACCTCGGACTGCTCGCGGTGACCGGCGAGGAGGCCGCGAAGTTCCTGCACGCGCAGCTCACCAACGACGTCGAGCACCTCGACGCGGGCGTCGTCCGCTGGGCCGGCTGGTGCACCGCGAAGGGCCGGCTGCTGTCGACGTTCCGGTACTGGCGCGACGCTTCGGCGATCCTGCTGACGGTGTCGCGCCCGCTCGCCGCCGCGCAGGCGAAGCGGCTGTCGATGTTCGTGCTGCGCACGAAGGCGAAGGTCGCCGACGCGAGCGACGCGCACGCGGTGTTCGGCCTCGCGGGGGAACCGGCGGCGCAGGCGGCCGCCCGGGCCTTCGGCCTCGCCGTGCCCGGCGCCGACGCGAGCACGTCGGCCGGCGGGGCGCACCTCGCAGGCCTGCCGCCGCTGCCCGGTGCCGCACCGCTGTCGCGCTGGCTGCTGGTCGTGCCCGCCGACGCGGCCGGCCGGGCGTGGACGTCGCTGGCCGCGGCGGCGACGCCGGTCTCGGGCGCCGCGTGGCGTCGCACCGAGGTGCTCGCCGGCATCCCGCGGATCGTCCCCGGCACCGTCGAGCTCTTCGTGCCGCAGATGCTGAACTTCGAGTCGGTCGACGGGGTGAACTTCCGCAAGGGCTGCTATCCGGGACAGGAGGTGGTCGCGCGCAGCCAGTACCTCGGCAAGCTCAAGCGCAGGATGTTCGTCGCGCACGGCGACGGCGCGCCGCCCGAGCCTGGCAGCGACGTGGTGTCCGCGGCCGGCGACGAGCCCTGTGGGCAGGTCGTGCTCGCCGCGCCCGACGGCGCCGGTGGCTTCGACGTGCTCTTCGAGTCGCAGGTGGCCGCGGTCGAGGCCGGCACGGTATTCGCCGGTGGCCGTCCGCTCGCGCTCGGCGCGCTTCCGTACGCGCTCAAGGCGATCGATTGAGCATGCCGGCCGAGGCGTCGCCGACGCTCGAGGTCTGCGTCTGGTACGAGGCCGACCTGGCCGACGACGCCGGGGTGCGCGCCGCGGTCGACCGGCTCGCCGAGGCGATGGTCCGTGGCGGCACAGACCCGCTGCACGCGCGCCCGCGGCTGCTCAAGCGTCCGGAGACGACGCTGCGCGACGGTGCGCCCCGGTCGACCTGGATGGAGGTCTGGCCGGCGGTGCCGCGGCACGCGCTCGACGGATGGCTCGCCCGGCTCGATTCCAGCGCGCGCGACGCCGGCACGACCGCGCTCGCGCGCGGCGGCCGTCACGTCGAGGTCTTCGAGCCGCAACCCGCGCCGCAGGCGCGCTGACGGCCCGTCAGCGCAGCGCGCACCGCATCATCCGGTGCGGGATGCCGCAGTCGTCGTAGACCTCGCCGTAGGCGACGAAGTCGTGCCGCGCGTAGAAGCCGATCGCGTGGCACTGCGAGGACAGCTCCACGGCCGCGTCGCCGCGTGCCCGCGCGATCTCGAGCAGTCGCAGCAGCACCCGAGCGCCGATCCCGGTGCCGCGATGGGCCGCGCGCACCGCCATCCGGCCGACGAGCGCCTCGGGCAGAAGCCGCCCGGTCGCGACCGGCGCGCCGTCGACGTAGGCGACCGCATGCACCGAGCGCGCGTCGTGCGCGTCCCACTCCTCCGACTCCGGGCAGCCCTGCTCGACGACGAACACCTCGAGCCGGATCGGCGCGGCATCGGCGCGCATCGCGTCCCAGTCGCCGGTGCGGACCTCGATCCCGGCTACGCGCGCGGGCAGGGTTGCGCGCGGCGCCCCGCCGCTCACGGCCGCGCGAACGCGCGGCGCAGCGCCGCGGCCGCGTCGGCGTGCGCGCGCTTGGCCGTCGGCACGAAGCCGCCGTGCTGGAAGAACGCGTGGATCATGCCGGCGTACTCGACCGCATCGACCGCGACCCCGGCCGCGCGCAGCTTCGCGGCGTACGCGCGGTCGTCGTCGCGCAGCGGATCGTGGTCGGCGATCCCGATCCACGCGGGCGCGACGCCGCCCAGGTCCGGATGCGACAGCGGCGAGAAGCGCCAGTCGTCTCGGTCGGCATCGTCGCGGATGTAGTTCGCGAAGAACCAGGCGACCACGTCGAAGTCGAGCAGGTGCCCGCGCCCGAACTCGCGGTGCGAGGCCGACGCCTGCCGGCCGGCGACGCCCGGATAGATCAGCAGCTGCAGCGCGAGCGGCCAGCCGAGGTCGCGCGCGTGGATCGCGCATGCGGTCGCGAGCGTGCCGCCGGCGCTGTCGCCGCCGACCGCGATCCGCGCGGGGTCGACGCCGAGCGCGTGCGCCTCGGCCCGCAGCCATGCGAGCGACTCGAACGCGTCGTCGGCCGCCGCCGGGAACGGATGCTCCGGGGCGAGGCGGTAGTCGACCGACAGCACCACGCAGTCGCCATCCCGCGCGAGCATCCGGCAGATGCGATCGTGCGTGTCGACCGAGCCGATCGTGAAGCCGCCGCCGTGGAAGTACAGCAGCGCCGGCATCGGATCGGCCCAGCCGTGCTCGCGCGGCACGTAGTGGCGGATGCGCAGCGTGCGCCCGGGCAGCGCGATCTGCAGATCCTCGACCGCGTGCATCGCCGCGGGCGCGACGTCGAGGGTCGCGGCGACCTGCTCGTAGTGCGCGCGGGCCGCGGAGGCGCCGATGTCCGGATACCGGGGCCCGCCCGCCTTCTCGACCCAGGCGAGCAGCTTCGCGACCTGCGGGTCCAGCCACAGGCCGCTCATGCTTAGACGAACCTGCGGATCAGCGATGCGACGCGGTCCGGCGCCTCGTGCGCGAGCCAGTGCGAACACTCGGGCACGCGCTCGAGCACCAGGTCGGGTACCAGCGTGTCGAGCCCGTCGAGCAGCGTCGGCAGCAGCGCCTGGTCGCGCTCGCCCCAGATCACCATCGTCGGCACGCGGACGACGAACTTCGCAGGATCGAGCCTCACCCGCTTCGCGCCCGGGTCGTCGCCTTCGGGCGGGTACAGCGGCGAGGCGCGGTAGTAGTTGACGCCGCCGGTGATCGCGCCCGGCCGGCCCCAGGCCGCGTGGTAGGCGGCCCGCGTGTCCGCGTCGAACCAGGGCGGGGGCGACACGCCGACGAAGAACCGGTCGAAGCGCGCGAAGTCGTCGGCGGCGAGCGCCGTCTCCGATCCGGGCTTGCGCAGCCAGTTCATGTACGCGCTCGCCGCCTGCTGCGCCGGGTCGTCGGCGAGCAGCCGCGCGAACGGCACCGGGTGCGGCGCGTTGAGGATCACCAGCTTCGAGACGCGGTGTGGCATCGCCGTCGCGAGCGCCCACGCGCACACGCCGCCCCAGTCGTGCGCGACGAGGACGGCACGCTCATGACCGAGCCCGCGGATCAGCCCGTCGAGGTCGCCGACCAGCCGGTCGGCCCGGTAGGCCTCGACGCCTGCGGGCTTGTCCGACAGGTTGAAGCCGCGCAGGTCCGGCGCGACCGCATGCCAGCGGTCGGCGAACGCCGGCAGCACGTCCTTCCACGCATACCAGAACTCCGGGAAGCCGTGGACGAACAGCATCAGCGGCGCGCCTTCGCGGCCGACCTCGGCGCAGTGCAGCCGCACTCCAGGCTGCACCTCGACGAGGCGGCCTGTGCGGATCGAAGGGTGCACGCCGTTCATCTCACCTGGCCTTCGCCGCCACGTCCGGCTTGTAGGTGAACGGGTCCGTCGGGTTGCGACGCTGCACCACGTCCTGCATCCGGAGCTCGATCGACGGCATCATCCGCGCGTGGGTGACGACGTAGAAGCGGTCCCCGCGCACCGCGTCGAAGGTCATCTCGGCGACCTGCGCCGCGCTGATCTTCCCTGAACTCACCGCCTTGTCGAGCTGCGCCTTGAGCGCCGCCTGCGAGGCCGTCATCGGCGCGTCGTTCGACATGTCCGCCGGCCGGTTGCGTTCCGACTGGTTGATGGCGGTCGGCACGAAGGCCGGGCACAGCACGGTGACGCCGACCTTCGAGCCGACCAGCCGCAGGTCGTGGTACAGCGTCTCGGAGAGCGACACCACAGCGTGCTTCGACGCGTTGTAGGTCGCCATCATCTGCGCGTTGATCAGCCCCGCGACCGACGAGGTGTTGACGATGTGCGTCGGCTCGTCCTGCGCCAGCAGGATCGGCGTGAACACGCGCACGCCGTGCACCACGCCCATCAGGTTCACGCCCAGCACCCACTCCCAGTCGCGGACGCTGTTCTCCCACGCGAGGCCGCCGACCGCGACCCCCGCGTTGTTGAACACCAGGTGCGCGGCGCCGTAAGCGTCGACGGTGCGCGCGCCGAGCCGCTCGACGTCCTCGGCCTTCGAGACGTCGGTGCGCTCGCCGAACACCGTGGCCCCCTGCCCCTGCAGCTCGGCGACCGTCGCCGCGAGCGCGTCGGCCTGCACGTCGGCCAGCGCGAGCCGCATGCCGAGCTTCGCGCCGATCCGCGCGAACTCGCGGCCGAAACCGCTGCCCGCGCCGGTGATCACCGCGACCCGTCCTGCGAAGTCCTTCATCGTCGTGCCCCGCGTCGTCCGAGCGCGCGCCGGTTCACTGCTCGTAGCCCGGGTTGCGGCGATCGAGCTTGCGCTTCATCGCGGCGTAGACATCGGCGGTCGACAGCGCGTTGCGCTGCACCGACAGCGCGTGCTTGACCGTGTCCATCACCGCATCGCCGACCTCGATCACCTCGCCGCCGGCGAGCGCCCCGACCTGGATCTGGCAGGCCGACTCGAAGGTGTACATGTGGAGGAACGCGTCGCCGACGGTGCGGCCGACGGTCAGCAGCCCGTGATTGCGCAGCATCAGGTAGTTGGCCGTGCCCAGGTGCTGCTGCAGTCGCGTGCGCTCGTCGTCGCGCACCGCGATGCCCTCGTAGTCGTGGTAGGCGAGCGAGTTCATGATGACCGTCGCCTGCTGCGAGATCGGCAGCAGCCCCCGCTTCATCGCCGACACCGCCACGCCCGCGCGGGTATGGGTGTGCAGCACGCAGCCGGCGTCCTCGCGGGCCGCGTGGATCGCGCTGTGGATCACGAAGCCGGCCGGGTTGACCTTGTGCGGCGTCGGCACCACCGGGTTGCACTGCATGTCGATCTTGACCAGCGACGAGGCGGTGATCTCGTCGAAGGTCAGGCCGTACGGGTTGATCAGGAAGTGGTGCTCGGGCCCGGGGATCTTCGCCGAGATGTGCGTGAACACCAGATCGTCCCAGCCGTGCAGTGCAATGAGCCGGTAGCAGGCGGCGAGGTCGACCCTCAGCTGCCACTCCTGCTCGGACACCTGCGCCCTGATCGTCGATTGCGGTGCGTTCATGTCGTCTCTCCCTGTGGTCGGTACGTGTCGAGTTGCGTCGGTTCAGTCGAGCGAGACCAGCTGCTTGCCGAGGTTCTCGCCCCGCAGCAGGCCGATGAAGGCCGCGGGCGCCGCGTCGAGCCCCCGCGCGATCGTCTCGCGGTACTTCAGCGTGCCGTCGGCGACCTTCGAGGCGAGCTCGGCGAGCGCCGGCGGCCACGCGTCCGGGACCTCGGACACGATGAAGCCCTGGATCTTCAGTCGGTTGATCAGCACCGAGTTGAAGCGCTGGACCGGGATCGGCTCGTCGTTGTAGCCCGCGATCAGCCCGCAGACCGCGATCCGGCCGAACGCGTTCATCCGCCCGAGCACCGCATCGAGCACCGCGCCGCCGACGTTCTCGAAGTAGCCGTCGATGCCGTCCGGCGTCGCCGCGGCGAGGTCGGCCTCCAGCCGCCCCGCCTTGTAGTCGATGCAGGCGTCGAAGCCGAATTCGTCGACGACGATCCGGCACTTCGCCTCGCCGCCAGCGACGCCGACGACGCGGCAGCCTTGCGCCTTAGCGAGCTGGCCGACCACCGAGCCGACCGCGCCCGAGGCCGCCGAGACGACGACCGTCTCGCCGGCCTTCGGCGCGATGATCCGGTTGAGCCCCACCCACGCGGTGACGCCGGGCATGCCGGCCACGCCGAGGTAGGCCTGCATCGGCACGCGCGCCGCGTCGACGCGGCGCAGTCCGCTGCCGCCGTCCGACAGCCCGTAGTGCTGCCAGCCGAAGCCGCCGACCACCACGTCGCCGACCGCGAACCTTGGGTGGCGGCTCTCGACGACCTCGCCGACGGTCCCGCCGACCATCGTGTCGCCGATCCTCTGCGGCTGGCGGTAGGACTTTCGGTCGTTCATCGCCCCCCGCATGTACGGGTCGAGGGACAGGAAGCGGTTGCGCACCAGCAGGTGCCCGTCGGGCACGGACGGGACGGGCACCTCCTCGAGGCGGAAGTGCTCGGGCTTCACGGCGCCGTCGGGGCGGGCGGCGAGGACGATGCGGCGGTTGACGGTCATTCGGTCTCCTGGAGTCGCGACGCGCTCAGGCGTCGCTGGGTTTCTCGGTCGATCCCGCTCGCGGCACCCAGAGCTTGAACGTGCCGTTCGCACGAGCCACCAGCCGGCCTTGCTGGTCTCGCGCCTCGCCCTCGCAGAACATCAGCGAGGTCGCCTTGTGCACGCATTCGGCGCGGATCGTCAGCCGGCCGGCGCCGGGGCGGATGAACGAGGTCTTCATCTCGACGGTGATCGTGTTGACCGGAGCGTCGTAGTCGTCGGTGTGCGCGGCCCGGCCCGCGATCGCGAGCGCCGCGTCGAGCACCGTCATCACGACGCCGCCGTGAGCGACCTGCATCGAGTTGCACAGCTCGGGCCGTACGATGATCGCGAGCTCGGAGCGGCCCTGCCCGAACGACACCAGCTCGACGCCGAGGTGGTCGAGGAACGGGATGCGCCGCCGCTTGCCGTCGGGGAACTCCACGCCGCGCTCCGCCTCAGGCCGCCATCACGCCGCCGTCGACCGCGAGCACCTGGCCGGTGACGTGCTTGCCGGCATCCGAACACAGCAGCACCGCCGGGCCCTTCAGGTCCTCGGCGTCGCCGAGCCGGCCGAGCGGCGCGTGCGCGGTCAGCGCCGAGCCCTTCTGCGCGAGCAGGCCCCGCGTCATCTTGGTCTCGAAGAAGCCCGGCGCGAGCGCGTTGACGTTGATGTCGTGCTCGCCCCACTCGGCGGCCAGCGTCCGGGTGAAGTTCACGAGCGCGCCCTTGGTCGTGTTGTAGCCGATCATCTCGCCCTCGTCGGGGCGGTTGCCGCGCAGGCCGGCGATCGACGCGACGTTCAGCACCTTGCCGCGGCGGCGCGGGATCATCGAGCGCTTCCCGATCGCCTGGGTCAGCAGGAACACGCCGGTCAGGTTCACGTTCAGCAGCTTCATCCACGCGTCGAACGGATAGTCCTCCATCGGCGCGGCCCAGTTGGCGCCGGCGTTGTTGACCAGGATGTCGGCGTGGCCGAGTCGCTCGAGCGCCGCGTCGACGAAGGCGGCCACCGACTCGGGCTTGCCCATGTCGCCGGGGATCGCCGAGGCCTTGATGCCCATCGCGCTCAGGTGGGCGACCGCCTGCTCGAGCTCGTCGGCCTTGCGGGCGGTCAGCAGCACCTCGGCGCCCATCTCGCCGAGCCCCTCGGCGATCTGCAGGCCGAGGCCGCGCGAGCCGCCGGTGACGATCGCGGTGCGGCCGGTGAGGTCGAGCAGCTGGCGCAGTGACATCACTTCTCCGAAAGGGTCAGAACCAAGCGTCGCGCATGTCGAGCGTGGTGGTGTCGATCGACTCGAGCAGGTCGAGCATCGGGCCGATCCGCGGCAGCTCCCAGCGGAAGAAGTAGCGGGCCGCCTGCAGCTTGCCGGCGTAGAAGTCGCGGTCGGCATCCGACGCGGGCGCGGCCGCCTGCGCGACCATCGCCTGCTCGAGCCACTGCCATGCGACGACCAGGTGCCCGAACGCCTCGAGGAACACCGAGGCGTTGGCGAGCGTGACGTTCAGGTCGCCGACCGCGTGCAGCCTGCGTACCGTCGCGAACACGCGCGAGGCCGCGGCGGCGAGCTGCCGGCCCATCGCGGCGAGCTCCTCGCCCGCCGGTCCTAGCGTGCTGCGGGCGGCGGCGCGCGCCGCGCAGTCCTCGACCTCGCCGGCGAACAGCATCGCCGCCCGGCCCTGCCCGATCACCATCTTGCGCCCGAGCAGGTCGAGCGCCTGGATGCCGTGCGTGCCCTCGTGGATCGGGTTGAGCCGGTTGTCGCGGTAGAACTGCTCGACGTCGTAGTCGCGGGTGTAGCCGTAGCCACCGTGCACCTGGATCGCGAGCGAGTTCGCCTCGAGACACCACTGCGAGGGCCAGCTCTTCACGATCGGTGTCAGCAGCTCCAGCAGCCAGGTGGCGCGCTCGCGCTGCGCGTCGTCGCCGGTCTGCTCGTCGTCGACGAGCCGCGAACAGTACAGGCACAGCGCCAGGCCGCCCTCTGCGTAGGCCTTCTGCGCGAGCAGCATCCGGCGCACGTCGGCGTGCTCGACGATCGGCACCTGCGGCGACGACGGATCCTTCGCCTGCGGATGCCGACCCTGCGGCCGGTTGCGCGCGTAGTCGAGCGCGTGCAGGTAGCCGGTGTAGCCGAGCGCCGCCGCGCCGAGCCCGACGCCGATCCGCGCCTCGTTGATCATGTGGAACATGCACTCGAGACCCTTGCCCGGCTCGCCGACCAGCCAGCCGACCGCGCCCGGCTCGCCGCCCGGCCGGAAGCGGCCCTCGCCGAAGTTCAGCAGCGTGTTGGTCGTGCCGCGGAACCCCATCTTGTGGTTGAGCCCCGCGAGCGTCACGTCGTTGCGCTCGCCGACCGTGCCGTCCTCGCCGAGCAGCTTCTTCGGCACGAGGAACAGCGAGATGCCTTTGGTGCCCGGCACGAGTTTCCCGTCCGGCCCGGGGATCTTCGCGAGCACCAGGTGGACGATGTTCTCGGTCAGCTCGTGCTCGCCGCCCGAGATCCACATCTTGTTGCCGAAGAGGCGATAGCTGCCGTCCGCGCGCGGCTCGGCACGGGTGCGGAGGTCGGACAGCGACGAGCCGGCCTGCGGTTCGGACAGGCACATCGTCCCGTAGAAGCGGCCGGACAGCAGGTGCGGCACCCAGGTGGCCTTCTGCGCCTCGGTGCCGTGCGCGAGCAGCAGGTTCGCGTTGCCTTGCGTCAGGAACGGATAGCCGACCCCGGCGACGCTCGCCGCGTCGAACCACGCGAAGCACGCCTTCGCGAGCGTCACCGGCAGCTGCATGCCGCCGTGCTCGTAGTCGTTGCCGGCGGCGATCAGGCCGGCCTCGTTGAACACCTTCAGCGCGGACTTCAGCGGCTCCGGCGTGTGGACCCGCTCGCCGTCGAAGCTCGGCTCCTCGGCGTCCAGCAGCTTGTTGATCGGCTTGAAGTGCTCGGCGGCGATCCTCGCGCTGGTGTCGAGCGCCGCGTCGAAGGTCTCGCGCGAGTGGTCGGCGTAGCGCGGCCGCTCGCAGAGTCGCTCCACCTCGAGCCACTCGTACAGCAGGAACGCGAGGTCGCGGGGGTTAAGCAGCTTCGAGTCCACGGTCGGTTCCTCTCCGGGGGCGGTGCGTGCGGGCGTACGCACCGCCGGGTCCTCACGCTCAGGCGATCTCGAACAGCCCGGCCGCGCCCATGCCGCCGCCGATGCACATCGTGACCACGCCGAGCTTGGCGCCGCGGCGCTTGCCCTCGATCAGCAGGTGCCCGGTCAGCCGCTGGCCCGACACGCCGTACGGGTGCCCGACCGCGATCGCGCCGCCGTTGACGTTGAGCTTGTCGTTGTCGATTCCGAGGTGTTCGCGGATGTAGAGCACCTGCACCGCGAACGCCTCGTTCAGTTCCCACAGGTCGATGTCCGAGACCTTGAGCCCGTGGCGCTTGAGCAGCTTCGGCACCGCGAACACCGGACCGATGCCCATCTCGTCGGGCTCGCAGCCGGCGACCGCGAAGCCGCGGAACACGCCCATGATCGGCAGTCCGCGCTTCTCGGCGAGCGCGCGGTCCATCACGACGCACGCGCCCGCGCCGTCGGAGAACTGCGATGCGTTGCCCGCCGCGATCACGCCGCCCTCGATCGCCGGCTTGATCTGCGAGACGCCCTCGTAGGTGGTGTCGCCGCGGATGCCTTCGTCGCGATCGAGCGTCACCTGCTTCGTTGTCTCGACCCCGGTCTGCTTGTCGACCACCTTCATCTCCACGGTGATCGGGGCGATCTCGTCCTTCGTCTTGCCCGCGGCGGCCGCGGCCGCCGCGCGCTGCTGCGACTGCACGCCATAGCGGTCCTGTGCCTCGCGCGCGATGCCGTAGCGCTTGGCGACCATCTCGGCGGTCTGCAGCATCGGCCAGTAGACCTCGGGCTTGGTCTTCTTCAGGCCCGGGTCGACCAGGTCCTTCTTGTTCATGTCGTTCTGCACGAGCGAGATCGACTCGACGCCACCGGCGACGTAGACGTCGCCCTCGCCCGCCATGATCCGCTGCGCCGCCAGCGCGATCGTCTGCAGACCCGACGAGCAGAAGCGGTTGACGGTCATGCCCGAGACGGAGACCGGGCAGCCGGCCGCCAGCGCGATCTGGCGCGCGATGTTCGAGCCGGTCGCGCCCTCCGGGTTCGCGCAGCCCATGATCACGTCCTCGACCTCGGCGGCCTCGACGCGGGCGCGCTCGAGCGCGGCCTTGACGGCGTGGCCACCCATGGTCGCGCCGTGGGTCATGTTGAGCGAGCCGCGCCAGGACTTCGCGAGGCCGGTGCGGGCGGTGGAGACGATGACTGCTTCACGCATAGGAGTGCTCCCTGTGGATTCGGTTCGGTGGGTCGGTCAGCCGTTGAAGCGCTTGCCTTCGGCGGCGAGCTTCGCCAGCAGCGGCGCGGGCTTCCAGAACGTCGGATCGGCGTTCGGGTTCGCGGCGAAGCCCATCATGATCTCGACGACCTTCGGCAGACCGACGGTGTCCGCGTAGAACATCGGCCCGCCGCGGTAGCGCGGGAAGCCGTAGCCGGTCAGGTAGATGATGTCGATGTCGGAGGCGCGCAGCGCGATGCCCTCCTCGAGGATGTAGGCCGCCTCGTTGACCATCGCGAACAGCAGGCGGTGGACGATCTCCTGGTCGCTGACCTGCCGCGGCGTCACGCCCAGGCGCGCGCGCTCCTCGACCAGCATCTTCCCGACGACGTCCGACGGGTAGGCCGTGCGGTCGCCCGGCTTGTAGTCGTACCAGCCCGCCGAGGTCTTCTGGCCGTAGCGCCCCATCTCGCAGAGCAGATCGGCGGTCTTGCTGTAGCGCAGGTTCGGCTTCTCGAGGTACCGGCGCTTGCGGATGTACCAGCCCACGTCGTTGCCGGCGAGGTCGCCCATGCGGAACGGGCCCATCGCGAAGCCGAAGCGCTCGATCGCGCCGTCGACCTGCTGCGGCGTGCAGCCTTCCTCGAGCAGGAATCCCGCCTGGCGCGAGTACTGCTCGATCATCCGGTTGCCGATGAAGCCGTCGCAGACGCCCGAGACGACGCCGACCTTCTTGATCTTCTTGGCGAGCGCCATCGTCGTGGCGAGCACGTCCTTGGCGGTCGCCTTGCCGCGCACCACCTCGAGCAGCCGCATCACGTTAGCCGGCGAGAAGAAGTGGGTGCCGATCACGTCCTGCGGGCGCCTGGTGAACGACGCGATCTTGTCGACGTCCAGTGTCGAGGTGTTCGACGCGAGGATCGCCCCCGGCTTCATCGTCGCGTCGAGCGTCTCGAACACCGTCTTCTTGACGGCCATGTCCTCGAACACCGCCTCGACGACGATATCGGCCTGCGCAAGGTCGGCGTAGGCCAGCGTCGGCTTGACCATCGCCATCCGCTGCTCGACCTGCTCCTGCGTCATCCGGCCCTTCTTGGCCGTCGCCTCGTAGTTCTTTCGGATCGTGGCGACGCCGCGGTCGAGCGCCTCCTGCTTGGTCTCGAGCAGCACGACCGGGATCCCGGCGTTCAGGAAGTTCATCGTGATGCCACCGCCCATCGTGCCGGCGCCGATCACGGCAGCCGACTTGACCGGACGGGTCGGCGTGTCGTCGGGCACGTCAGGGATCTTGGCCGCGGTGCGCTCGGCGAAGAACGCGTGGCGCATCGACTTCGACTCGGTGCCGTCGATCAGCTCCCCGAACAGCGTGCGCTCGACCAGCATGCCCTCGTCGAAGGGCTTCTTGACCGCCGCCTCGACGCACTCGAGATTCTTCATCGGCGCCGGGTAGCCGCGATAGGTCTTGGCGACGTGCTCGCGGGCCTGAGCGAAGAACGCGTCGGCGCCGCCCGGCATCGACGCAGGATCGACCGACTTGTCGCGGATCTTCGGACGCGCCGAGCCCGCTGCGACCACCTCGCGCGCGAACGCGATCGCGCCGGCGACCAGGTCGCCCTCGACGATCTTCGAGCCGTAGCCCAGGCCGATCGCCTCCTCGGCCTTGATCGGGTTGCCGGTGACGATCATGTCGAGCGCCTTGGCCGCGCCGATCAGTCGGGGCAGGCGCTGCGTGCCGCCGGCGCCAGGCAGCAGGCCGAGGTTGACCTCGGGCAGGCCGATCATCGTGCCGGGGGCGCAGACGCGGTAGTGGCAGCCGAGCGCGAGCTCGTTGCCGCCGCCGAGCGCGAGCCCGCCGACCGCGGCGACGACCGGCTTGGGCGCACCCTCGATCAGCGCGATCAGGTCCTGGAGGTTCGGCGTCGCCGACGACTTCGGCGTGTTGAACTCGCGGATGTCGGCGCCCCCCGAGAAGGCGCGCGCGGTGCCGGTCAGCACCACCGCCTTGACCGAGGCGTCGTCCATGGCCTTGCGGATGCCGGCGTCGATGCCGGTGCGCAGGTCGAAGCCCAGGCCGTTGACCGGCGGGTTGTCCATCACGATCACGGCGATCTCGCCGTCCTGGCGGTAGCTGGCTTGGGTCATGGGACCGGATCTCCTCAGAAAACGAACGGTCGTGCTTTTATTGGGACGGAAAAAACGGGCGGAGGCAGCGCCTGCCCGTCGGTGACCACTCGACCGTCACTATACCGAAGGACGGACGCGGACGAATCTCAGACTTCCAGCCACTCCTTGCGCACCTGGGCGTTGGCGCGCAGGTCGGCCGGACTCCCCTCGAACACGATGTGCCCGTGGCCCATCACGTAGACGCGCTGTGAGATGTCGAGGGCGATCGCGAGTTTCTGCTCGACCAGCAGGATCGAGATGCCTCGCCGCTCGAGCTCCTTCAGGTACCGGGCGACCTGTTCGACGATCTTCGGCGCGAGCCCCTCGGTCGGCTCGTCGATCATGATCAGGTCCGGGTCGCCCATCAGCGTGCGGCACAGCGTCAGCATCTGCTGCTCGCCGCCCGACAGCACGCCCGCCTGCGTGTGCTGGCGCTCCTTGAGCCGCGGGAACATCCCGAACATGTCGTCGATCGACCAGCGTCCCGCGGTCTTGCCCTTCAGGCCGAGGATCAGGTTCTGCTCGACGGTCAGCGTCGGGAAGATGTCGCGGTTCTCGGGCACGTAGCCCAGGCCCTTGTGTGCGATCTCGTAGGCCTTGAGCCCGAGGACCTCCTCGCCCTTGAAGCGGACCGACCCGGTGCCGGTGACCAGCCCCATCACCGTCTTGACGGTCGTCGAGCGGCCGACGCCGTTGCGCCCGAGCAGGCTCACGATCTCCCCGCGGCCGACGTTCAGGTCCACGCCGTGCAGCACGTGGCTCTTGCCGTAGTAGGCGTGCAGGTCCCGGACCTCGAGCATCGGCTCAGCCATGGGCATCCTCCGTCAGCGTGGTGCCGAGGTAGGCCTCCTGCACCGCGGCGTTCTCGCGGATCCGCGCTGGCGCGTCCGACGCGATCACCTGGCCGTAGACGACGACCGAGATCCGATCGGCGAGCCCGAACACCACGCTCATGTCGTGCTCGACCATCACCAGTGTCTTGCCCTCGGTCATCCGCCGGATCAGTTCCACCGCCGCGTCCGACTCGGAGCGGCTCATGCCCGCGGTCGGCTCGTCGAGCAGGATCACCTCCGCGCCGCCCGCGACGGTGATGCCGATCTCGAGCGCGCGCTGCTCGGCATAGGTCAGCAGCCCGGCCATCGTGTCGCGCCGCCCGCGCAGGCCGATCCGCTGCACGATGTCCTCGGCGCGCTCGGCGGCGTCCTTCAGCGCATCGAGCCGATGCCAGAACGAGTACCTGTACCCGAGCGGGTACAGGGTGGCGCAGCGCACGTTCTCGAACACCGACATCCTCGGGAAGATGTTGGTGATCTGGAAGCTGCGCGACAGCCCGAGGCGGTTGATCTCGAAGGGCTTGAGCCCGGTGATGTCGCGCCCGCCGAGCTCGATGCGCCCGGCGCTGACCGGGAAGCGACCCGAGATCAGGTTGAACAGCGTCGACTTGCCGGCGCCGTTCGGGCCGATCACCGCGTGCCGCTCGCCCTTCGGGATGTCGAGGTCGACGCCGCGGATGATCTCGGTCTTGCCGAAGCTCTTGCGGACGCCGGACAGCCTGAGTGCGGTGGTGGTCATCGTGCGTCCCCTCAGACCCGCTGCTCGCGCTGGATCTGATCCTCGATCTTCTCCTGGACCGCGCCCCACTCGCGGGCGAAGTAGCGCCGCATCGCCTCGAACGACACCGCCCCCGCGGCGAGGATGCCGAACGCCAGCACCCAGAACGCCGGGTCGGCGCCGTCGGCGGGGAACCCGAAGATCACGGTCTTGGAGCCGGCCGCGAAGTTCAGCGTCAGGTGGTAGCTCATCTCGACGATCAGGATGATGCCCACCAGCAGCACCAGCCCGGTCATCAGCACGCCGACGTACGGGTCGCGCAGCCGCCCGAACAGTTTGTACTTCGCGACTCGCAGGTTCATCAGGATCAGCGAGGCGACGCCGCCGGGCGCGTACATCACCATGAGCACGAAGAACACCCCGAGGTAGAACTGCCAGGCCTTGGTCCACTCCGACAGCGCGACCGCGAACAGCACGAAGATCACCGAGCCGAGGATCGGGCCGAAGAAGAACATCGCCCCACCGATGAAGGCGGCGAGCAGCACGCCGCCGGAGCGCAGCGCCGACACGTTCTCGGCGGTGACGATCTCGAAGTTGATCGCGGCGAGTCCGCCCGAGATGCCGGCGAAGAACGCAGAGACGATCAGCACCAGGTAGCGCACGCGCTGCGTGTTGTAGCCGAGGAACTCGGCCCGCTCGGGGTTGTCGCGGACCGCGTTCGAGATCCGCCCGAGCGGCGTGTGCGAGAACGCGAACATCGCGATCATCGACACGAAGCACCAGACCGCGATCAGGTAGTAGACCTGGATCGCCGGGCCGTAGGTGATGCCGAGGACCGGCTGGCCGACGACCCGGTCGCTGGAGATGCCACCCTCCCCGCCGAAGAAGCCGGGGAACATCAGCGACGCGGCGAACACCATCTCCCCGATGCCGAGCGTGATCATCGCGAACGGCGTGCCGGATTTCTTGGTGGTCACGTAGCCGAAGAGCACGCCGAACAGTGCGCCGAAGAGCCCCCCGACCAGCGGGATCATCGAGATCGGCAGCGGCAGCGTGCCGGCGCCGACCCAGTTCATCGCGTGGATCGCGAAGAACGCGCCGAGCCCCGAGTAGACCGCGTGCCCGAACGACAGCATGCCGCCCTGGCCGAATATCATGTTGTAGGACAGCGCGAAGATGATCAGCATGCCCATCTGCGAGAGCAGCGTGATCGCGAAGCCCGAGCGGAACACCAGCGGCGCGGCCAGGAACGCGACCGCAGTCAGGGTCCAGACGAGCCAGCGCCCGACGTTGACCGGAGCGAAGCGGACGGTGCGTCCGCGCGGCAGGACGGCGCTCATCGTCGTCAACCCTCCCGGGTGCCCATCAGGCCCTTCGGCCTGAAGATCAGGATCAGCACCAGCAGCACGTAGGGCAGCACCGGCGCGACCTGCGACAGGGTCAGCCTCAGCAGCTCGTAGCCGAACGCGTCCGGCCCGATCGTCAGGCCGACGTCCTCAGCGAGCTTGAGCCCAGAGTAGTCGATCGCGATCGCGAAGGTCTGCATCACCCCGATCAGCAGCGAGGCGACGAACGCGCCGGCGAGCGACCCCATGCCGCCGACGACGGTGACGACGAAGATGATCGAGCCCACGAGCGCGGCCATCGACGGCTCGGTGACGAACGCGTTGCCGCCGATGACGCCCGCCAGCCCGGCGAGCGCGGTGCCACCGGCGAAGGTCAGCATGAAGACGCGCGGCACGTTGTGGCCGAGCGCCTCCACGGTCTCGGGGTGCGTGAGCGATGCCTGGATCACCAGCCCGATCCGGGTCCGCGTCAGCATCAGCCAGATCGCGACCAGCATCAGCACCGCCACCAGCATCATGAAACCGCGGTACTTCGGGAAGCTGGTGGTGAAGAGCGTGAAGAGCGGGCCCTGCAGCTCGGCCGGCACCTGGTACGGCACCGCGGCGCGGCCCCAGACGATCTGCACCAGCTCGACGATGATGTAGGACAGCCCGAAGGTGAACAGCAGCTCGGGCACATGCCCCCACTTGTGCACGCGGCGCAGCCCGTACTTCTCGACGACCGCGCCGAGCGCGCCGACCACGATCGGTGCGATCACCAGCGCCGGCCAGTAGCCGACCCACAGGCTGATCTGGTAGGCGACGTACGCCCCGATCATGTAGAACGACGCATGCGCGAAGTTCAGCACGCCCATCATGCTGAAGATCAGCGTCAGGCCCGAGGCGAGCATGAACAGCAGCAGCCCGTAGCTGACGCCGTTCAGCAGCGAGATCAGGAAGAATTCCACGGCGAGGGTCCGCGCGGGGTCCGGGGCGAGGTTCGGGGGCGGCGGGTGCGCCGGGGCGCACCCGCGTCGGGCGACGGCCGGGCGCGGCCCGGCACGCCGGAACGGGCCGGCGCGCGTGCGCCGGCCCCGCCGGTCAGGGCTTAGGCGGCCGCTTCATCTGGCAGGAGGTCGGCTGCGCCGCGACGTACGGGTCGAGCCGGGTCTCCATTCGCCAGCCGTAGCCGGTCTTCTCCTGGTCGAACAGCACCTTCTTGCTGTCGACCTTCGACCAGGTCGCGACGTAGACCGCCTGCTGCAGCTGGTGGTCGGAGGTGCGCATCTCGACCTCGCCGTTCAGCGAGTTGAACTTCATGCCCGACATCGCGTGGGCCACGCGCACCGGATCGGCCGACTTCGCGCGCTTGATGCCCTCGCCGAGCATGCGGAACGCGGTGTAGGTCGCCATCGCGTAGTAGTCGTCGTTGAACTTCTTCTTGAAGCCTTCCTGGATCTGGTGCCCGACCTTGCCCTGCGGGTCGTTGCCGTCCCAGTACGACACGACGCGCACGCGCTCCGCGCCGGAGGCGCCCATCTGCGTGGGCACGCCGGTCGTGCCGGCGTAGTAGGTGTAGAAGTTCGACTTCAGGCCTGCGTCGTTGGCCGCCTTGATCAACAGCGCAAGGTCCGAGCCCCAGTTGCCGGTGATGATCGTGTCGGCGCCGGAGGCCTTCATCTTCGCGACGTAAGGCGCGAAGTCGCGGACCTGCATCAGCGGGTGGCGGTCCTTGCCGACGACCTGCACGTCGGGACGCTTCTTCTTGAGGTAGTCCTCGGCCGCCCGCTCGACGGAGTGGCCAAACGCGTAGTCCTGGTTGATCAGGTAGACCTTCTGGATGTCCTTCTGCTTGGCCATGAAGGCGGTCAGGGCCTCCATCTTCATGTCGGCGTTGATGTCAAGCCGGAAGTGCCAGAAGCTGCACTTCTCGTTGGTCAGGACCGGGTCGACAGCGGCGTAGTTGATGTAGACGATCTCCTTGCCGGGATTGCGCTCGTTGTGCTTGGTGATCGCATCGGACAGCGCGATCGCGACCCCGGAGCCGTTGCCCTGCGCGACGTAGCGGAAGCCCTGGTCGATGATCGACTTCAGCACCGTCAGGCTCTCCTGCGGCGAGCCCTTGTTGTCGAAGACGGTGACCTCGAACTTCGTGTCCCCGGCCCACTTCTCCTTGTTGGCCAGGTCGGCGATGTACTGCCAGCTGCGCGCCATGTTCTGGCCGACCGGCGCGGCCAGGCCGGACTGCGGATCGATCAGCGCGACCTTGACGGTTCCCGACTGCGCGAACGCAGCGCCGGATGCGAAGGTAGCGACGAGCGCGAATGCGGCCGTCGAGGTACGGATGCCCATCGTGTGTCTCCTGTCGTGTCGGTCGCTCGCCGCTGTCCACTGCAGCGGCGGCTTTGGATGATGCCCCGGTTTCAGGCAGTCGGCAACCGATAGTCCTTGAAGGTCTCGCGCAGCCTCGTCTTCAGGATCTTGCCGGTCGCCCCGAGCGGGATCGCGTCGACGAACTGAACGTCGTCCGGCGTCCACCACTTGGCGATCTTGCCCTCGTAGAACCGGATCAGCTCGTCCTTGGTCACCTCGGCGCCGGGCTTCTTCACGACGACCAGCAACGGACGCTCGTCCCACTTGGGGTGAGCGATGCCGATCACCGCGGCCTGCGCGACCGCCGGGTGCGCGATCGCGAGGTTCTCGAGGTCGATCGAGCTGATCCACTCGCCGCCCGACTTGATCACGTCCTTGCTGCGGTCGGTGATCTGCATGTAGCCGTCGGCGTCGATCGTCGCGACGTCGCCGGTCGGGAACCAGCCGCGGCCTTGCGCGTCGTACACCAGCGGATCGCCGCCCTCGCCCTTGAAGTACTCCTTGACCACCCAGGGCCCGCGCACGAGCAGGTTGCCGTACGCCTTGCCATCCCACGCCAGTTCCCGGCCATCGTCGTCGACGATCTTCATGTCGACGCCGAAGATCACGTGGCCCTGCTTCTCGAGGATCTTCTGCTGCGCCTCCTTCGGCAGGTCGAGGTGCTTGTTCTGCAGCCGCGACAGCGTGCCGAGCGGCGACATCTCGGTCATGCCCCAGGCGTGGATCACGTCGACGCCGTACTGCTCCTGGAACGCCCGGATCATCGCCGGCGGGCAGGCCGAGCCGCCGATGACCGTGCGGCGGAAGGTCGAGAACCTCAGGTTGTTCGCAGACACGTGCTGCAGCAGGCCGAGCCATACCGTCGGCACGCCGGCCGAGTAGGTGACCTTCTCGCTCTCGAAGAGCTCGTAGATCGACTTGCCGTCGAGCGCCGGGCCGGGGAACACCAGCTTCGCGCCGACCAGCGGCGCGGTGTACGGCAGGCCCCACGCGTTGACGTGGAACATGGGCACGACCGGCAGGATCGAGTCGCGCGCCGACGCGCCCATCGCATCGGGCAGCGCGGCCGCGTAGGCGTGCAGCACCGTCGAGCGGTGGCTGTAGAGCGCACCCTTCGGATTGCCGGTGGTGCCCGAGGTGTAGCACAGGCCGCAGGCCGAGCGCTCGTCGAGCTCGGGCCAGACGTAGCCCTCGGCGCCCTCGGCGAGCAGCTCCTCGTAGCAGAGCAGGTTCGGGATCTTCGTCGTGGCGGGCATGCGGTCGCGGCCGCACATCGCGATCCAGCCCCTGACGTTCGGGCAGTGCGCGGCGATCGCCTCGACGATCGGCACGAAGGTCAGGTCGAAGGCGAGGTACGCATCGTTCGAGTGGTTGACGATCCAGGCGATCTGCTCCGGGTGCAGCCTCGGGTTGATCGTGTGGACCACGCCGCCCAGGCCCGCGGCCGCGTAGTAGATCTCCATGTGCCGGTAGCCGTTCCACGCGAGCGTCGCGATCCGGTCGCCGACGTGCACGCCGCGCTTGGTGAACGCGTCGGCGAGGCGCGCCGCGCGGTCGTGGCAGTCGCGGTAGCTGTAGCGGTGCAGGTCGCCCTCGACCCGGCGGGAGACGATCTCGACGTCGGGAAAGTGCCGGGCGGCGTGGCGCAGCAGGTTGGACACGAGCAGCGGCATGTCCATCATCAGACCCTGCATGGGGCGTCTCCTGGGAGGAAGGTCTTTGGGGTCGGATCCACGGCCGGGGCCGGGCGGCACGCGCCGTGGAGCCGGGGATGGTGGCCACCGCAAAGCCGCCCGTCAAGCAGGGTCAAGGCGACCGCGGTGCGCAGGCGCGCGCGGTGGCCTTAGAATGCGAGGCTGCCGTTTTCCTTCGTGCCCCGCTGCGCGTCCCGCGCCGCCCGTCGGGGCCGTGCGGCGCACTCGGGCACCCCCAGAGACGATGAAGCTGCTCTTCGACCTCTTCCCGATCCTGCTGTTCTTCGCAGCCTTCAAGCTCGCGGACATCTACGTCGCGACGGGGGTCGCGATCGCGGCCACCGTGCTGCAGATCGCGTGGCTGAAGCTGCGCGGGCGCGCGGTCGAGCCGATGCAGTGGGCGAGCCTCGGGATCATCGTGGTGTTCGGTGGCATGACGCTGCTGTTCCACGACGAGACCTTCATCAAGTGGAAGCCGACGGTGCTGTACGGGCTGTTCGCGGCCGCGCTGCTGCTCGCGCCGATGCTCACGGGAAAGAACCCGCTGCGCGCGATCATGGGCACGCAGCTGGCGCTGCCGCCGCGGATCTGGCAGCGTCTGACCTGGGCCTGGGCTGGCTTCTTCGCCGGGATGGGCGCGCTGAACCTGTTCGTCGCCTACCGCTTTCCGCTCGAGACCTGGGTCGACTTCAAGGTGTTCGGCACCCTGGGCCTGACGATCGCCTTCGTGATCGTTCAGGCGCTGTGGATCAGCCGGTACGCCGAGGAGCCCGAGGCGGGGGACGCCGGCCGATGAGACCCACGCTGGACGACCTGCGCGCACGCTTCGAGACCCTCTTCCCCGGCGCCGCGATCGAGCTCGCCGACGACAGCCACCTGCACGCCGGGCATGCCGGCTCGGCTGGCGGCGCGGGACACTACACGGTGAGGATCGTCTCGCCGCGCTTCGACGGCAGCTCGACCGTGGCCCGGCATCGCCTTGTGTATGATGCGGTGCGGGATTGGATGCCGCACCGCGTCCACGCGCTGGTGATCGTCGCCCGCACGCCGGCCGAGGCGTCCGCCTAGGGGCCGGTCCGCTTGTCCGGTCCGCTTGTCCGGTCAGCTTCCCGGGTCCGCGTCGGCGGGCCTTTCGCCGTGCGGCCCGGCCGCACGCTCCCCACACTACCCCGAACGTCCATGAACGCATCCTTCCGTCGCACCCTGGCCGCCGTGATCGCCGTGCTGTCGATCAGTGTCGCGGGCGCCGCGCACGCGCAGAACGCGGCGATCGTCAACGGCAAGGCGATCCCCAAGTCCCGCGTCGACGAGTTCGTCGCCGCCCTGACCCAGCAGGGCCGCCCCGATACGCCCGAACTGCGCACCGCCGTCCGCGACGAGCTGATCGCGCGCGAGATCTTCGTGCAGGAGGCCGAGCGCAAGGGCCTGACCCGCAACGCCGAGGTCGCGCGCCAGCTCGACCAGACCCGCCAGGACATCCTGATCCGCGCGGTGATCCGCGACCACCTGAAGACCAACCCGGTCACCGACGCCGACGTCAAGGCCGAGTACGACAAGCTCACCAAGACCGCGGCTGGCGGCGACAAGGAGTACCGCGCGCGTCACATCCTGGTCGAGTCAGAGGCCGAGGCGAAGTCGATCATCGACCAGCTGAAGAAGGGCGCGAAGTTCGAGGAGCTCGCGAAGAAGTCGAAGGACCCGGGCTCGGCCGCGAACGGCGGCGACCTCGACTGGAACGGGCCGGACACCTTCGTCAAGCCGTTCTCCGAGGCGATGGTGAGGCTGCAGAAGGGCCAGACGACCGACATGCCGGTCAAGACCGACTTCGGATACCACGTGATCCGCCTCGACGACGTTCGCGACCAGGCGCCCCCGCCGCTCGAGCAGGTCGGGCCGCAGATCAAGCAGGAGCTCGAGCGCCGCCGGATCCAGACGCTGCAGACCGACCTGAAGGCGAAGGCGCGGATCCAGTAGAACCGCTCCGCTGCTCCGGACGCCCCGCCCCCGCGGGGTGCCGTCATGTCGGGGCCGGCGGCTCCGGGTTGCCGGCTACCGCGCGGCGCGCGGCCCGGGCCGCGGCGCGGCGCTCGGCGAAGAACGCCTGCAGTGCGGCGCCGCACGCGTCGGCGAGCACGCCGCCGACCGAGGTCGCGTGGTGGTTGAGCCGGGGCTCGGCGAACAGGTCGACGACGCTGCCGCAGGCGCCGGTCTTGGGGTCGGCCGCGCCCCAGACGACGCGGCGGATCCGCGCGTGCTGGATCGCGCCCGCGCACATCGCGCAGGGCTCGAGCGTCACGTACAGGTCGCAGCCCGGCAGCCGGTAGTTGCCGAGCGCACGCGCGGCGTCGCGCAGCGCGCCGACCTCGGCGTGCGCGGTCGGGTCGTGCGCGCCGATCGGATGGTTCCAGCCTCGGCCGACGATCGCCCCGTCGCGCACGACGACGGCGCCGACCGGCACTTCGCCCGCGGCGCGCGCGCGCTCGGCGAGCTCGAGTGCCGCGCGCATGAAGCGCAGGTCGTCGTCGGGGGCGGGCGCGGTGCTCATGACGGCAGCGCACGGTAGCGGCGCGCGAGCGCGCGGAACGCGTCGAGCCTGGGATCGACGCCCGTCTCCTCGGCAAGCACGCGCGCGACGTCGGGGGCCACCCCGTCGGCCGTGGCCGCATCGAGGAACAGCAGCCGCGAGCGGCGTGCCAGCACGTCCTCGACGGTACGGGCCCACTCGTGCCGCGCGGCGAACCGCACCATCGCCTCGGTCAGCCCGTCGGCGAGCGTGCGGCCGGCGCCGGGCAGCGCCTCGAGCGCCGGTGCGTCGGCGCCGTACAGGTGCGATCCCGGCGGGTCCGAGATCGGGCGCGGGTCGGGGCCGCCCGGGCCGGCGCCCGCGAGTGGCAGCGACACGGTGACGCCGCCCGCGCGGCGCTCGAGTAGCCCCGCATCGAAGCAGCGCTCGAGCACGTCCTCGGCCATCGAACGGTAGGTCGTCCACTTGCCGCCGGTGACGCTGACGAGACCCGAAGGGCTCACCGTCACCGTGTGCTCGCGGCTCAGCCCCTTGGTCTGCACGCCCGCGTCGCCCGAGGGGCGTACCAGCGGGCGCAGCCCGACCCACGCGCTGGTCACGTCGGCGCGCGACGGCGCGCGCGCGAGGTAGCGCGCCGCCTCGCGCAGGATGAACGCCACCTCGTCGGCGAACGGCTCAGGCTCGACGGCGAGGTCCTCGCGTGGTGTGTCGGTCGTGCCGAGCACGGTGTGTCCGAGCCAGGGCACCGCGAACAGCACGCGGCCGTCGGCGGTCGACGGCACCAGCAGCGCGCGCGGGCCCGGCAGGAACCCGCGGTCGACGACCAGGTGCACGCCCTGGCTCGGCGCGACGATCGGCGGCACCGGGCGGCCGGCCGCCTCGCCGTCGCGCGCGCGCAGCGCGTCGACCCAGACGCCGGTGGCATTGACGACCGCACCTGCCGCGATCGTTTGCTCGGTGCCGGTCTCGCGGTCGCGTGCGCGCACACCCCGTACGCGACCCTCGGCGTGCAGCAACGCGACGACCTCGACGTGGTTGAGCAGCAGCGCGCCATGCGCCGCCGCGGTCCGCGCGAGCGCGACGGCGAGCCGGGCGTCGTCGAACTGGCCGTCCCAGTAGAGCACGCCGCCGCGCAGACCCTGCGCGCGTACGCCGGGCAGCTCGCGCTGGGTCTCTTCGCGGTCGAGCCGGCGCGTCGGTCCGAGCGCGTCGCGCCCGGCGAGCCGGTCGTACAGCGCGAGGCCCGCCCCGTAGAACGGGGACTCCCACCAGCGATAGGCCGGCATCACGAAGCCGATCGGCGAAGCCAGGTGCGGGGCGTTGCGCAGCAGCGTGGCACGCTCGTGCAGCGCCTCGCGGACCAGCGACAGGTTGCCTTGGGCGAGGTAGCGCACGCCGCCGTGGACGAGCTTGGTCGCGCGCGACGAGGTGCCCTTGGCGAAGTCCTCGGCCTCGAGCAGCGCGACCCTGAAGCCGCGCGCGGCTGCGTCGAGCGCGACGCCGAGCCCGGTGGCGCCGCCGCCGACGACCAGCAGGTCGAGTTCACCGATCACGGCGAGGCGCGCGGTCAGCGCGTCGCGCGCGGTGCGGGGCAGGAGGGTCGCGGCGGACATCGGCGGCGTGATGGTAACGCGCACGGGGCACGCGCTCCTGCTCTCGCCGGCAGTGCACGACGGAGCGGTCGCCGTTCCGCTTCTGCCTGGATGATGTCCAGGACGAGGTGAATATCTTGACATTCTAGACTGTCAGATCAAAATGACAGTCGCGGTGCCCTCGTGCGGGCTGAGCACGATTTCATCGATATCTTTTCAGGAGATCGAACCATGTCCGACCCGACCGCGTCCGACCCGAACAGGGTTTGGCCGACAGGACTGACCGAACCCGAAGCGCAGGAGCTCCATCGCCATCTGATCCAGGGCACCCAGATCTTCGGCATCATCGCGGCCTTCGCGCACCTGCTGGCCTACATCTATTCACCCTGGCTGAAATAGCCCGCAGGAGCCGAACATGATCTACGGCAAAGTCTGGCTTCACGTGAAGCCCTCCGTCGGCATCCCGCTGTTCCTCGGTGCCGTCGCAGTCGCCTCGTTCTCCGTCCACGTGGCCCTGGTCACGAACACGACGTGGGTGAAGCGCTTCCTTAACGGTCCTGGCCCCGCCAAGGCGGCCCAGATCGAGCAGGACGTCGCGCAGGCGACCGTCCCGCCACCGACCGTGCTGGTGGCGTCCACGACACGAGGATCCGACTAGGATCCCGGCTCGCTCCGCGAGACGCGGGCGGGGCCTCGCCCCTCCCGCGATTCCCGCCGGGTTCCGCAGTGACGTGGCCCGCTTCTCCGATCGATCCGCTCGCCCGGACATCGCCATGACGCTTCGCCGTTCCTCGCCCGACCCCCGAGTCGCCCGACGAGCCGCAGACGCCGGCGATCCGCCCTCCGCCGCGCGACGCACCCCCCGATGAACGCCCTCGCCCGCCAGCTGGTCCGATCCTGGGTCGGGATGGGGACCCGCTTCCTGCCCTTCGCCGACGCGGCGAGCCCCGACCTGCCGCTGCCGCGCCTGCTGCGCCTGTCGCTGTTCCAGGTCTCGGTCGGCATGGCGCTCGTGCTGATCGTCGGCACGCTGAACCGCGTGATGATCGTCGAGCTCGGCGTGCCGGCCTCGCTGGTCGCGGTGATGATCGCGCTGCCGGTGCTCTACGCGCCGTTCCGCGCGCTGGTCGGCCACCGCTCCGACAACCATCGCTCCGAGCTCGGCTGGCGCCGCGTGCCCTACATCTGGATGGGCACGCTGGTGCAGTTCGGCGGGCTCGCGATCATGCCGTTCGCGCTGCTGGTGCTGGCCGGCCGCGGTGCGGCGACGGACTGGCCTGCGTGGGTCGGGCCGCTCGGCGCCGGCGTCGCGTTCCTGCTGGTCGGCGCAGGGCTCCACACGGTGCAGACGGCCGGCCTCGCGCTCGCGACCGACCTCTCCCCGCCCGAGTCGCACCCGCGCGTCGTCGGGCTGATGTACGTGTCGCTGCTCGCCGGCTCGATCGTCGGCGCCCTGGCCTTCGGTGCGATGCTCGCCGACTTCACGCCGGGCCGGCTGATCCAGGTGATCCAGGCCGCGGCGGTGACCACGCTGGTGCTGAACACGGTCTCCCTGTGGAAGCAGGAGACGCGCCGGCCGCGGCGTGGCGCGGCGATCCCCGACGCCCCGCCCTTCTCGAAGGCCTGGCGTGCCTACGTGGCCATGGAGGGCGTGCGGCGCCGGCTCGTCGCGATCGGGCTCGGCACGCTCGCGTTCGGCATGCAGGACGTGCTGCTCGAGCCCTACGGCGGGCAGGTGCTCGGCATGACCGTCGGTGCGACGACCACGCTGACGGCCAGCCTCGCGCTCGGGGGTCTCTTCGGGTTCAGCCTCGCGTCGTACGTGCTGTCGCGCGGCGCGGACCCGTTCCGGATGGCGATCAACGGCGGGCTCGTCGGGATCGCCGGCTTCGCGTTGGTGATCCTGTCGCCGGCCCTGGCCTCGGTGCCGGTGTTCGCCCTCGGCGTCGGCCTGGTGGGCCTGGGGGGTGGCCTCTTCGCGCACGGCACGCTGACCGCGACGATGAACCACGCGCCGAGCGGCCAGGCGGGACTCGCGCTCGGTGCCTGGGGCGCGGTGCAGGCGACCACCGCCGGGGTGGCGCTCGCGCTCGGCGGGCTGCTCGCAGACGGGGTCGGCGCGCTCGCCCGCCGGGGCGTGCTCGGCGCGTCGTTCGCCGGCCGGGACACCGGCTACCTGGCCGTCTACGGGCTGGAGATCGCGCTGCTCGTGGCGACGATCGCGATGATGTCCGCACTGGCACGAGGCCCGCGCACGCGGGTGGCCGCCTGAGCGTGCAGAATATGGGCTGCAGACCCGCCATGCCGTTCCGTCCGGGGCCTTCTTCGGGGCACCGGACTTTCGTGTTGGACCCCGCTGCGCCGGCGACCCGGCGAGCCCCTAGGAGATCACCGTGCCCGTCTCGTTCTGGCTGACCATCGTCCTCTTCGTGATCATCGGCTTCATGCTGGCCAACAACTTCTACTGGAAGAACCAGCGCGAGGAGTTCAAGTACCGCGTCGAGAAGTGGAAGGCGCAGCGCGAAGGCCGCATGGAGTGACCCGGGCCGGCGCGCCTCAGCGCGCGCCGCGGTCCTGACCGGGCGAGCGCACGAAGCGTTCGGCGACGCCGCCCACCATCATCACGCAGAACGCCGCCCCGCATCCGGCGGCGAGCAGGCCCAGCGCGATCCCGCCGACCTGGGCACCGAAATCGAATCCGAAGGCCGCGCCGACGAGCGCGGCCAGGCCTTCGATCGTCCATCGCAGGATGGGGCGCGGCGCGCGGCCGCGGCGGTCTGTGTCCATCGTGTCCTCCCTGCGGCGCGGGTCGATCGCCGGCGCCCGTGATGTCCCGTCGAGCTTACCAGCGACCGGCGCGGCACGGGCGCCGGCCGATCCGTTCGTGGATCCGGGATCCGTCTAGTCCGGGCCCATCGAACGCGCCACCCCGCGGGCGCACTCGACGAACAGCCGGACCGCAGGGGTCGGCGTGCGGTTCTTCAGCGTGAAGATCGACACCGGCAGCTTCAGGCCCATGTCGACGGGCAGCGCCTTCAGGGGCCGCCCCTGGGCGCCGAACCGATACGTCGACCCGGGGATGCACGAGAGGTAGTTGCCGGTCTCGAGCAGCGCGAGGCGCAGGTTCATCGACGTCGTGAAGACCCGCACCGGCGGCAGCCGGCCGGCCCGGGCGAGAAACGCCTCCGAGATGCGGGCCTGCGTCGCGTTGCCGGGCTCCCCGAAGATCCACTGCGCGTCGATCAGGTCGGCGAGGTCCACCTTCCGGCGTCGAGCCCACGGACCCTGCGCGCCGGAGACGCCGAGGAAAGGCTCCTCGAACAGCGTCTCGACCTGCAGGTCGTCGTCGAGGGCGGCATGCGAGGCCCGGCCGATCATCAGGACGTCGCCCTGTCCCGAGTTCGAGAGGAACTCGATCTCGCGCAAGGCCTGGCCCAGCGCGACGAACGCTTCGCCGGCACGCTGGCATGGGTGCGCCTGGGGAGCGCCGCGGCGAACGAGACGACATGGCCCGCGCGCCCGGTTCGCGTCGTCGTCGGGTTCGGCGCCGGCGGCCTCGCGGACGTGCTCGCGCGCTACGTGGCCGAGAAGCTCTCGGGCTACACCGTGCAGCCCTTCACCGTGGACAACCGTCCCGGGGCGGGGGGCAACATCGGGGCCGGCGCGGTCGCCCATGCGACCCCCGACGGCCACCAGCTGCTGCTCACGCCCGGCAGCGTGCTCGGCATGAATCCGAGCCTGTACGCGAAGCTGCCGTTCGGCGACGAGTCGTTCGCGCCCGTCTCGCTGGTGGCCGACAGGGCGGTCGTGCTGGTCGTGCCGTCCCGGTACCCCGCGGGAACGCTGCAGGAACTCGTCGAGATCGCCCGGCGCGAGCCGGGCAGGCTGGTGTTCCCGTCGCCCGGTGCCGGCAGCTCGCTGCACCTCGCCACCGAGCTGTTCCAGCGCACCGCGGGCGTCACGCTGCTGCACGTGCCCTACAAGAGCGGCGCGGAGACGGTCACCGCGCTGCTGTCCGGGCAGGCCGCGGGCATGTTCACCAACCCGCCGTCGGTGATGGCGCAGATCAGGGCGGGCACGCTGCGCGCGCTCGCGGTCGCGCAGACGCGTCGGCTGCCGCAGCTTCCGGACGTGCCCACCACCGCGGAAGCCGTCCTGCCCGGGTCCGACGTGTCGTCCTGGTTTGCGCTGGTGGCGCCCGCGGGGACGCCGCGCGCCGTCACGGATCGCCTGAGCGCGCTGGTCGGCCGCGCGCTCAAGGAGCCCGATGCACAGCGCCTGCTCGATCTCGGCGTGCGTCCGGTCGGCAGCTCGCCCCGTCCCGGACCTCTCTCTCCCGAGCCCTCGCGTCATGGACCCCTCCGCCCTCCCCGCGACCCGCATCTCGATCGCCGATCCCGTTGCGCCGCTGTACGCGTACCTGCGCGCGCACCAGCCGCCGGAGCACCCGGCGCTGCGCGCGCTGCGGGAGGCGACGAAGCGCCTGCCCGAGCACTTCATGCAGATCGCACCCGAGCAGGGGCACCTCATGGCGCTGCTGCTCGGATTGCTCGGGACCCGCCGCGTGCTGGAGCTGGGGACCTTCACCGGCTACAGCGCGCTCGCGATGGCGCTCGCGCTGCCGAGCGACGGCCGCGTCGTCACCTGCGACGTCAACGAAGCCTGGCTCGAGCTCGACCGACACCACTGGGTGCTGGCCGGCGTCGCCGACCGCATCGAGGCGCGTCTCGGTCCCTCCGCGCGGACGCTCTCGTCCCTCGAGTCGCAGGGCGCGGCAGGCACCTTCGACGCGGCGCTCGTAGACGCCGACGAGGAGGGCTGCGATGCGTACTACGAGGCGGCCCTCCGACTGGTGCGGGTCGGCGGCCTGGTCATGCTCGACAGCACGCTGCGCCTCGACCGGGTGATCGAGCCCAGCGCCGTCGACGACGGTACCGTCGCGATCTGCACGCTGAACGCCGTGCTCGCAGCGGACGAGCGGGTCGATCGGGCGATGCGGCCGATCGGCGACGGGGTCACGCTCGCTCGACGGCGACCCTGACGGGGGCGACGCTCCCCGGACGGGTCCGGCGTCGAGAACGGCGCCGTGGCCACGCCTGCCCGTACCCGCGTGCGACGTCGCGGCCTGACCGAGGTCAAGGACACCCTGCAGATCGCGCATCGGTGCTTGCTCCGGCCGTCGCATCGCCGTAGCGTGCACGGCAGGACGAAACGCACCCGATCCGACGCCCCTGACCGGATACCCGACATGCCCCCCTTGCGCCGACATGCCGAGCGACACCGCACCGACCGGATCGGCTGGCTGCGCGCCGCGGTGCTCGGCGCCAACGACGGCATCGTCTCGACGGCCAGCCTCGTGGTCGGCGTCGCGGCCGCGAGCACGAGCCCGGACACCGTGCTGCTGACCGGTGTCGCCGGGCTGGTGGCCGGCGCGATGTCGATGGCGGCCGGCGAGTACGTGTCGGTCCACTCGCAGGCCGACACCGAGCGCGCCGACCTCGCCCGCGAGCGCGCCGAACTCGACGCCGACCCGGCGGCGGAGCAGCGCGAGCTGGTCGCGATCTACATCGCGCGCGGGCTCGAGCCTGCGCTCGCGACGCAGGTCGCGGCGCAGCTGACGCGCCACGACGCGCTCGGTACCCACGCCCGCGACGAGCTGGGCATCTCCGAGGCGTTCAGCGCGCGGCCGCTGCAGGCCGCGCTCGCCTCCGCGGGCAGCTTCGCGATCGGGGCCGCGCTGCCGCTCGCGGTGACCGCGGCGGCACCCGCGACCTCTGTGATCGCGTGGGTCTCGGGCACCTCGATCGTGTTCCTCGCCGTGCTGGGCGCGGTGGCGGCCCGTGCCGGCGGCGCCGGCATGCTGGCGGGTGCATGGCGGGTCGCCTTCTGGGGCGCGCTCGCGATGGCGATCACCGCGGGCGTGGGTTCGCTGTTCGGCGCGGTGGTCTGACCGGCGGCACCGACGCGCACCGCCCCGGGGCGGCGCGCGTCGCCGTTGCGCGGGCGTCGGCGCGCACCGCGCGTCCCGGAGATGACCTGGATGCCGTTTTCGGCCCCCCGACGGACAGCGTCCATCTGCTGCTCCGCGGACGATGCGGCATGGCCGCTGCAACCCGCGGGGCAGTTGCCGGCCTGCTTGAAACGGGGCCGGTCGCGCCAGGCGTTCCCAGGTGCAGACACCTTGATCGACTCGGTGTGCTGCGCCGGTGCAAAGGCACGGACTTCATGGCCGAACACCCACGAACCCTGCCCCATTGCCCGATGCCGCACCCCGTCACGAGACCCTTGCACCCGAGCCCGAGCCGCGACGTCTGTATCTGCCCATGCCCATCGACGGGCGCAGCGTGTCGTTGGCGGTCGTCGCGCTCATCCTGATCGTCTTCATGCCGCAACGGGCCAGCGCAGTATTCATTCCTCTGCCGCTGAGCGTGATGTCGAGTCACGCGCTGTCGCGCGCGGTGGATCGAATTTCAGCCGGACGCACAGCGCAGCGGATTGCGGGCTTGCCGAGCGGTCCTCCGCTGCACTCAGCAGCAGCGTGGGTGGCCGATGCGAGCCGGCGAAGGCCGATGGCGAGGCCGTCTCCCATACCCCGCTGCGGGCACCGAAGGCCGGCTCGACGATGAACTTGCGCACCAGGAACGGCTGCGACAGGTGGTGCAGGTCGAAGAACCCGGAGACCGCGAAGACGGCGCGGATCCGCTCTGCGTCTACCCCGGCCTCTCGCAGGTAGCGCCGGTCAGCCGCCAGCAACGCGGCCAGGCAGCCACCTGAGGAAAAGCCGCCAAGGGCGATTCGTCGCGGGTCGCCTCCGTGAGCGTGGCCATGATCGATCGCCCAGCGCACGGTAGCCGCGATGTCCTGCGCTTGGGCCGGATGGGGCATGTCCGAAACCAGTCGGTGATTGATGTTGAGCACCAGGTAACCGCGCTGCGCCAGGGCAATGGCCAGATTCGTGTTGACCTGTGTCTCGTCGTCCTTCGCGCCAGCGTTCAGGCCACCTCCATGCGCGAAGACCACCATCGGGCGCGGTGCCGCGCCGGTCTGTGTCGATGTCACGACATCGAGCAAGTACGCAGCCCGGTACTTCGACTCGGCGCCCTTGCGGTAGGAGATGTCGCGGATCAGGGTCACCCCGTCGGGCTCGCGAGCCGCCGGGTAACCCTCATCGGCGGCCATGTCGGCGAAGTCGCCGCGCTCGAAGAGGCTGCGGGGCACCTGTGCCTGGACGAAGCCTCAAGCGCAGGCGCATCCGCTCAACATGATGCACAAGGGCACGAGCATCAGCCACTTCATGCCCTGCCAATCTTCGCGCGGCCGCCACTTCATTGCAATTGCTCGAGGAATTGCCCGAGCACCGCACTGACTCGCTCGGGCTGGTCCACCGCCGAGACGTGTCCACTGGAGGGAATCTCGACAAAGCTCGCGCCATTGATGCGTGCGGCTGCGGCCTTCAGGATCGGCACGGGGTACAGTTGGTCTTCGACGCCTGCAACGACCAGGGTCGGCGCCTTGATCTGCGGCAGCATCGGCAGCACGGAGGCGCGGTGGAGCAGCACTGAACGACTGGCAACCGCCATGCCCTCGCGGTTGTTCGCCTTGAGCGCGGAGGTGAAGGCAAGGAGCTCATCTGGACGGTCGTTGCGCCAGGCCTCCGGCAGAAACGACCGAGCGACACCGTTCGCATACAAATCAGCGTTACCGATCCAGCGCGCCGCCCACACGACCATTCGATCCGAGAACCCCGGACCTCCGGCCGGCATGTCGAAAGGTGTGTTCATCAGCGCGAGCCCGCGAACCCTTTGGGGATGCCGCATGGCGAAGTGCACGCCGACGATGCCGCCCCACGAGGTTCCGACCCAGGTCACTTGCTGCATGCCCAATTCCTCCAGCACCTCGGCGGCCGCGTCGGCACAGGCTTCCATCGTGAACGGGCGCGTCGGCACATCGCTGCGGCCAAAACCCGGCCCGTCGATGAGGACGAGCCGGTAGCGCCCGCGCAGCGCCTCCACCTGCGCTGCGTAGATCGACGAATCGGAGAACACCGCAGGCCAGAACAGCACCGCCGGACCCGTGTCGCCTGCCGTATGAACCGCAAGTCGGCCAAGTTGAGTGGGGATGAATCGTGTCGTCGTCGCTGCCGACCCAGGGTTCGCGGGCGCGCCAGCCGCGGCGGGGGGCTGCTGCGCCATCGCACTGACCTGCACAAGCATCGAGGCCAGTACGAGCGCGGTTCCCCGCCGCAGAGCGGTCCATTGAAGCGTCGTCATGATCGTGTGCCTCCGGTTGATGGTCTGCATTAGAGGGGTTCTTGCAGCGACCATAAAGACACCCGATAGAACTTCTTTGGAAACTCCGGAGACATAATAGCAAGGTCGAACACTCCATCCCGGCGCAGACAACATGCCCCGCCTCGAAGATCTCGCCGCCTTTGCCGAGGTTGCCCGCTCGCTCAGTTTCGCCCGCGCCGCCGACGCTCTGTCCCTGTCGAGGCCGGGGGTGAGCAAGCGAATCCAGGCGCTGGAGCGCGAGGTGGGAACCGCACTCCTGAAGCGCTCGACGCGACGCGTGGAGTTGACGGATGCGGGTGCCGCATTGCTGGTGCATGTCGATCAGGCGTCCACCGAGATTGCGTTGGGCTTGGATGCCGCGCGTACCGCTGCCGGCAGTCTTGCCGGCCTGGTGCGCATCAGCGTTCCTCCCTCGTACGGGAACACGGTCGTGCTGCCGCAGGTGTTGATGTTCCTCGACCGCAACCCTGCCGTGCAGGTCGACGTAGAGCTTTCCGACCGTCCGGTCGACCTGATCGCAGAAAGGCTGGATTTCGCGATGCGCATCACGAGTGCACCGCCGCCGCAGGCCAGTGCGCGTCGCATCGCGCCAATCGGCTGGCGCCTGGTCGCTTCGCGTCGCTACCTGCGTTCCCACGGCGTCCCACGGCAGCCCGCTGACCTGCGAGACCACCGTGTGCTGCTGCCCAGTGCCTACCGCGGGCGCGGTAGCTTCGCCTTCAGCAAGGGCGAGGCCCGCGAGACTGTGCGTTTCGACGCCACTCTTTCGGTGAATTGGACCGATTCGATTGCGCGACTTGTCTTGGCCGATGCAGGCATCGCGCTGCTGCCCGACTATCTGCCGGCGACCGACGCAGAGCGCGGAGCGATCAAGGAGGTCTTGCCACGCTGGCGCCTCGAGGGTGGCCCGGCCGATGAATTGGTCGCGATGTTCCTGCCAGGTGGTCGCCTGCGCGCCGCAGCACGTGCGTTGCTGCATTTCCTGACGCCATCGGCCAGCGCGCCTGCGCGGGGACATCGCCGCCCCCGGGGCGCATGAAGTCTGACCGCCGCCATCGACTACCCGTAGGGCTGGAGCGACTGTCCTTGCGACGCGTCCAAGCCCGAGGGCTCGCGCCGGCGCCACGCTCGTTGAGCGAGCCTGCGCGCGCGCCCCTAGCGGTGGCCGCGAACGCAGCGAACGTAATTGAGGATTCGCACGTCATCGCCCTGCGGGCCGAAGCCCCGCGGATAGGTCGCCGGGTCGCCGTCCTTGGGATCGACCCGCTGGCTGCCGGCCCCATGCACGTCCAGAAGCCGGCGTATTCCGCTGCCGGGGGGCATCTCCATCCAGCCGAGTGCGCGGCCGAACGCGAAGTACGCGGCGCGCGCGTACATGACTTCGGGCGGACCGTCGAGCACCGTGGTGCTGGTCCAGTAATACGACTCGGTCGCACGAGCCCTCAAAGGCGGCGCAAGCGCTGCGCTGTGTGCGGTCGCCGGTGCGCGCGTGTAGTCGACGATGCTGTGGAGCTCCTTGGCGTCGGGCAGGCGCCAGTCCGCATGATCGGCCAGCCGCAGCGCCGCGCAGTAGGCGAGAGCGTCGCGCCAGCGGCGTGGATGACCGTCGTCGCTTTGCTGCCAGGTCAGGCCCGAGCCACGGTCGGTCACGGTGCCGTCCGAGTCTTCCCGGTAGTCGTTCACTCCGTACGCCGGACCGCGAACAAATCGAACCCGCATGCGCTGAGGCACGACCCCGCCGCGGCCTGGCTGGTAACGCGGATAGCCCTTGATGCGACCGTCGGCGAAGTTGACACCGAAGATGGTGGCGTCGTCGTTCATTGTGGTGGCCACGTACTCGGTCGAAGACCAGAGCTGCACGTCGAAGAAGCGGCTGCCCTCGGCGTAGGCGAACTCGAACGCGCCCGCGTCGATGAAGGGCCGCGACTGCGCGGCGGTCGGCGCGAACCAGCCTCGGAAGTCGATCAGTGTGTACAACTCCTTGATGCCGGGCACGCGCCAGTCGTTGTAGCCGCCGGTTCGCAGGGCTGTGGCGGCAGCGCGTGCCTCGTCCCAGGACATCGGACCCGCGAGAGCGCGGGTCCAGGTCAGGCCGGTCACCGGGTCGGTGACGGTACCGTCGGTGTTGACATGGAACGGCGGGCGCGGACCGGGACGCTGCCCGTCCTGGCCGAAGAACGGCGCGCCTGCGCTCGGGCAGTCGATACGCGCGTCGTTGGAGAAGCACCCTTCCTGCGCCGTGCCGGGCACCCGCCATGCCGTCGCTCCTGCGGTCGGCGTGGTGGTGCTCGCCACGGCCTCGTCGCCAGTGGGCCCGCAGGCGGTCAGCGCCAGCAGCAGGCACCCGAGGCAACGCCCAGCGGCATTGCCTCGACGGTGCGGCAGCCTGTCAGCCCAGGGTTGACGAGCGTCGCCCCGGTTGGATGGGAGGCGGCGGTGGACGGGTTTCATCGCGGTCCTCCTCGGACGGGGTAGCAAGGCGCGGATCGGCTCCGCCCAATCCGTCGCGCAAGCCTTCGAGCAGCAGTCGCAGGCGCATGCGCTCGGCGACTGGCAGCGAATCGCAGAGCTCGCCTTCGATCTGCTGCCAGGCCCGTCGCACTGCCCGCGCGGCGGCGCTCCCGCGCGGCGTGAGCGTGAGGGTCACGCGGCGCGCGTCGCGTGCGTCGACCCAGCGCTCCAGAAGCCCGGCGGACTGCATGCGCTGAGTCATCACCGTGGCCGTCGGCTGCGCGATGCGCAGCCCGCCCGCGAGCGCGCCCACCGTCATGGGCCCGCGGTGCAGCAGCGCGTCGAGCACACGGCCCTGGCCGTGATGAACGCCTGCGTCCGCCAGGGGTTCGCGCAGGCGCTCCTCCAGCAGGCGACCAATGTGCAGGAACAGGTGCAGCAGCGGCTTGGAGGATGGATCGGGACGCATCGCAGGATATATATAGCTCGCTATATATAAGGCCGTCAAGCCACGGCCTCATCGAAGCCCTGCAACGGCGGGGGAAGTCTGATTGACGAAGACCTCAGCGAATCAACGGTCTGGATCCGCAGCCGCCGCTCAGGAGTCGGGCGCGTGCGGCGAAGCACCACTTCGCCGCCTGAGCCGTGCCGGTCCTCGGCAACACAACGTCCCGGGCTGCAACGCCCACCGGCGCCGGGGCGGCTGCGCGCGCCATGGCGGGTCGCCAACCTCTCGACCTGCTTTGTCCACCCGGGAGTCGCGATCGCGGTGATGAAGGGTTGGAGAGCTCGGACGCCCCTTGGTGCGCGCACGCCTGGGATGTGCCGCTGCTGGCCCGACCGCATGCGGGATGGGTTCATTCGGCAACGGCGAACCCCAGGGTCGTCACGACATCGAAGCCCTGCCGGTCGCCACGACCGGCGACCAGGATCCTGCGGAGTCGCTCAGGCCAGCGCCGGCTGGTCGGCCGCCGCCTCACGCGACGACGCACGCGACTGCAGGCCTGCGGCGATCGCGCCGACACGCGCGAGCGCTGCGCGGTACGGCTCCCCCCAAGCGCCCCCCACGCCGAGCCGCACACAGTGGCGGTAGCGGTTGCCCGTCCCGAAGATCACGCCGGGTGCGATGCAGATCCGCTCGGCGCGGCATGCGTGGAACAGCCGCACCGAGTCGACGGCCCCGGGCAGCTCGACCCAGAGGATGAAGCCCCCGGGCGGATCGGTGACGCGCGTGCCGCGCGGGAAATGCTCGGCGACCAGGCCGCGCGCCTCGTCGACGCGTGCGGCGATCGTCGCGCGAAGGTGGCGGTAGGCCGACTCGTGACCGGGCTGCATCAGCAGGTCGGCAAGCGCGAACTCGAGGACTGCCGTCTGTCCACCGCTGGTCGACGCCTTCAGCGCCTGCACCCGATCGCTCCAGCGGCCGCCGTCGATGAAGCCGAGCCTCAATCCCGGCGCGACGGTCTTGGTGAACGAGCCGCAGACCATCACATGGCCGGTCGAGTCGAAGGCCTTCACCGCGCGGCGCCGTTCGTCGGACTCGGCGAGGTCGTTGTAGATCACGTCCTCGATCAGCGGGATGTCGTGCTCGGCGACGAGCTGCGCGAGCCGGCGCCGCTCGGTGGTGGGCAGGCACGCGCCGAGCGGATTCGACAGCGTCGGCACCGACAGCACCGCGCGCACGGGCTGCGTCTCGAGCGCCAGCCGCAGCGCGTCGACGGACATCCCCGAGCGCGGGTGCGTCGGGATCGCGAGTGCACGCAGGTGCAGGCTCTCGAGGATGCCGAGCAGGCCGAAGTACGTCGGCGACTCGATCGCGACGACGTCGCCGGGGCGCGTCGCGGCACGCAGCGCCAGCGTCACCGACTCGATGCAGCCGTTGGTGATCGCGATGCGACGCACGTCGAGCGCGCAGCCCCAGGCCAGCGCGTGCCGCGCGATCGCGCGGCGCAGCTCGATCCGCCCGGGGCTGACGGTGTAGCTCGTCAGCGAGCCACGATGGCGCTGCACGGCGCGGCTGACCGTGCGCCGGATCCGGTCCTGGTCGAACAGCGCCTCGCTGGGGCACGCCGCGCCGAAGGAGATGAACCTCGGGTCGTGCGCGAGCCGCACGATGTCGGCGCCGATGCGACCCAGTTCGACCTCGACCGCATCGGCCGGCGGGCGCGACGGCTCGGGCTCGGGCACCGAGGGCGGACGGGCGCAGACGTAGTAGCCCGAGCGAGGGCGGGCCTCGATCAGCCGCGCATCCTCGAGGGTCCGGTAGGCCTGGATCACGGTCGCGACCGACACCCCCTCCCGGCGCGCGGTCTCGCGGATCGAAGGGAGCCGCTCGGCGCGCGCGAGCGTGCCGGCACGGACCGACGCGGCGATCGCGTCCGCGACCCGGAGGTAGAGGGTGTCGAGCGGCTGCATGCGCTCATTCTGTACGGGCTCGGGGCCGACCGACCGATACAGCGTGGGCCGCACCGAACCAGTACAGAGGGGCGTGAACACGGCCGCTGTGCCGGCTCGGTCCGCGCTGTGCTGTGGCTGTGCGCGACGCGCGCTGCCGCCTACGGTGACGGCATGCGTACGACACCGTCCCTGCTACCCCTCGACGGATCGGTCTTCGCGCCGGATCGCGATCCGCCGCGGACCGTTCGGTCTGCGGCGGCCTCCATGCCGCGACCCGCATCGATGCCGGCGCTGTCGCTGCTCGTGCCCCCCGGACGAACGCTTCGCTTGCGCCGGGCCCGCGGCGCGCGCCTCGACGTGTTCCACGGTCGGATCTGGCTCACGCAGTCGGGGCAGAACGAGGACGCCTTCCTTGCTGCCGGCGACACCTTCGACGTGAGGGCGGCGGGCGCGATCGTGATCGAGGCCGACGGCAACGTCCCTGCCTGGATCACATGGGGTCACGCGCCTGCGTCATCGCCACCGAGGCCGCCCGGATCGGGCCGGGGGCGCGCCTTGAAGGATGCGCTGCGGGCGAGGCTCGCGGCGCTGTGGGCGAGGGTCGCGGCGCGGCGCACCCGACGGTCGCTGCGCGAGCTCGACGACCGGCTGATGCGTGACGCGGGCGTGCCCGACGCGGTCCGCGAAGCGGTCCTCGCCTCGCGGTCCGACCGCCAGCCCGGGAATCGAGAGCGCTGGCTGGCACGCTGCACCTGGTGACGTCGGCCACGCCGGCGCGCAGGGATCGCACCGGCACGCCGGGCCGTGCCCCGGGGCACGGCTGCAGCCGGGCTGCGTCTCACCGTCCGCGTCGGCCCGATGAACCCGCCGCGTCCTCGTACGCTGGAGCGATGCTCGCGAGGGGCACCCACCCCGACCCGGGCGGATCCGCGCGCTCGCACCACGCCCATCCGCCGAGCGAGCGGTGAACGGTGATCGACTGGCCAGGCTGTACGTCCAGCTCGCGCGCCGTGTAGGTTTCCCGAGCCCGGGCCCCTGCCCCCTCGACGAACCCGATGACCTGAACGGGCACCCGGCCGCCAGGTCGACCCGGTGTCTCGCGGAAGTGCCAGTGGTCCCATCCCTCCGGCCCGGTGTAGGTCTCGCCCAGCACCAGGGGCGCCCCGGCCTCGAACGTGATGGGCTGAGGTAACCCGCTGGCGTGCGCCGCAATGACGATGACAGTCCTGCGTCCGGTCATGGGATGGGTCCATCAGAAACGGGAAACGCCGAGGTCGACCTGGTCGGGGCGAACCGAGCGGCCGGTCCCACCGTCACATGACCTTCGAGATCAGACCGCTCCGACCGCGGGCCGATCGCACGGAGCGCTCGTCGACACCGCCTTGAAGAAGGTGTACCCGAACATGCCGTCCGGCGCAGTGGTCCGCTCGAGCGCCGCGATGCCTCGATCGAACTGTCCTGCATCGAGCAGACCGGCGGCGAGCGCATCGCCGCGCACGCCCTCGATCATCGCGGTGAAGGTGCGCCGCGTGAATCCCTCGACCCAGGCCGGTCGGCTCGCGTCGGCGTACACGTCGCGACGGGAGACGCGAACGTCGCCCAGACCGGCCTCGGTCAGCAGGTGATACAACTCCCTGCCGATCATCGCGTTGCCGCCGGCGCGACGTTGCAACGCGACCTGGCTGTCGATCACGGCGCGGGCGTCGACGCTCTCCGGGTGCATCAGCACGGACCCATGGTCGCCTTCGATCACGGTCAGGGTGCCGTTGGGACGCAGGACGCCCGCGAGCGCCCGCAGCGCCCGGACCGGGTCACCGAGATGCTCCAGCACGAAGCAGACGAACACATGATCGAACTGCGCGGGCGGAAACGGCAACTCGAAGATGTCCGCCGCCTGCAGCACGACGTTCCGCAGACCCGCATCGTGCACGGCGGCCCGTGCCCGCTGCAGCGACGCATCGGAACGGTCGATGCACGTGAAGGTCGCTGCTGGACTGCGACGCGCGAGCTCGACCGTCTGTGCACCGATGCCGCAGCCGGCCTCGAGCACGTGTTCGCCCGCGCCGTAGGCGGTGTCGTGGTGAAGCAGCTCGGCCAGCGTCGCCGCCTGATCGGCGAGTCGGCGGGCCTCGCCATCGTCGTAGCCGTGAACGTAGGACATGTCTCGTCGATCGTCGGGCGTATCGTCGCAACTGTGCCGCAGATCACCGAGGGCGATCTTGAACGCTATTGCGCGCGTGGGGTCGCCCATCGCCGACGGGCGCGACGGTATGCACCCGGGGTGAAGCCGAACTGCCGGACGAAGACCCGGGTGAGGTGGCTCTGATCCGCGAAGCCCGCCAGTGCGGCCGCGTCCGCCAGGCTGCAACCGCGATCGATATGGCCTCGTGCGCGCTCCGCATTGAGCGCAATCCGCCACGCATGCGGCGGCATGCCGAATCGACTGCGGAAGCGACGAAGCACCTGGAAGCGACTCATGCCGGCCGACGCGGCCAGCGCTGTGAGCGAAGGCGTTGCCGCGCCGTCGGCGAGTTGCTCGCGCACGCGTTCGATCGCGGGCTGCACTCGCGACTCCGCGCCGTGCCGTGCAGTGTCGCTGCAGCGATCGAGACCAGCGTCCACGCGCGGCCAGCATGCGATCAGTACCTGGAGCGCCTCCTCGCAGGCCAGCACGTCGGGAGGTTCGGCACCGGAGCACGACAGGCGGTGCAGCAGCTCACGCACCGCGCTCGCGAAAGGACCCGGCCCCTGCACCGGTTCAGGCAGATCGCAGGGCATGCGCTCGCCGACCGTCGCGGTCGCCAGCAACGACGGCTCGATGTACACGATGCGCCAGCGACGGCGCTCGCACCCGAGTGGGCGCCCGTCGTGCACGTCGCCCGGATTCGTGGTGATCAGATCGCCGGGAAACGCATCGACCTCACCCTGGCAGCTGACCGAGCGATGCCCCCCCTGATCGATGACTCCGACACCATAGGCCTGATGGAAGTGCCGTGGAAACCGGTGCCCACTGTCGAGTTCGACCGCGACGAGCTCGGGCCACGGCGAAGGAAGGAGGCGGGAGACGTGCGGCGGCAGCGTGTCGCGGTTCATGAGCGCAGCAGGCCACGGATGGCGGGTTCCTGGCAAGTTCGTCGGCGCCGACCCCGCAGGCGGAGTGGGCGCGAGTCGTCCGCGTCGAACGACGCGGCGCCGGATGCCCGGGTCGCGAGCGCGCCCGCTGCCGTCCGATGCACGCGGCGGCCGGCCGGACACGCGTCAGGTACGACCACGGACGGGGTCTCGGTGATCGAGGCATCGCCCGTGCGCTGGATGAACGCGGCCAGCACGAGCCCGAGCCCGATGGCTACGATCGCGCCGATAGCCGGTCGTACCTCGCCGAGTGGGATACCGAGGATGAGGAGGCTCGCACGCTGCAGGCGGGGGCTGTGACGTACCGCACCGCCTTCGGCCCGCGCGCAGGACCCAGGGTGCTGACCCTGAGAGGCGCGACGCCGCGCGAGGCCGCAGCGCGCCAACCCCTGTGCGCCGACATCGACGGACTCAGCCTTCACGCCGCGGTGCGGATCGAAGCACGCGATCTCAAGCGGCTGGAGCGGCTGTGTCGATACATCACGCGACCGGCGCTGTCGGACGAGCGCATTCAGGTGAACGCGACAGGCCAGGCGGAGCTCAGGCTCAAGACGCCGCGGCGAGATGGAACGACGCACCGGGTGCTGAGTCCGCTGGAGTTCATGCAGCGGCTGGCGACACTGGTGTCGCGGCCGCGGCTGCACCTGATCCGGTACCACGGGGTCTGGCGCCCAACGCGACGCTGCGGGCGCAGGGGGGTGCCGCAGGCGCCGGCTGCTCGGGATCCGGACGCCGGCGCCGCAGGCGAGATCCGCGGCGAGGCGCAGCCCGTGCAGGCTCGGGCGACGCGCATCGGCTGGGCGCGGCTGCTCAAGCGCGTGTTCGGCATCGACGTGCGGCGCTGCCCGGGCCGCGGCGATCCAGAAGCGTTCGCCATCCGGGACGCGCGCCACGGGCTGGCGCTGCAGCGCTGCAGTTGGGGTGGCGGCTGTGCTCCGTTTCCGGCATCCGGCCAGAGCCCAGGATCGAGGCCAAGAACGCGACTCCCGGAGGCTCGCAGTCCGACCGCGTTCACACCCGGATGCGTCCGAATGGGCGCCGTCGCGTCGTGCAGCCCCCTGACCATGGCGCTTGCTGCCCCTCCCGGGCCTTGGCCATGGTGAGGGCGCCTGAATGTCCTATCCCCAGCGACGACTTGGCAGCGCGACCCCATCCGACGCTAGCGGAGCAAGGGGACCTCCCGAAGGTCGAACGCAAGCGCTTCGCTCCTCGGAGGCACGGCGCCGCCGCCGAGCGGATGGTCCGCAGCCATCATGGCAGCGGCCGAATCACCGCGGGGCTGGACGCCAGAGCGGTCTTGATCAGCGGTGCCAGCCCCTGCTTGAGCGCTTCCGACGGCTCGGTATTGCCCTGTTGCGGCTGGCGCGTCATCACGCAGGCCGCGTAGTTGCCATAGACATCGATCCACGGACAGAAGCCGAGCGCGCCCGGGCTGGACAAGCGCAGCGTCGGATCGACGTCGCAGGCGCCGGCATTGCCCGGATTGCCGCACTCGCGGAAGTTGCAGAGCCCATAGTGGTACATCGGGTCCGGCGTGAACTTCTGGTAGGGGCTCTTCACGATCACCGTGTTGGCCGTGAAGGCGTCGGCGCGCTGGGTGGCGATCAGGTTCTCGCCGATCAGGCGTGCGCCGCTGTACACGCCCTTCCTGAGCAGCATGACCAGGAAACGCATGTACTCCTCGCCGCTGCAGCGGATGCCGCCATCGCCGCCGTCCAGCGCCGGGTTGGGTCGGCCGAGGCTGTAGATCGCCGTCGAGTCCCAGCCGAGCGGCACGCGCAGTGCGGCGTCGAAGATCTGCTGCCAGGACTTTCCTGTTGCCACCTCCGCCATGCGACCGGCCACGCGCAGATGGGTTGCGCCGTACCAGTAGCGTGCCTTCGGCGGCGCCAGCACACCCGGCTTGCTCTGGCTGTCATGAATCCGCAGCACCGCCTCGGCCAGCGTGATGCTGGTCGCGGTGGCTTCGTCCACGTCGCCCTCCAGGCCGCTGGTGAACGACAGCAGGTCCGAAAGCGTGATTTGGCCTATCGGCCCGCTCCAAGGTGCACCGTTGCGGTCGACCAGCAGATCGCCCGTGCGGGTCGCCAGCGTCAAGGCGCCTTGCTGCACCAGCCGCAGGATGGTCGATCCGGTGACCCACTTGGTGGCCGAGGCGATGGGATTGCGCGTCTGCGACGTGTAGCCGCCCGAGCTTCGCGAATAGACCACGCCAGCGGGTATGGCCACTTCGACAGTCAGGCCGTTGCCAAACGATGGGGCGGCCTTGTCGATGGCGGCGTCGATCGCAGCCCAGACACTGGACGACGGTGGAGGTGGTGGCGGGGTGGGCGCGGGGGACGGCGCGGGGGACGGCGCGGGGGACGGCGCGGGGGACGGCGCGGGGGACGGCGCGGCTGCGTCCGAACCCCCGCCGCAGGCGGCTAGCGCCGCGGAACTGGCGACGCCGAACAGCAGCCGACGACGCAACGGCTGCAGCGAGCCGGTGCCGGATGAGTTGCTGGTGAAGCCTGTGGTCATCGCATGACGCTCTGGTGGGGACCGGTGCAGTGTGTCCGCACTGGGAGCCGCTGCCCAGCGACCGAATGTTGCGACATGTAAGCCCTGAGTTGCGACGCGGTGGCTCGAATCGCCTTGTAGCGCCGTCGCTGGCGTACGGGCGGTGCGATACCGACTGTCACACCTGCAGCAGGTTCGGTTACATCCGCTAGGGCAGCGATCCGCAAGACTGTCGCTGCTGACCGGCACTTCGGAGTCTCGTCCGTTCGATAGTCGGATCGATGGACGTTGATTCAGCGTTGCCAGGTGAAGGTTGCGATCGCTTTCCAGTGGGGATTCAGCATGAACGATGACTCAGGCGGAGTGCTTTCCCAGGCACGCAAGCAGCTTGAATTGCGACGACGGCTGATGACGGCGCTCGCCATGACGGCCACGCTGCCCGGACTGTCTGCATGCGGCGGCGGCTCGGACGTCGGGGCGCCCATGCCCGCACCCACACCGCCGTCCCCGACGCCTCCCGCTCCGCCGTTTGCAGGGGGCTTCGAACGCTATGTGGGCGCATTGCCGACCAGTGACCTGGTGCGCTCGTGGATTTCCACGATCTTCAACTTCGGGATTCGCCGCGTTGGCTACCCAGCCGATACGCTGACCACCGACTTCGCCGCCTCGATGCTGGCGTCCATGGGCGTGCAGGTAAGCACCCAGGATGTACCACTGAAGCGCTGGGACACGGTCGAAGGTCAGACCAGCGTGGAGGTATGCGTGGGCAACTCATGCGTCAAGTACGCTGCTTTTCCCACCGTCACCAGCCGTAAGGCAACGACACGGCAGGGCGTTCTGGTCCGCTACCAGGACGCCAGTACGACGGTGACCGGCAGGGTGGTACTGCTCGACTATCCGATGTCACGCTTTGCACCCGGTGCGCTGCAGAGTCGCGCCGACTGGGTCTACGACCCGGACAACGACATCAACAAGACCGTGCATCCCAGTTCGCGGCCACAGACATCGAATGCCGGCAAGACGCTCGCCAGCATCCTGCTCAAGGGGCCGCTGGCGGTGATCGCTGGGCTCGACGACTTCATCGATACGCCGTACATCTATGGCGCGCACTCGGCCGCTCCCTATGATCGCGACATACCCATCGTGTGGGTCAGTCCGTCGACGCGCCAGTCGATCGTCGCGCAACTGCAGGGCGGAAACGCAAACGCGCAGGTCAGCGTGCTGTCGAGCGAGACCGCCGTCGTTTCCCGAAACGTGATCGGCCGGCTTGCCTCTGGCCGCACCGATCAGGTGATGCTGATCGGCTCGCACCACGATGCGCCCTTCATGGGCGCTACCGAGGATGCAGCCGGTACTGCGCTGGTGTTGGCACAGGCTGCCTACTGGTCCAAGGTGCCGGTCGCGGACCGTCCATTCGAGTTCCTGTTCCTGCTCAATGCGGGCCATATGCAGGTCAGTGCCGGCTGCGAAGCATTTGTGGCGGCCAATGCGGCACTGCTGCCGCGCGTGGTGCTTGACGTGCATCTGGAGACGCCCTGCCAGGAGTTCGACATCGACGCCAACGGCCAGTTGGTCGATCTCGGTCGTGTCGAGCCACACTGGATCTACACCAGCCGCAATCCGACCTTGCAGGCGGCGCTGAAGGCCGCAATACAAGCCGAGGACTACCGGCGCACGATGCTGGTGCCGCCAGAGGAGTTTGGTGACGGACCGCCAAGCGATGCCAAGGCCTTGTGGAAGGCCGGCGTGCCGGTCATGTCGCACATCTCAAACCCGGTGTACTACCTGAGCATCGCCGACACGCTCGACAAGGTGAATCCGGCCAGTCTCGATAAGGTCACTCGCTACGTGGTGCGTACGCTCTGGTCGCTGGAGGGAACAACGGCGGCGCAGATGCGTGCCGGCATCGTGTCGGGCGGATAACGCCGGAGGCCGTCGCCGGTCCTCCGCGCCCGGCCAGCGCGTCATGGGTGTCGCTCGCTGAAGCGCCCCGAGCCGCAGCGGCGGCCGCGTCCGATCACGCTTGATCGTACGCGGCCACCCCGGTGCGTTCCCGCCGCGTCCGGGCGACCGCCATCACGACTTGCTCTCGCTGCGCTCGTGTTCCGACGCAGCCTGCTGCAATGCGTCCTTGCATGGCGTCGACAACTGCTCCTGTGATCCTGCAGGCACTCGCGGATGCGGCCGTCGCCGCGCTGCACGGCGCAGAAACGTTCAATGTCAACCTTGCAGGCCTGTTGCCCAGACCCCCTGGACGGATCGGCGGTTGTTACACGCGTTACCAGTCGGTGCTTGTCGCTGTCTTGGTGGGACCAGCAGACTCGGCCCATTGAATTCCCGAGAATTCGTGATGAACCCTCGCCGACTGGCCCTGGCTTCCGCTTCTGCCCTTCTCATCGCTGCTTGCGGCGGCGGCAGCGATTCAACGGCCCCGCCCCCGGCACCGCCTCCGCCAGCCCCCCCTCCCGCCCCGCCTCCGCCGACGGCCGTAGCGGCGCCTCCCTCGTCTGCGGCGATCCAGTCCGCACGCGACTACAGTTTCTCGGCAGGCGGTCAGACTTTCGTTGTCATGTACCTTGGTCAGGTGCTCGATGAAGCCTATGCCAACGGCGGCGCAGCCAGCAAAGTTCAACTGCTGGCCAGCGCCACCAAGGGTTTCACCGGCCTGATCGGCGCCATGGCCGCCGCCGATGGCCTGTTTGCACTCGACGAGCCGGTCGCGCAACGCGCCCTGACCGAGTGGCAGTCGGACGCGCAGAAGTCGAAGATCACCTATCGCCATCTGTTGAGCATGACCAGCGGTCTGGAAGAGCTGAAGGACGTCGCCGCCTGGATCGACTACCTGAAGGCCGCGGTGAACTATCCGGCCGGCAGCACCTTCATCTACAGCGGCGACCCCAACATTCTCGGTCTGGCGCTCGAGCGGCGCCTCGGCGGCGAGTCCGTCGTCAACTACTTCAATCGCCGTCTGCTCCAGCCGCTGGGCATCACCTCCCTTCAGTGGGCGTCCAATTTTCAGGACGGCCACCCGCAGCTGTCCGGCGGCGCCTACACGACGGCGCGCGACTGGACCCTGCTGGGCGAGTACGTCCGCAGGAACCTGGATCGCAGCTGGACCGGAGCCGCCTTGTTGCCGCGAACGCTGTTCGACACCGTCTTCACCGGCAACCCTGCGCACCCGGCCTACGGGTTCTACTGGTGGCTCAAGGAGCCGGTCCCGGCGAGCCTTGCCGCGACCATCGACGCCAACAACAAGTCGCAGTTTGCGCGGCAAATCAAGCCGATCATCGACAACCCGCGGGTGCCCGACGACTTCGTCATGGCCGCCGGCGCCTTCGGCCAGCGGCTCTATGTGATTCCCTCGCGTGGCCTGACGGTCGTGCGCAACTCGCCCAACGGCAACGATCAGTTCACTGACACCCCCTTCCTGGATCGGCTGCTCGGCTGAGAGCCTGTGAAGAAGCCGCCGAGCCGCCGAGCGGGCGGCGCGCTCGCCCTCTCAGCGGCGCGCCGCCTCGTACAGCGGGAGTACGCGCGGCAGGGTGCGCTCGATTTCCTGGATGCGCTGCGGGGGCTGTAGGCGTTCCACACCTCAAAGCCCTGCGACAGCAGCTGAACCGCCGCATGCACGAACCGGTCCGCGCGACCGGCCAATGGCTGCGGCGTGTGGTTCAAGGCTACTTCGCTTACCACGCCGTCCCGGGCAACAGCGATCGCCTGAGCACCTTTCGAAAGGAGGTGGGTCGGGCTTGGCTGCATGCCCTGCGGCGGCGTGGTCAGCATCGTCGGATGTCATGGACCACGTTCCGTCGCATCGTCGCTCGGTACCTCCCGCTGGTGCGGGTGCTTCACCCGTACCCGAACCAGCGTTTCGCGTCATGACTCGAGGCAGGAGCCGTATGCGGTAGTTCCGCTCGTACGGATCTGTACGGGGGGGCGGGGCGCCATTCCCGTCCCTACCGCGACCGTTCTTTTCGCGCTGTCGAGATTCTTTACGTCGTTTGTCGAAGCCGGACGCGACAAACCAGGTTACGTCGTGGCTATACGCTCCAAGTGCATGATTCCATGTGGAGCTTCGAGCATCCAGATGCTGCTGGCACGAACCATGCGTCTGCTTCGATACACCGATTCGAGGACAAATTCACATGAGCAGTTTCAACCGAACCCCGATCCGCTTGATGCGCGGTGCACTTTGCGCGGTGGGCTTGTTCAGTGGTGCGATCGCCCAGGCAATAACGGTGCCCGGCAGTGCCAATCCCAATCTTGCCGGACGTTCGGCGGGTTACTCTTGCTGCTCGGGTGATTCGGCTCCGGCTCAGTCGCCAACGGAGGTGACCGGGGTGTCGTTCGCCCCTGGTGACAGCCTCGCGTTTTCTGTCAGCGGTCGAGTGTCGTACGTTCCGGGAGTCCTCCCTGGCAACAACCCGGACGGCGATGAGTCGGGTAGTTTGTTCAACTACGGGGACGGGATTTCGGCGCCGACTTCGGTTCGATACAATGCGCTCTACGGTGTCTTCCTGACTGCGGGCGCTCCGACGGGCTCGGCGACCCCGACACCATTGGACTACTCTGCCGGCCTGAATTTCACCACGTTCGCACCAGGCATCGGCCAGATCTTCTTCATCGGTGATGGTCTGACGTCGGACTCTAACCTCAACGACTTTTCCGGCACAGCCCAGTCATTTCTGGTCCCGGCTGCCGCAACGCGGCTCTTTCTTGGAACTGGCGATGGGGTTGGCTGGTACAACAATTCTGGTTCGTTTGATGTGTCGGCAAGAGTCGTGCAGCAAGGCGGGGCGGTGCCGGCTCCTTCCAGTGTCGCCTTGCTAGGACTCGGTTTGGGATCGCTTGCCTTGGTTCGCCGTCGCCGACGTTAGGCCCTGTTGGATCGTGTCCTCGATAGCCCCGCGCATGCTGGGCTTTTCGTTGATCAGGAACGAGCCATAGGAAGGGGGAAAGGCTCGGACTTTCAGGACGAACCGCCTCATGCCTTTTTTCGATTCGACTTCGGGCTTGCGGCCGCGCTGCTTGACGGCTTGACTTCATGTCGTTGCCGTCACCGAAGGCGATGCCCCCGAGAGATCCTGCGGTACCTTGGCGAACCGCTCGACCGAGCGAGCCTCGTCCTGGCGCATGACCCGTCGCTCACTGGAACCTGATCAGGTGCAGCCTGCCCGTCGGGGTTGAGCTGCATCCGTTCGTCCGACAGCGCGGGGCGGGTGATGTAGCGGCACAACTGCCCCAACCGCTTGCGGTCGTGCGCTTCCAGCCGCACCGCGGCATGCAGGCTGAAGCCGTCGATGTCGGCGCACAGCGGCTGGCGGGCCCGGCCCTCCCGCGGCATCGCGCTTCGCAGCGTCAGCACCTTCTGCCCGGCCCGCGGGCCGAAGGCGATGCGGTAAGTGATGGCCGCAGCCTGCAGCGGCCGCAGCGTGCGCGACTTCTCGCCGTCGGCATCCGGCTCGGCCGGGTAGTTCTGGCCCATGTCCTCGACCAGCACGCCCCGGCGCGTGAGCATCTTCATGAGCCAGGCAATGATGGTGTGCGGCAGTGCATCGAGCTCGTCGTCGTTCAGCGCACCCGCCTCGATGAAGACCGGGCACGCCATCGGCGCCGCAGCGGTACACGCCGTCCAGGACCAGGCAGTGCAGGTGGATGTTCAGGTTGGCGGCGGACCCGAAGCGCTGGATCAGCGTGACAGCGCCACCGTGGCCTTCGTCAGCGACGAGCCCGGCAGCGTCGGGCAAGTGCCGCGTGCCCGCGCGTTCGCGCTTCCTCGGGGTAGGCAAACATCTCGTCGGGCATGCGGTGCGCCGAGACGACCTTGGCCTCGAACGGCACGCTGAACTCCTGCAGCACGTTGCAAGGGTGCTGCATCACGCCCCAGTCGGAGTTCGAGCCCATCACGACCCCGACAAGGGGCGCGGCGCGCGAGGTTGGCGTCGTGTGGGAGTTGGCGGCGCGGGCAGCCCGCGGCAGCGAAAGACGAGCAACAGAAGCCCGGCATTGTAGCGACGGGCACGCCGACCGCGGGTCGCCGGCGCGGTTCCGCCCAGGCATGCCGGCCGCGTGCAGACGACCCGCGACCACGCGGGGGCGACGCCGCGACCGGACGATCGGTCCGGCACGCGCGTTCTCGAACCCTGCAGCCACAACGCCCGACAGGCACCCCCATCGCGGGTCGGGCCGCCGCCATCAATCGCTTGCAAACACAACATAACAACGGTTATGATGTATGGCATCATGCAGTTTTCGCATTGCGTTCACCCGTCACGTTCATCCGTCGTACCCACCCATCGTGCTCACCCGTAGCGCTGATCCGCCGTGCTCGCCGGTTGTTTCTGCCCGTCGTGGCATCCCGTCGTGGTGCCGCGCCATGCCCGCCCATCCTGATCGCCGCTCGCGTTCGCCATTCGCATGCCGCAGCCACCACCCCTTCCGTCCGCAGCCTCCCGTGCCGAGGCAGGCTTCATGACCCCGGATGTGCGTTCTTGTCAGCTCGGTGAGCTGAGCATCGCCTACACGTCGCACGGCGACGGCGTGCGCGGCTGCCTGGTGCTGGTCCACGGCCTGGGCCAGCAGTTGACCGCATGGCCGCCCTCGCTGGTGCGCGCGCTGGTACAGGCTGGCATGCGCGTGGTGTGCATCGACAACCGCGACGTGGGACAGTCCAGCCGGCTGACCGGCCGCCCGCCCATGGCGTGGATCTACCTGCGCCATCGGCTGGGGCTGACCAGCCGCGCCCCCTACCTGCTGGACGACATGGCCGACGACCTGGGCGGCCTGATCGAGCACCTGGGCGCGGGGCCCGTGCATCTGGTGGGCCTCTCGATGGGGGGCATGCTGTGCCAGATCGTCGCGGCTCGACAGCCGGCACGGGTGGCCTCGCTCACCTCGATCATGTCGTCCTCGGGCGACCACCGGTTGCCACGCGCGCGGCCCGAGGTGATGCGGCACATCCTGACGCCACCGCGGCGACCGACGTTCGAGCAGGCGCTGGCTCATGGCGTGCGCACCTGGGAGCTGATCGGCAGCCCGCGCTATCCAACCCCGCGCGCGGTGCTGGTCGACCGCGTCAGGCAGGACCTCGAACGCGGCGCGCCCGATGCAGGCGGCACCGAGCGGCAGTTCGCCGCCGTGCTTGCGTCGGGCTCGCGCGTGCCGCTCCTGCGCCTCATCACCGCGCCCACGCTGGTCATCCACGGCGACGCGGATCCGCTCGTGCCATTGGCGGCGGGGCGGGACGTCCACGCGCACACGCCGGGTGCCCGGCTCGAGGTCATCGCGGGCATGGGCCACGACCTGCCCGAGCCGCTGGTGCCGCGCATCGCCGCGCTGATCGTCGAACACGTCGAGCATGTCGAGCATGTCGAGCACGCCCGCGCGGTGGCGCGGCCTGTGCCGTCCCCCCACGCATCCGACCTACCCGTCACCACGCCACCGACGGCGGTCACTGGAGAACCCGCATGAAGATCCTGGCGCTCGGCGGCTGTGGCCTGATGGGGCAGCACTTTGTCGAAACCACGTTGAAGCTGGACGGCTGGACCACGCTGACGATTGCCGACCGCGATCACGCGGCAGCCACCTGCTACGCGCGCTCGCTCGACCACCCGCGCATCGACGCGGTGCAAATCGACGCGACCGACCGCGGCGGGCTCACGGCGCTGCTGCAGGCCTACGACATCGTGGTGTCCACGATCGGCCCGTACTACCTGTTCGGCACCACGGTGCTGGAGTGCGCGATCGAGGCCCGCTGCCATTATGTGGACATCTGCGATGACCCCGAGCCCACGCTGGCAATGCTGGCCCTGCACGAGCGGGCGGCCGCCGCCGGGATCACCGCCCTGGTCGGCATGGGCGCGAGCCCTGGCATCTCCAACCTGCTGGCGGCCAAGGCGATCCAGACCGTCGGTCACGCCGAGCGCGTGGTGACCACCTGGGGCAGCACCTCGAGCGCAAAGGAGAACGCGGATGCCGACGTGGACATGGGGGCCGCGGTCGATCACTGGTTCGAGCAGTTGACCGGCGAGATCCCGGTGCATGCCGACGGCCGTACCGTTCCGGCGCGACCCCTGAGCGAAGTACGGCTCCAGGTGCCGGGCATCGGGCACCTGCGCGCCCACACCGTCGGGCATCCGGAGCCTTTGACGCTGCCGCGGGCCTTCCCCTTCATACGCGACAGCGTGAACGTGATGGTCTTCTCGCGTCCGCTGATCCAGTTGCTGAAGGTGCTCCAGCGGCGGGTGGACTCGGGCCTGCACAGTGTGGCCGAGGCGGCAGCGCAGTTCCGCAAGCTCACGCGCAACATCGAGTCGGGCGACCTGACCTGGCGCGAGTCAACGGCGCTGGTCACGAGCGCCGCCCTGGAAGCGGTGTTTCCGACCGGCTACATCCCGTCCGAGATCTCGGCGCTGGCGGAGCTGCGCGACGGCAACCGGCGGCGAGTGTGCAGTGCCTGGCTCAATGGCGAGATTCCCGGCGGCATGGGCGCCAACACCTGCATTCCCACCGCGCTGGCCGTGCAGATGGTTTCGCAGGGCCTGATCGGCCGCCATGGCGCGTTCTCGCCGGAGCAGGTGATCGAGCCGCACCAGTTCTTCCAGCGGCTGGCCCCTTTCGTTCATCGCAAGAACCACGCGGCACCGGTCGTCGTCCTCCAGACGGCGGTGGCCTGATGGTCAACACCTCGACCCATCGCAGCGCCGCCTGGCCGCCGCCCCGCGCGGGCATCGGGGCCGACGCGCTACTCACGACCTGGAGCTGTTCCGTGCGAGGCGACCACACGATCCTGGCCCGGACCCGCCGGGCTTCACGCGGCGCGCTCGCCGCGGCGGCGCTGGCGGCAGCGCCGGTGCACGCCTCCGATCTGGAGGGCTTCGCCGGCTACTGGCGCACGCCCGACCGTTCGGTCATCGAGATCAAGCCCTGCCCGAACGCGGCCACCCTGTGCGGATACCTGGTGTTCACGCGCGAGCCGGGCACCGACCAGCTGAATCCCGATCAGGCGTTGCGCAAGCGCTCCCTGTGCGGCCTGCCCTTGCTTGAACTGGGGCGCTGGGACAACGGCGTCTGGCGCGACGGCAACGTGTACGACCCGGAGAGCGGCAAGACCTACAAGGCGGCGCTGCGCAAGCGCGAAGGCAAGCTGCATCTGCGCGCCTACATCGGCACCGAGGTGTTCGGCGAGACTGAAACCTGGACCGCCGCCAGCGACTTCAAGCCGGGGTGCACGCCATGAACGGCGCCCACGGCAGCCACACCGCGCGGTGCGCCACGCGCCGCGCCGCGTTGCGTGCATGCCTTGGCACGGCCCGGTCGCCCGCCGCGCGCGCGGCCGACACCAGCCCGCACGGTATCAGCACCAGCGCCAACCGGCCGACGGCGAAACCGACCGCGGAACTGCTGCACGATCCGGGGTTGTTCGCCGAACCGGTGCTCACGCGCGTGAGCAAGGCGCACGTACCCGGGCAGCCGCCGCATGGGGCCGCAGCTCGTCGGCGGCTATCGCATCCGCGACCCCAAGGGCTGGCAATCCGAGCTCGGGACACGCAGCACTCTCGCTTCCCCGTAGCACGCCTGCCGGGCCTGTCGCGCACGGCGTTCACCGTGACCCAGGACCCGGGCTGCGGCGAGTTCGTAGCTCTACAGTCGGTCGCGGTCGGCGTCACGCCATCGACCTCCGAGACCTTACTCGGCGCGAGCGATGGTCCGCTGCAGACCCGCTACGCCCACACGCTGTCGCGGACTTCCTTCGAAGTCAACGCCGCCACCGTGTGTCCGGCGATTGCGGAACCCATGCTGGCCCGCGCCTCCCTGGAGACAGGGCCGCAGGCCACGCGCGCAAGTCGCCCGCGCCGCCACCACAGCCTGTGCACACCGAACAGGCGGCGATTGCACGCCAGCACTCGGCCATCGTGGCGGTGCTCGAGGTCGAACGGGCCGTGCTGCGACTCGTGCGCAGCCGCGAACGCGAGGCAACGTTGCAGGAGGCGCTCGCCACCGACATCGAAGCGCTGGCGCGGGCTGACCGACTTCACCGCGATGCTCGACGTCGTGCACGGCCGCTCCCAGATCGAGCAGCAGTGGGTCGAAGTGCGCACGAAGACCTCCTCCCGACTCGTGGCGCTCAACAAGGCGCTCGGCGGCGGCTGCGATGCCCAAGGGATGAGTCTTGTCACCTCCGGGAGGACGCATTGAACACGCCCACGTTCCACGCCGTGATCGGGACCATGCTGCTCGCGCTCGGCAGCGCGCAGGCCGCCGGAGTCGAGAAGTCGGCACGGCCTTGGCAGTTCGAGCTGGGCTTCGGCGCCTCCGACCAACCGGACTACAGCGGCAGCCAGGGGTCGAGCCCACGGTTGCTCCTTTGGGCCAATGGCGAGTACGCGACTGAGAACTGGGGAAGGTTTGCGCTGGACAGCGCACCGTTGACGCTGGATCCACAGTTCCGCTGGGAGTTCATCGACAGCAGAGAGTACGGACTCG
>JADCHE010000024.1 GCA_020248665.1 Burkholderiales bacterium | reverse complement strand
GCCGCGCGCGCCGGGCGCCGGCGCGCGCCGGTGCCGCCCGCCTCGCGCGCCAGCACCGCGAACGCGAGCGCGAGCGTCGCGACCAGCAGCAGCGGCCACTCGTGGTAGTCGTCGAAGAGGTTCGTCGCGACGAGCGCGACGAACAGCCCGCCGCAGGCGCCGCCCGCGGACATCCACAGGTAGAACTCGGTCAGGTGCCGCACGTCTCGCGGCCGGCGCCGGTACAGCTCGCCGTGGCACAGCAGGCAGGCGGCGAACATCGCCGCGTAGTGCAGCGTGCGCAGGCCGTCGACGCCAGGGCTCCACGACAGCCCGAGCGCCTCGACGAGCGCCTCGCGACCGGCGAGCACGAGCACCCCCGCGACGCACGCGGCCGCGGTCAGCGCCGGGCGGTACCAGCGCGGATGGTCGAAGGCGAGGATGAAGGTCAGCAGGTACAGCGCGAGCGTCGTGATCCACAGCCGCGGCTCGGGCGCGATGTCGTGGCTGACGTGGTCGGTGGTCGCGACGAACGCGAGCGATGCGAGCGCCGGCAGCGCGAGCCAGACGGTGCGCGTGCGCCAGGTCGGCATGCCCTCGACGCCGCCCGGCGCGGCGACGCCCTCGCCGGGCGACGCCGCGGCCGGGTCGCGCGCACGCGCCGCCACCACCGCGATCGCGACCGTCGCGCAGCCCACGGCGAACGCCCAGAAGCCCACGCTCCAGAGCCGCGCGATCGTCGGCAGCTCGAATCGCGGCTCGAAGAGGTACGGGAACGACAGCAGCGCGGCGAAGGAGCCCAGGTTCGACAGTGCGTAGAGCCGGAACACCGCCCCGCCCAGGCCCGCCTGCGCGAACCAGTGCTGCAGCAGCGGGCCGGTGGTCGCCAGACAGAAGTACGGCAGGCCGACGCTCGCCGCGAGGATCCACAGGATGGTCGCGACCGGCGCGTCCTCGCCGGCGGGCTTGAGCGTCGCGTCGGGCAGCACGCCGGCGGCGAGCCACGCCGCGAGCGCGAGCAGCGTGACGTGCACCGCGACCTGGGTGCGCGGCGCGGCGTGCCGCGCGAGCAGGTGCGCGTAGACGTAGCCGCCGAACAGCACGCACTGGAAGAACAGCATCGCTGTGGTCCAGACCGCCGGCGTGCCGCCGAACCAAGGCAGGATCGCCTTGCCGGCCATCGGCTGGACCTGGAACAGCAGGAACGCGCTGACGAGGATCACCGCGGCGAAGCCGACCGCCGCGCGGCGGTCGGCGGGGGAGCGGCTCGGGACGGCAGCCGGGACCGGCGTGGCGGGATCGATCGGGGGCACGGTGCGGGTCGGGGCGGGAACGGGTGGGCGGACGGCGCGGGGCACGGCGTGACGCGGCGGCGCCGCGGCCCGGCCGGGACGCGGCGGCCCGGGCCTGCCCCGGCGCCGCGCGGAGTCTGACCGCGCACGGCCACGCTGTCGAGGCGCTCCGCCCGGCGCCGTCGCGCCGCCGCCTCGACCGTTCCGGGAGCCGGGCCGTTCGGCGGCGACGCGGCACCGCGCACCGCCCTTGTGCAAATCCACGGTTCATCACTCGCGCGGTTCTTGCTAGCGTGACGGGTAACGAACCTCGGAGAGCACATCTTGCACCAGCGGACCGCGGGCGACGGCCCGGGAGACAGCGCCCGGAGCGACGCCGAAGACCACCGCACCGGACTCAGCAAGGAGGCGCTCAAGCGCGCCTTCCTCGACAACCTGTTCTACGTGCAGGGCAAGTTCCCCGCACTCGCGACCCGGACCGACTACTACCTCGCGCTCGCGCACGTCGTGCGCGACCGGCTGCTGCAGCGCTGGATCAGCACCGCCGCCGAGTACACCAAGAGCGGCGCGCGCACCGTCGCCTACCTGTCGGCCTAGTTCCTGATGGGGCCGCACCTCGGCAACAACCTGGTCAACCTCGGGATCCAGAAGCAGGCCCGGCAGGCGATGACCGAGCTCGGGCTCGACTTCGACGACCTGCTCGACGAGGAGGTCGAGCCGGGCCTCGGCAACGGCGGCCTCGGCCGGCTCGCCGCATGCTTCCTCGACTCGATGGCGACGCTCGAGCTGCCCTCGCTCGGCTACGGCATCCGCTACGAGTTCGGCATCCTGCACCAGGCGATCGAGGACGGCTGGCAGGTCGAGAAGACCGACCGCTGGCTGCGCCACGGCAACCCCTGGGAGATCGTGCGGCCGGAGTGGACGCTGCAGGTCGGCTTCGGTGGCCACACCGAGCGCTCCCGGGATGCCTCCGGCCGCGAGCGCGTGCGCTGGGTGCCGGCGAAGGTCGCCAACGGCGTGCCCTACGACACGCCAATCCTCGGCTACCGCACCCACACCTGCAACACGCTGCGCCTGTTCCGCGCCGAGGCACCCGAGGGCTTCGATCTCGAGCGCTTCAACCGCGGCGACTACTGGGGCGCGGTGAACCTGAAGATCGTCGCCGAGAACCTGACCAAGGTGCTCTACCCGAACGACGAGTCCGTCCAGGGCAAGGAGCTGCGGCTCGAGCAGCAGTTCTTCTTCGTGTCCTGCGCGCTGCAGGACATGCTGCGGATCATGCGCACGCAGAAGCTGCCGCTGTCGTCGTTCCACGAGAAGTTCGCGATCCAGCTCAACGACACGCATCCGGCGATCGCGGTCGCCGAGCTGATGCGGCTGCTGGTCGACGAGCAGGACGTGCCGTGGGCGCAGGCCTGGGAGATCACCCGGAAGAGCCTCTCCTACACCAACCACACGCTGCTGCCCGAGGCGCTCGAGCGCTGGCCGCTCGACCTGTTCGGCCGCGTGCTGCCGCGCCACCTTGAGATCATCTACGACGTCAATGCCGGGTTCCTCGACGAGGTCCGGCAGCGCTTCCCGGGCGACCACGAGGCGATCGCGCGGATGTCGCTGATCGACGAGCAGAACGGCCGCGCGGTACGGATGGCGCACCTCGCCTGCGTCGGCAGCCACGCGATCAACGGCGTGGCGAAGCTGCACACGGAACTGCTCGCGCGCGACGTGCTGCACGACTTCCACGCGATGTGGCCCGACAAGTTCAGCAACAAGACCAACGGCGTGACGCCGCGGCGCTTCGTCGCGCTCAGCAACCCGCGGCTCGCGGCGCTGGTCACCGAGGCGATCGGCGACGGCTGGGTCCGCGAGCTCGAGCAGCTGCGCTGGCTCGAGCCGATGGCCGACGACGCGGCGTTCCGCGCCGAGTGGCGCGACGTGAAGCTCGAGAACAAGCGGGTGCTGGCCGCTCAGCTGCGCCGGCGCACCGGCATACTCACCGACCCGCGCTCGATCTTCGACATCCAGGTCAAGCGGATCCACGAGTACAAGCGCCAGCACCTCGCGGTGCTGAACATCGTCGACCTGTACCGCCGGCTGCGCGAGGACCCGACGCTCGAGGCGGCGCCGCGGACCTTCGTGTTCGGCGGCAAGGCGGCGCCCGGCTACCGGATGGCGAAGCTGATCATCAAGCTGATCAACTCGGTGGCCGCCGTCGTCAACGAAGACCCGGCGACCCGCGGGCTGCTGAAGGTGGCGTTCCTGCCGAACTTCAACGTCAGCATCGGCCACCGCGTCTACCCAGCCGCCGACGTGTCCGAGCAGATCTCGACCGCCGGCAAGGAGGCCTCGGGCACCGGCAACATGAAGTTCACGATGAACGGCGCGCTGACGGTCGGCACGCTCGATGGCGCGAACATCGAGATCCGCGAGGCGGTGGGCGCGGAGAATTTCTTCCTGTTCGGCAAGACCGTCGAGGAGGTCGACGCGCTGTGGCGTACCGGCTACCGGCCGATGGACCTGTACGAGGCGAACCCGCGGCTGCGCGCCGCGCTCGACCTGATCGGCAGCGGACACTTCAGCGCCGGCGACCCGTGGCTCTTCCGGCCGCTGCTCGACAACCTGCTGCACCACGACCCGTACCTGCTGCTCGCCGACTTCGACGACTACGTCGCGTGCCACGCGCGCGTGGACGCGACCTACCGCGACCCGGAGCGCTGGACACGGATGTCGATCCTGAACAGCGCGCGCTCGGGCGGCTTCTCGTCGGACCGGACGATCAACGAGTATGCGGCCGACATCTGGCGGGTCAAGCGGGTGCCGATCCGGCTGCTGAGCCGCTCGGACGTGCGGGCAGGCGTGCTGCAGTAGCGCGCAGCCCGTCCGGCCTCCCTGCCCTTGCGCCTCAGGCGAACCGGCGCGGCTGCCCGGTCGACTCGATCACCGACATCCACAGGTCGCCGTCGGTGTCGACGTGGCGACGGCGGCGGATCGCGAGCGCGATCGGCACGTGCACGAAGCGGCCGTGCCAGCGGCCGATCAGCATCGCGGTGTTGCCGGCCATCGCCGCGTGCACCGCGTGGCGTGCCATGTCCCAGCAGTAGACGCTGTCGGACGGGCAGGCCGGCACGCTGCGGATGGTGTAGCTCGGATCGATGTACTTGACGGTCGGCTCGCGGCCGATCGCCTTGCGGTGCGCGACCAGCGCGTCGCGCAGGAAGGTCCCGACGTCCTTGAGCTTGAGGTTGCCGCTGCGATCGAGCGGGTCCGCACCCGGCGGCGCGTCGATCAGGTCCTGCGCGGCGCCCTCGGCGACGACGATCACCGCGTGGCCCTTGCGCGCGATCACGCGGTCGACGCAGTCGAGCACGCCGCCTTCGCCCTCCATGCGCAGCGGCACCTCGGGGATCAGCACCAGGTCGACCTCGGTCGAGGCGAGCGCCGCCTGGCACGCGAGGAAGCCCGAGTGCCTGCCCATCAGCTTGACGAGCCCGATGCCGTCGCGCGCGGCCATCGCCTCGACCCGCGCGCCGCGGATCGCGTCGACCGCGGCGGAGTACGCCGACAGGTAGCCGAAGCTGCGGTCGATGAAGCCGATGTCGTTGTCGATCGTCTTCGGCACGCCGATCACCGCGATGCGCGCGCCGCGGCGCCGAACCTCGTCGGCGATCCGCAGCGCGCCGGCGAGCGTACCGTCGCCGCCGACGACGAACAGCACGCCGACGCCGTTCGCCTCGAGGTGGTCGACCAGCTCGGCCGGATCCTGCGAGCCGCGCGAGGTGCCGAGCACCGTGCCGCCATGGTGGTGGATGTGCGCGACCGACTCGGGCGTCAGCGCCATCGGCTCGTGCCCGTGCCGCGCGATCAGCCCCTCGAAGCCGTAGCGGAAACCGGTGATGCGGCGTACGCCGTAGCCGTGCCAGAGCTCGAGCACGATGCCGCGGATCACGTTGTTCAGGCCCGGGGCGAGGCCGCCGCAGGTGACGATCCCGCAACGCAGCGTGCGCGGGTCGAAGAAGATCCGGTCGCGCGGGCCGGCGAGCTCGAACGAGGGCAGCGAATCGATCGCGCCGCGCGCGGCGCGCAGCGCCGAGAGCGAATCGTCGATCAGCACGCGGTCGGCCGCACCGACGTAGTGGACCGCCGACGCGCCGAGGTGGGTGGCGACCGGCGAAGCGAGCCGTGCCGGGCCGAGGGTCTCGATCGCGACGTCGTCGGCGGACAGCGCGCCCTCGTCGTGCGGGGTGCCGGTTGCGGTCATCGTCGTCGGGCCCTCGCGCGCGTGCCGCTCATCCGGTGTTCCGCAGGCCCGCCGCGAGCCCGTTGATCGAGATGTGGATGCCGCGGCGCACGCGTTCGTGGGGCTCGGCACCCGCCTCGCCACGGTGGCGGCGCATCAGCTCGACCTGCAGGTGGTTCAGCGGGTCGAGGTACGGGAAGCGGTGCGCGATCGAGCGCGCGAGCGCCGGGTTCGAGGCGAGCCGCCGCGTCTCGCCGGTGATCGCCGACAGCGCATCGTTCGCCGCGCGCCACTCGGCCTCGATCGTGGCGAACACGCGCCTGGCGAGCCGGCGATCGGTGCAGAGCTCGAGGTAGCGCGCGGCGAGCCCCAGGTCGCTCTTGGCGAGCACCATGTCCATGTTCGACATCAGCGTGCGGAAGAACGGCCAGCCTCGGTGCATCTTCCTCAGCAGCTCGAGCCGCTCCTCGCGCGACGCGCCGGCCTCCCCGAGGAACGCGGCCACCGCCGAACCGAAGCCGTACCAGCCCGGCAGCGCGACGCGGCACTGGCCCCAGCTGAACGACCACGGGATCGCGCGCAGGTCCTCGATCGCGCGGGTGGCCTTGCGCGAGGCCGGGCGCGAGCCGATGTTGAGCTCGGCGATCTCGCGGATGGGCGTGGTGTCGAAGAAGTAGTCGACGAAGCCGGGCGTGCCGTAGACCAGCGCGCGGTAGGCGGCCATGCTGGCGTCCGAGAGCACCTGCGCAGCGTCGAGGAACGCGCGCGGCGCGCCGCGGGTCGGGTGCAGCAGCGTCGCCTCGAGGGTCGCCGCGACCAGCATCTCGAGGTTGCGCCGGCCGATCTCCGGATTCGCGTACTTCGAGGCGATCACCTCGCCCTGCTCGGTCAGCCGGATCTGCCCGTTCACCGTGCCCGGCGGCTGCGCGAGGATCGCCTGGTAGCTCGGGCCGCCGCCGCGCCCCACGGTGCCGCCGCGGCCGTGGAAGAGCCGCAGCACGAGCCCGCGCCGCTCGCGCAGCGGCTCGAAGAGGCGCAGCAGCTCGGTCTCGGCGCGGTAGAGCTCCCAGTTGCTGGTGAAGAAGCCGCCGTCCTTGTTGCTGTCGCTGTAGCCGAGCATCACGTCCTGCTCGGCGCCGGAGCGCACGACCAGGTCGAGCACGCCGGGCACCTCGTAGAACGCGCGCATGATCGCCGGCGCGTTGCGCAGGTCCCCGATCGTCTCGAAGAGCGGGACGACGACCAGCGCGGCGGTGCCGCCGTCGTCGAGCGTACCTCGCATCAGGCCCGCTTCCTTCTGGAGCAGCAGCACCTCGAGCAGGTCGCTGACGTCCTCGGTGTGGGAGATGATGTGATGGCGGATCGCGGCACGCCCGTAGCGACGCAGCATCTCGACGGCGAGGTCGAAGATCGCGAGCTCGGACAGCGCATGCGCCGAGTACTGCGCGCCGTGCACGCGCAGCGGCCGCGGGTCGGCGAGCAGCCGCGCCAGCAGCGCGCGCCGGTCGGCCTCGGGCAGCGCAGCGTAGCCGGGCTCGATGCGCGCGACCGCGAGCAGCTCGGCGACCGTCGCCTCGTGCTTGTCCGAGCTCTGCCGCAGGTCCACCGTCGCGAGATGCAAGCCGAACACCTTCACCGCGCGGATCAGCGGCGAGAGCCGCGGCGCGATGAGCGCCTGGGCGTGATGGGAGGCGAGCGAGGCCGCGATCGTCTCCAGGTCGGCGAGGAACGCCTCGGCGTCGGGATACGGATCCTGCGGCGCGACGGCGTGGCGCAGCGCCTCGGTGCCGGTCAGCGCGTGCAGGGTCGCAGCGAGCCGCGCGTAGACGCCGGTCAGCGCGCGCCGGTAGGGCTCGTCCATCCGGTGCTCGTTGCGGTCGGGCGAGCGCTCGGCGAGCGCGCGCATCGCATCGGTCACCGGCGCGAGCATCGCCGAGATCGACAGCTCGGCGCCCAGCTCGTGGACCTCGGTCAGGTAGAAGCGCAGCGCGGTCTCGCTCTGGCGCGCGAGCGCCGTCTCGAGCGTGCCCGCGGTCACGTTCGGGTTGCCGTCGCGGTCACCGCCGATCCAGTTGCCCATCCGGAAGAACGTGCCGACCTCGTGGCCGCGCAACGCCTCCTCGAGCTCGGCGTACATCCGCGGCACCTGCCGCAGGAACGTGGTGCGGTAGTAGCTGAGCGCGTTCTCGATCTCGTCGGCGACGGTGAGCTTGGTGTAGCGCAGCATGCGCGTCTGCCACAGCTGCGTGACGCGCGCGCGCAGCAGCTGCTCGTTGGCGCGCCGCTCGCGATCGGTCGCGAGGCCGTCGCGCTGCGCGATCAGCTCGGCGATCGCGCGCTCGGCATCGAGGATGCTCTTCCTCTGCACCTCGGTCGGGTGCGCGGTCAGCACCGGCGAGATGTAGGCACCTCGCAGCGTGCGCGCGACCTCGGCGGCGCGCAGGTCCCTCGCCGCGAGCCGCTCGAGCGCCATCGCGAGCGAACCCTCGAGCAGGTCGCCGCGGCGCTCGTGGGCCTCGCGCATGCGCAGGGTCTGGCGGTCCTCGGCGATGTTCGCGAGGTGCGAGAAGTAGCTGAAGGCCCGCACGACCGACACCGTCTGGTCGACGGTCAGGTTCTTCAGCAGCCGGTCGAGCGTCTTGCCCGCCGCGGCGTCGCGCTTGTGCCGGTAGGCGACCGACAGCTGGCGGATCCGCTCGACCAGTTCGTAGGCGTCGCGCCCCTCCTGTTCGCGGATCACGTCGCCGAGGATGCGGCCAAGGAAGCGGATGTCGTCGAGCAGCGCCGACTCGTCGGGGGCGCCCGCGCGCGCGGTGCGCGGCACGGCGCGCGTGCCGCGGATCGGGGAGCGGCGGGGGCGGCGGGCACGGGCGTGGGGGCCTCGGATCTTCGGTCGCGCACTGCCCGGGTGCGGAATCGCGGCCGGCCGACGCGTCACGCGAGGCGACGCAAGCATCGTGCCACGGTCGAGCGCGGGGCCGGTCGATGATACCTG
>JADCHE010000023.1 GCA_020248665.1 Burkholderiales bacterium | reverse complement strand
GATGCAGCCTCGCGGACCGTCGAGCTCGTCGCCGAGCAGCTGGTAGGTCGGGCAGGTCGCCGTGCAGAAGCCGCAGTGCACGCACGAGCGCAGGATCGACTCGGCCTCGGTGCCCTCGGGCGTGCCGCGCAGCCAGTCGGCGAGATGGGTCTCCATTCGGTGCGGACGCCCTAGAGGCCGGCGACGAGCCGGCCGGGATTGAAGATGCCGCGGGGGTCGAACTCGCGCTTGATGCGCCGGTGCAGCTCGAGCACCGCGGGGGCCAGCGGCGGGAAGACCCCCGGGGCTCGGTCGCGCGAGCGGAACAGCGTCGCGGTACCGCCGACGGTCGCGGCCGCCTGGCGCACGACCGCGGGGTCGACGTCGGTGCGGAACCAGCGCAGCGCGCCACCCCACTCCACCAGCTGGCGGCCCGGGAACTCGAACGGCTGGGCGGTCGGCGGCACGGAGAGCCGCCAGGTCGGCAGCTCGCCGTCGAAGAACGGGTCGGTGTGCTCGCGCAGGCCGGTCCACACCGACGCCGCCTGCGCGGGCTCGACCGGCAGCGCGCCGTGCGCGTCGACGAAGCGCGCGACCGCGGCCTCGACGGCCGCCCGCGCGCCGGAGAAGCGCACGCCGAGGTCGCCCGCGTGCCACGCGGTCGCGGAGATCGGCAACGGCTCGCCGGCCCAGCGGTTCATCGACTCGAGCGCCTCGCGCAGGCCGGCCGACATCAGCACCGTCGCCTCCGCGGGCGGTACCGGCAGCACCTTCAGCGAGACCTGCACGATCGGCCCGAGGATGCCGAGCGAGCCCGCGAGCAGCCGCGACACGTCGTAGCCGGCGACGTTCTTCATCACCTGCCCGCCGAAGTGCAGCAGCTCGCCCTGCGCGTTCATCAGCACCGCGCCGAGCACGTAGTCGCGCACCGCGCCCGCGCTCGCGCGGCGCGGCCCCGACAGGCCCGCGGCCACCATGCCGCCGACGGTCGCACCCGCGCCGAAGTGCGGCGGCTCGAACGGCAGGCATTGCCGTCGCTCGGCGAGCGCCGCCTCCAGCTCGGCGAGCGGCGTGCCGCAGCGCGCGCTGACCACCAGCTCGGTCGGCTCGTACGACACGATGCCCGACAGCGGGCGCAGGTCGAGCGGCTCGCCGCCGGCCGGCTCGCCATAGAAGTCCTTCGTGCCGCCGCCGCGCAGGCGCAGCCGGATGCGGTCGGCGTCGGCGGCGCGCACGCAGTCGCGCAGCGCACGCAGCGCCGCGTCGGCGACCACGGGTTCTCCCGCCGGGGCGCGGGGCGGCGCCGCGGCCGCCGGGGAGGCGCTCGATTCCAAGGCGGTCCCGGTCAGAAGCGAGGGATGTCGGGGAACGCGATGCGCCCGCCCTGCACGTGCATCTTCCCGTACTCGGCACAGCGCGCGAGCGTGGGGATGCCCTTGCCCGGGTTCAGCAGCCCCGGCGGGTCGAACGCACGCTTGAGCGCAAAGAACGCGGCACGCTCGGCCGGCGAGAACTGCACGCACATCGAGTTGATCTTCTCGATGCCGACGCCGTGCTCGCCGGTCACCGTGCCGCCGAGCTCGACGCACAGCTCGAGGATGTCGGCGCCGAAGCGGTCCGCGCGCTCCCACTCGCCGGGCGTGTTCGCGTCGAACAGGATCAGCGGGTGCAGGTTGCCATCGCCGGCGTGGAACACGTTCATGCACCGCAGCCCGTAGGTGCGCTCCATGCCCGCGATCGCGGCGAGCATCGTCCCGAGGTTCTTGCGCGGGATCGTGCCGTCCATGCAGTAGTAGTCGGGCGAGATGCGGCCGGCGGCCGGAAACGCGTTCTTGCGGCCCGACCAGAAGCGCAGCCGCTCGGCCTCGTCCGTCGAGACAGCGATCGCGGTCGCGCCGGCCCCGCGCAGCACCCCCTGCATCCGCGCGATCTCCTCCTCGACCTCCTCGGGCGTACCGTCGGACTCGGCGAGCAGGATCGCCTCGGCCGACAGGTCGTAGCCGGCCTTCACGAACGGCTCGACCGCCTCGGTCGCCTTGCGGTCCATCATCTCGAGGCCGGCGGGGATGATCCCGGCGCCGATGATCGCGGCGACCGCGTCGCCGGCCTTCACGACGTCGTCGAACGAGGCCATCACCACGCGCGCGAGCTGCGGCTTGGGCACGAGCTTCACCGTCGCCTCGGTGACCACGAGCAGCATGCCCTCCGAGCCGATCGCGAGCGCGAGCAGGTCGAGCCCCGGGCCGTCGAGCGCGCCCGAGCCGAGCTCGACGATCTCGCCCTCGATCGTCACGCCGCGGATGCGCAGCACGTTGTGCACCGTCAGGCCGTACTTCAGGCAGTGCACGCCGCCCGAGTTCTCGGCGAGGTTGCCGCCGATCGTGCAGGCGATCTGCGACGAGGGATCGGGCGCGTAGTACAGGCCGTGCGGCGCGGCCGCCTCGGAGATCGCGAGGTTGCGCACGCCCGGCTGCACGCGCGCGGTTCGCGAGGCCGCATCGACCGCCAGGATCCGGTTGAAGCGGGCGAGCGACAGCACGACGCCGGCCGCATGCGGCATCGCGCCGCCGGACAGGCTGGTGCCGGCGCCGCGCGCGACCACCGGTACGTCCAGGCCGCGGCAGGCCTTCAGCACCGCGACGACCTGTTCCTCGGTCTCGGGCAGCACGACCGCGACCGGCAGCCGGCGGAACGCGGACAGGCCGTCGCACTCGTACGGGCGTGTCTGCTCGACGCCGGCAAGCACGCAGCGCGCGGGCAGCACCCGGCGCAGCGCGGCGACGATCGCGGCGGCGCGCTGCGCGTCGGGCGGGGCGTCCTGGTCGGCCCAGCGGGGTTCGGCGGCGGGCGCGACGGCCCGGGTGGCGGCGAGCGTTTCGGCGTTCATCGGACCGGATTATCGCCCGGCCGCGGACCGACCACCGTCAATCCCGCGACCGGGCGAGGTCGCCGGGCCGGGGTCGCCCCGCATCCGTCGGCCCTGGGCCCACCAGACGAGACCGGCCAGCAGGCATGCCGGCAGGTAGGGCCAGTGCACCGACGGCCGGTCCGCATGGACCATGACCTCCTGCACGTCGAAGCCCTGCTCGAGCCCCTGGCGCTTCGCTCGCGAGCCGAACTTGACCGCCGCCACCTGGACGCGCTCGCCCAGCCCGGTCAGCGTCAGGCCCGCGCCCGAGAGCCGTTGCCGCCCGTAGGCGACAGGATCGGCGGCGGCCGCCGCAGCCGCATCGGTGGCCGCCTTCGGCCGATCGGGCAGCGACAGCGCGACGGTCTTGGCGACGTCCTCGCCCTCGATGTTCGTGCCGGCGATCCGCAGCACCAGCAGGCGGCCGTCGGGCAGTTCGCCGGCCACGCGCAGGACCTCCTTGGCCGGGCGCGCCTCGAACTCGGGGTAGATGCGGTCCCAGACCATGTCGGGCCGGAACAGCAGCATCATCGCGACCGCGAGCGCGACCCACTCCCAGGCGCGCAGCCGCACGCGCATCCAGTTCATCGTGACCGACGCGAACAGCAGCGAGGCGAGCGTCGCGGCGACCGCGACCAGCGCCGCCTCGGCCCAGCTCTCGACGCCGATCATCAGGATCGCGGGGTTGAAGATGAAGATGAACGGCAGGATCACCGTGCGCAGCGCATAGACCGAGCCCTGGATCCCGGTCTTGATCGCGTCCTCGCCCGAGATCGCCGCCGCCGCGAAGCTCGCGAGCCCGACCGGCGGCGTGATGTCGCCCATGATCCCGAAGTAGAAGACGAACAGGTGCACCGCGATCAGCGGGATCACGAGGCCACCCTGCGCGCCGAGCTCGACGATCACCGGCGCCATCAGCGTGGCCACCAGGATGTAGTTCGCCGTCGTCGGTACGCCCATGCCGAGCACGAGGCACACGAACGCGGTGAACAGCAGCATCGCGACCAGGTTGCCGCCGGATACGAACTCGACGAACTCGGTCATCATCAGCCCGATGCCGGTCAGCGTGATCGCGCCGACGATGATGCCCGCGGTCGCGGTCGCGACCGCGATGCCGATCATGTTGCGCGCGCCCGTGGCGAGGCCCTCGCGCAGGTCGACGAGGCCGTGGCGCCAGGCGGCCCCGACCTCACCGTGCCGGCGCACGACCGCGACGAGCGCGGGCCGCGTGACGATCATCGCGAGCAGCACCGCGGTCGCCCAGAACGCGGCGAGCGCAGGCGACATGTCCTCGACCATCAGGCACCAGACCAGAACGCCGATCGGGATCAGGAAGTCGAGCCCGGCGCGCACCGTCGGCCAGGTCTTGGGCAGCACGTCGAAGTCGAAGCGCGAGAAGTCGACCTCGTCGTGGCGCGCGGCGTACGCGACGCTCGCGACGTACAGTGCGAGCAGCAGCGCGCCGAGTACCCAGGGCGCCGCATCGCCGGCGACCGCGCGCGCACCGAGCGCCGCCCAGTAGAGCAGCGCGACCGCGATCACCGTGCCCGACACGCCGAGCCCCCAGGCGAGCATCGTCGCGCCGAGGGTCCGCGTCCGCCCCGACGCCATCGGCCGCAGATCGAGCTTCAGCGCCTCGAGGTGCACGATGTAGAAGAGCGAGATGTACGAGATCACCGCGGGCAGGAACGCGTGCTTGACGATCTCGGAGTACGGGATGCCGACGTACTCGACCATCAGGAACGCCGCCGCACCCATCACCGGCGGCATGATCTGCCCGTTGACCGAGGACGCGGTCTCGATCGCGCCAGCCTTGATGCCGCCGTAGCCGGCGCGCTTCATCAGCGGGATCGTGAAGATCCCCCCGGACACGACGTTCGACACCGACGAGCCCGACACCAGCCCGTTCAGCGCCGACGACACCACCGCCACCTTCGCCGGTCCGCCGCGCAGGTGGCCGAGCAGCGCGAAGCTCACCTGCATCATGTAGTTGCCCGCCCCGATGCGATCGAGCAGCGCGCCGAACAGCACGTAGATGAAGATGTACGCGGTCGACACGCCGAGCGCGACGCCGAACACGCCTTCGGTCGTCAGCCACTGGTGGGACAGCATCCGGTTCAGCGATGCGCCCTTGTGCTGGATCGCCTCGGGCATGTAGGGGCCGAGGAAGATGTAGCCGATGAAGACGATCGCGAGCGCGGCCATCGGCCAGCCGACCGCGCGCCGCGTCGCCTCCAGCACGAGCAGCACGCCGATCGACGCGACGACGATGTCCGTGGTCGTCGGCTGCCCGGGCCGTTGTGCGAGCTCGTTCGCGAACAGCGCGATGTAGGCCGCGCAGAAGGCGGCGACGGTCGCGAGCGCCCAGTCGAGGGCCGGCACGCGGGTGCGGCTCGACGACCTGAACGCCGGGTAGGCGAGGAACGCGAGGAACAGCCCGATCGCGAGGTGCCACGACCGCGCCTGCGTGTCGTTCAGCACGCCGACGCCGAGCGCGAACGGCAATGGCGACGCGTACCAGAGCTGGAACAGGCTCCAGCCGACCGCGACCCACAGCACCAGCGCCGCGACCGCGCCCGCGGGCTTGCGCCCGCCGGTGTCGGCCTCGGCCACCAGCTGCTGCAGGTCGGCCTCGGTCAGCGCCGATCCATCGTCCCGGGCGGACTGCCCGACGCCGTTCGCCATCGCTCGCTCTCCCCGCGTTCGTGTCGGCGCCAGACGCGACGGGCGCCCGCAGGCGCCCGTCGTCGTCGGCCCGGCCGGTCAGGTCCGGATCACTTGATCCAGCCCTTTTCCCTGTAGTAGCGCACCGCGCCCTCGTGCAGCGGTGCCGACAGCCCGTCCTTCACCATCGTCTCCGGCGTCAGGTTCGCGAGCGCCGGATGGAGCTTCTTGAACTCGTCGAAGTTGTCGAACACCGCCTTGACGACCTGGTAGACGGTGTCGGGCGGAGTCTTCGCCGACGCGACGACGGTCGCGAGCACGCCGTAGGTCTGCGCGGCCTCCGGATTGTTCGGGTACAGCCCCCCGGGGATCGTGACCTTCGCGTAGTACGGGCGATCGGCGACCAGCTTGTCGATCGCGGGCCCGCCGATCGAGGCGAGCTTCGCGCCGCAGGTGGTGGTCGGATCCTGGATGTTCGCGCTCGGGTGGCCGACGCCGTAGAAGAACGCGTCGATCTTGCCGTCGCACAGCGCCGGGCCATGCTCGTCGGCCTTGAGCTCCGAGGCGAGCGAGAAGTCCTTCATCGTCCAGCCGAGCGCGCCGAGCAACTCCTCCATCGAGGCACGCGTGCCCGATCCCGGGTTGCCGACGTTGACGCGCTTGCCCTTCAGGTCGGCGAAGGACCTGATGCCGGACTCCTTGCGGGTCAGAAGCGTGAACGGCTCGGGGTGTACCGAGAACACCGAGCGCAGGTCGGACACCGGGCCGTCCTTGAACTGCGACTGGCCCCGGGTCGCGTTGAACTGCACGTCCGACTGCGCGAAGCCGAGGTCGAGCTCGCCGGCCCGGATCGTGTTGACGTTGAACACCGAGCCGCCGGTGGACTCCACGGAGCAGCGGATGCCGTGCTTCGCGCGGTCCTTGTTGACGAGGCGGCAGATCGCGCCGCCGGCCGCGTAGTAGACGCCGGTCACGCCGCCGGTGCCGATGGTGACGAACTTCTGCTGGGCCTGGGCGGCCGGGAGGGCGGTGAGCGTGCCGAGCGCGAGCGCCGCGGCCGCGAGCAGTCCGGCGCTTCGCCGACGCAGGGCGATACGGTTCGAATCCATCTTGGTGTCTCCGGGTGGGGTCATGGGATTCTAGCGCCTGGGCCGGCTGAACCGGGGCCGCGTCGAGGTCGGTGCGCCCCGAGACCTGCGCGTTATGATCCGGCGACGAAGCTCGGCCGTGCCGGACCGACGCCGCTGCCAGGGAGCCCCGATGCCCACGATGCCCGCCCGCACCGCGACGCTCGCCGCTGCGCTCCTCGCCGCAGCCTGCGCGACGCCGCCCGCGCCCACCGTGTCGCCCGACGAGGTCGGCGAGGTCCGCGCCGGTTCGGGCGTGCTCAACGGCTACCTCGACCGCAAGGTGCTGCCCGACAGCCTCGCGCTGCTGCCCCCGCCGCCCGCCGATGGCTCGCCGCGCGCGGCCGCCGACCTCGACGTCCACCGGTCGACCCGCGCGTTGCGCGACACGCCCCGCTGGCGGCTCGCCGCGCAGGACGCCGAGCTGCGCTTCCCGGCCGCTGCGGCGACCTTCCAGTGCGCGCTCGGCGCGCCGGTCACCGCCGAGCGCACACCGCACCTGAACATGGCGCTACGCCGCACGCTGGCCGACGCCGGCCTCGCGACCTACCGTGCGAAGGACCACTACAATCGCACGCGCCCGTTCGTCGCGCTGAAGGAGACGTCGTGCTCGCCGGCCGAGGAGCCGCGGCTCGTCAAGGACGGCTCGTACCCGTCCGGGCACGCGGCGCTCGGCTGGGCATGGGGGCTGGTGCTCGCGTCGGTCGCGCCGGAGCGCGCCGACGCGCTGCTGCAGCGCGCCTACTCGTTCGGGCAGAGCCGCGTGATCTGTGGCGTGCACTGGCAGAGCGACGTCGACGCCGGCCGGGTCGTCGGCGCGGCGGCGTTCGCGCGGCTGCAGTCGGACCCGACCTTCACCGCCCAGCTCGCGCTCGCCCGCAAGGAGATCGCCGAGCTGCGCGACCAGGGCGCGCGCGCGCCCGGCGACTGCGCGGCCGAGGCCGCGGCGCTCAGGCCCTGAGCGGCGCGTCCGCGGCCCGGCGGGGCGCGGACACCGACGCGGTCGCGGCGTCGATCGCGGCCTTCAGACCGCCGACGATCGCGTCGACGTGCGACGCGTCGATGGTGTAGGGCGGAGCGAGCAGCACGTGGTCGCCGCGCCGGCCGTCGATCGTGCCGCCCATCGGGTAGCACATCAAGCCGGCGTCGAACGCGGCCTGCTTGACCTTCGCGTTGAGCTTCGCCGACGGGTCGAACGGCGCCTTCGTCGCGCGGTCTGCGACCAGCTCGACGCCCCGGAAGAGCCCGCGCCCGCGGATGTCGCCGACGTGCGGGTGACCGTCGAGCGCGCGCCTGAGCTCGCGATCGAGCAGCGCACCCATCTCGCGGACCTGCGCGAGCAGGCCCTCCTCGGCGATCACCTTCTGCACCGCGAGCGCGGCCGCGCAGGCGATCGCATGGCCGAGGTAGGTATGGCCGTGCTGGAAGAAGCCCGAACCCTCGGCGAACGCGTCGAACACGCGGCGCGACAGCAGTGCCGCGCCGATCGGCTGGTAGCCCGCGCCGAGGCCCTTGGCGATCGTCACGATGTCGGGTGAGACGCCGTCCTGCTCACAGGCGTACAGCGTGCCGGTGCGGCCCATCCCGCACATCACCTCGTCGAGGATCAGCAGCACGCCGTGGCGGTCGCAGACCTCGCGCACGCGGCGGAAGTAGCCGGGTACCGCGGGCACCGCGCCGAGCGTGGCGCCCACCACCGGCTCGGCGACGAAGCCGATCACCCGCTTCGGCCCGGCCGCGACGATCGCCGCGTCGAGCTCGGCGGCGAGCCGCTCGCCGTAGGCCTCGGGCGTCTCGCCATCACGCTGGTCGCGGTAGGCGTAGCAGGGCGAGACGTGCAGCGCCGGCGCGAGCAGCGGCGCGAACGGCTCGCGCCGCCACATGTTCCCGCCGACCGACAGCGCGCCGAGCGTGTTGCCGTGGTAGCTCTGCCGGCGCGCGACGAACAGCGTGCGCCCGGGCTCGCCACGCTCGAGGTGGTACTGGCGCGCCATCTTGAGCGCGGCCTCCATCGCCTCGGAACCGCCCGACACGAAGTACGCGTGGCTGATGCCCTCGGGCGCGGCCGCGACCAGCGTGTCGGCGAGCGCCTCGGCGACGTCGGTGGTGAAGAACGAGGTGTGCGCGTAGGCGACCCGCCGCGCCTGTGCCTCGATCGCCGCGACGATCGCCGGATGGCCGTGCCCGAGGCACGAGACCGCCGCGCCCCCGCAGGCGTCGAGCCAGCGCCGGCCGGTATCGTCGGCCAGGTACGGGCCCTCGCCAGAGACCACCCGGGGGTACGTGCCCCGCGTCTGGCGGTGGAGGATGCGACTCATTCGAGACCCCGCTGTCATCGCGCCGAAACCGTGCCTGCGCATTATCGCGCAGTCCCTGCGGCCGTGCCGCGAGGCGAGCGATGCACGACGATCCCTCCGAGCACCGGATGCTGACGATGATGACGACCGCCGCCCGGATCGTGGCCACCACCCGTCGAGACTGGCAGCGCGGCGGACGGGCTCGCTTGACACCCCGCCCCCCCGCGACTACCTTGCCGGCCAGCCTCATCGCCGATGCGGGAGAGACCGGCCCCCGGACGTTCGCGTCCGGCCAGGTGCCGGCGCCGAAGGTGTATCGCCCCGGAAACTCTCAGGCAAAAGGACCGCATCGGATCGGGCTCTCTGGAGAGTAGGCCGTCGCACCCCCACGGGTCGCACGGTCTCGCCGAAGGTCAATCTCTCAGGCAAACGGACAGAGGGGGCGCAGCGCATCACGCGGGTGGTGCGGCTGTGTCCCCGCGTCGGCGCTCGTGCCGCCGCACCGATGCCCGCACGGACCTCTCCTCCTCCGGAGCCAGCCTTGGCCAGCCCTTCCGACCTCCGCTACACCGAAACCCACGAGTGGGTCCGCGACAACGGCGACGGCACGTTCACCGTCGGCATCACCGAGCACGCCCAGGAGGCGCTCGGCGAGCTCGTCTACGCCGAGCTGCCGCAGCCCGGCCGCAGGGTCGCCCGGGGCGAGGCGGTCGCGGTCGTCGAGTCGACCAAGGCCGCCTCCGACGTCTACGCGCCGGTCGACGGCGAGGTCGTCGCCGCGAACGAGGCGCTCGCCGACTCCCCCCAGACGGTCAACACCGCGCCCTTCGGCGACGGCTGGCTGTTCCGCGTGAAGCCCTCGGATGCCGGCCAGCTGGCCGCGCTGATGGCGTCCGACGCCTACGACGCCGGCCCCGGCGCAGCCTGACGGGAGCGACACGATGATCCACGGCGAGGACCTCGGCCGCGACCTGCAGGCCCTGCTCGGGCAGGACGAATTCCACGCGCGGCACATCGGGCCGGGCGGCGCCCAGGAGGCGGGGATGCTGGCCGCGATCGGCTATGCGTCGCGCCAGGCGCTGATCCGCGACACCGTGCCGGCCGCGATCCTGCGCGACGCGCCGCTCGCGGTCGTGCCGCCCCCGGCCACCGAGGCCGCGGCGCTCGCCGAGCTCGAGGCGATCGCGGCGCGCAACCAGGTCTGGCGCAGCTACATCGGCGCCGGCTACCACGGCACGATCGTGCCCGAGCCGATCCGGCGCAACGTGCTCGAGAACCCGGGCTGGTACACCGCGTACACGCCCTACCAGGCCGAGGTCGCGCAGGGCCGGCTCGAGTCGCTGCTGAACTTCCAGCAGATGGTCGTCGACCTGACCGGGCTGCCGATGGCCAACGCGTCGCTGCTCGACGAGGCGACCGCCGCCGCCGAGGCGCTCGGCGTGATCCGCCGCGCATCGCGCCACGCCTCGAAGTGCTTCCTCGTCGACGCGTCGGTGCACCCGCAGGTGATCGCGGTGATCCGCACCCGCGCGAAGTGGATGGGCGTCGAGGTGGTCGTCGCCGACGCGGCCGCATTCGACGCGTCCACGGTGTTCGGCGCGCACGTGCAGTGCCCCGACACCGAGGGCCGGCTGCGCGACTTCTCCCCGCTCGCGGCCGCGCTGCACGCGGCCGGCGGCAAGCTGTCGATCGGCGTCGACCCGCTCGCCGCGATGCTGGTGAAGTCGGCGGGCGGCATGGGTGCCGACGTCGCGATCGGCTCGGCGCAGCGCTTCGGCGTACCGCTCGGCTACGGCGGCCCGCACGCCGCGTTCATGGCGGTCCGCGAGGACCTGGTGCGGATGATGCCGGGCCGTATCATCGGCGTGTCGAAGGACGCGCTCGGACGGCCGGCCTACCGGATGTCGCTGCAGACCCGCGAGCAGCACATCCGCCGCGACAAGGCGACCAGCAACATCTGCACCGCGCAGGCGCTGCTCGCGAACATGGCCGCGTTCTATGCGGTCTACCACGGCCCGCAGGGGCTGCTGCGGATCGCGCTGCGCGCGAACGCGATGGCGCGGCTGCTGCTCGCCGCGACCGGCGTCGCGCCGGTGCACGCGGCGTTCTTCGACACCGTGACGATCGATCCGAAGGCCGCCGGCCTGGACGCCGCCGCGATCGCGCGACGCGCGGCCGAGGCGCGGATCAACCTGCGCACCCTCGCGGGCGGACGCATCGCGATCGCGCTCGACGAGACCGTCGGCCTCGACGACGTCGCCGACCTCGCGCAGGTGCTGACCGGGACGCGACCCGACCCGGCCGCGCTCGCGTCGTCGAAGGGCGTCGGCGTCGAGCCGGCGTCGATCCCGCCGATGCTGCGCCGCGACTCGGCGGTGCTGACCCACCCGGTCTTCAACCGCTACCACAGCGAGACCGAGTTCGTCCGCTACCTGAAGAGGCTCGAGAACCGCGACATCTCGCTGGTCCACTCGATGATCCCGCTCGGCTCGTGCACGATGAAGCTGAACGCGGCCTCCGAGATGGCGCCGGTGTCCTGGCCCGCGTTCGCCGCGATCCACCCGTTCGCGCCGCGCGAGCAGGCCGCGGGCTACGCCGAGATGCTGCGCCAGCTCGGCGACTGGCTCGCCGACATCACCGGCTTGCACACGGTGTCGTTCCAGCCGAACTCCGGCGCGCAGGGCGAGTACGCGGGCCTGCTCGCGATCCGCACGCACCACGCCTCGCGCGGCCAGGGCCACCGCGACGTCTGCCTGATCCCGTCGTCGGCGCACGGCACCAACCCGGCGACCGCGCAGATGATGGGGATGAAGATCGTCGTCGTCGCCTGCGACGACGACGGCAACATCGACCTGGCCGACCTCGACGCGAAGATCGCGCAGCACCGCGACGCGCTCGCCGCGCTGATGGTCACCTACCCGTCGACGCACGGCGTGTTCGAGGCCGCGATCAAGGACATCTGCGCGGCGGTGCACGCGGCTGGCGGGCAGGTCTACATGGATGGCGCGAACCTCAACGCGCAGGCGGGGCTGTGCCGGCCCGGCGACATCGGCGCCGATGTCTGCCACATGAACCTGCACAAGACCTTCTGCATCCCGCACGGCGGCGGCGGCCCCGGCATGGGCCCGATCGCGGTCGCGGCGCACCTCGCGCCGCACCTCTGCGCCGACCCCTATGCCGAGCCCGACGCCGCGAACAGCGTGTCGGCCGCGCCCTACGGCAGCGCGCTGATCACGACGATCTCGTGGATGTACATCCGGATGATGGGCGCGCCCGGCATCCGCAAGGCGACCGAGGCGGCGATCCTGAACGCCAACTACGTCGCCGCGCGGCTGAAGGACCACTACCCGATCCTGTACACCGGCGCGAACGGCCGCGTCGCGCACGAGTGCATCCTCGACGTGCGGCACCTGAAGGGCGAGTGCGGCATCACCGCCGAGGACATCGCCAAGCGGCTGATGGACTACGGCTTCCACGCGCCGACGCTGTCGTTCCCGGTCGCCGACACGCTGATGGTCGAGCCGACCGAGAGCGAGTCGAAGGCCGAGCTCGACCGCTTCTGCGACGCGATGATCGCGATCGCCGACGAGATCGCGAAGGTGAGGTCGGGCGCGTGGGACCGCGCGGACAACCCGCTGAAGAACGCGCCGCACACCGCCGGCGAGGTCGTCGGCGAGTGGCCGCACGCGTACTCGCGCGAGGAGGCGGTCTACCCGCTGCCCTGGGTCCGCGACGCGAAGTTCTGGCCGCACGTGAAGCGGATCGACAACGCGGCGGGCGACCGCAACCTGGTCTGCACCTGCCCGCCGACCGGGGACTACGCGTGATGGGCGACGCGATCCGCGCGATCCCGCTCGCGGCCCTGCATCGCGAGCTCGGCGCGAAGTTCGGCCCGTTCGCCGGCTACGGGATGCCGATCCAGTACCCGGCGGGGCTCAGGCTCGAGCACGCGGCGACGCGCACGCGAGCGGGCCTCTTCGACGTCTCGCACATGGGCCAGCTGCGCATCCGGGCGAAGGACGGCACCGCCGCCTCGCTCGCGCGCGGGCTCGAGGCCGCGCTGCCGGTCGACTTCGACGGTTGGACGCCCGGCCTGCAGAAGTACTCGTACCTGCTGAACGACGCCGGCGGCATCGAGGACGACCTGATGCTGGTGAACCTCGGCGACGAGGTGCGGATGGTCGTCAACGCCGGCAACCGCGACGCCGACTTCGCGCGGCTCGTCGCCGCGTGCCCCGACCTCGCGATCGAGTGGGTCGACGCGGCGCTGGTCGCGCTGCAGGGGCCCGACGCCGAAGGCGTGCTCGCCGCGCTCGACCCGTCCGCGGCCTCGATGACCTTCATGCAGGCACGCGAGCTGTCGCTCGACGGCGCGCGCTGCTTCGCGACCCGCTCCGGCTACACCGGCGAGGACGGCTACGAGATCTCGCTGCCGCTCGAGGCGGCCGAGCGGATCGTGCGCCGGCTGCTCGCCGACCCGCGCGTGCAGCCGGTGGGGCTCGGGGCGCGCGACACGCTGCGCCTCGAGGCGGGGTTGCCGCTGCACGGCAGCGACATCCTGCCGACGACGACGCCGGTGGAGGCGGGCCTCGCGTTCGCGATCCCGAAGTCGCGCCGCGCGGGCGGCGCGAAGGCCGGCGGCTTTCCCGGCGCCGCGACGATCCTCGCGCAGCTCGCGGACGGGCCGTGGCGCCGGCTCGTCGGGCTGGTCTCGTCCGACACGGTGCCGATCCGCGCGCACGCGGCGATCCTCGACGCCGTCGACGCGGCGGTCGGCGAGGTCACCAGCGGCACGGTGTCGCCGACGCTGGGCCGCCCGGTGATGCTCGCCTACCTGCAGGCCGCCGCGCTCGACGGCCGGCCGCTGCGCGCGTCGGTGCGCGACAAGCGGCCCGGCGTGGAGATCGCGAAGCTGCCGTTCGTGCCGAAGCGCTACAGGCGCTGACGCGCTCGTCCCCGGCGGCGCGGCACCGTGCGGCCGGTGGCGTCGTCAGTTCTGACGATGCACGCGTCCAGTGCGACGCGGAGCATGGCGGCTCCACGATCAGGAGACCGCCATGCCTCAATCGCTGCGCCATCGTCCCATCTCGCTCGCCATCGCGGCGGCCTTCGCCGCCCCGGTCCTGCTGCTGTCGGCCTGCGGCGGCGGCGGGGGCGGCGGCACGCAGGCCGACACCACGCCGGTCCCGACGGTCACCGTGAGCGGCGTGGTCGCGACCGGCCTGCCGGTCGTGGGCGCGCCGGTGTCGATCGTCGACAGCTCGGGCGCGCAGCGCAGCGCCGTCACCGACGCGACGGGCGCCTTCTCGGTGGACGCGACCGGGCTCGTCGCGCCGATCGCGGCGGCCGCGACGCTGCCCTCCGGCGCGCGGCTCGTCTCGGTGCTGTCGACCCTGCCCGCTGGCACCGCGCGCATGAACGTGAGCCCGCTCACCGACGCGATCGCCGCGCGGCTGTCCGCCACCGGCGACCCGGCCGCGCTGCTCGCGCCGGCCGCGCTGCAGGGTGCCAGCGCCGCGCGGGTGAGCGCGGCGGTCGCCGAGCAGCGCGCGGCCCTGGCCTCGCAACTGGCGGCCGCCGGCCTCGACGCCGCGAGCTTCGATCCGATCGCGACGCCCTTCGTCGCCGACGGCACCGGCGCGGACCGGCTGCTGGACCGGATCGACGTGCGGGTCTCGGGCGGGACGGTCGAGCTGCGCGACCGCTTCGCGCCGCCGGAGGCGGCCGCGGTGTCGCTCGCCGGCGCGGTCGGCGCCAGCCCGGCGGTGCTCGCGGCTCCCGCGGTCGACGGTCCCGGGGGGCCCGCGCTGGCCGCACTGCGAACGCGCATGCAGGCGTGCCTCGACGTGCCACTCGCGCAGCGCGCGACGGTCGACGGCGCCGGCAGGGTGACCGGCGTCCACCCGACCTGCGCGGCGGTCGCGGCCCCGGACTACCGTCACAACGGCTATGCGTTCGGGCCCCGATACCAGCAGGTGCTGACCGAGTCGCAGTACGCGACCGCCACCGTCGGCAATCCGGTCGTCGCCTTCCTCGAGAACGGCGCCGCGACGCTGCGGCTGCCGATCGCCAACGCGAGCGGCCTGTCGGCCGACTTCGCCGAAGTCGTCGCCCAGCGCGGCGGCGCCTGGACGGCCGTGGGCAACCAGCGCAAGTACGACGCGTTCGTCGAGTTCCGGGCCTTGCGGCTCATCCCGGTGAACGCAGCGAACGCGACCCCGGGCTCCGACCGGATCCGCCTGCTGCTGCTGTTCAATCCGGAGGGACCATCGGGAGGCGAGATCGCCGTCGCGCGCGTCAAGGGCCCCGGCCTGCCGGCCGAAGGCGTGTCGCTGACGCGCTCGCGCACCTGCGGCACCAGCGACTTCATGGCGATCTTCAGCAAGACAGGGGCGGTGCTGGCCGCCAACGGGCAGAACTACGCGTGGTGGACGAGCAACCAGACCTCGCCGAACTTCGAGCTCGCCGCGGCGAACCCGACCTCGCCCAGCTTCGCGTGGGCCGGCTCGGCGGTGAACTGGCGCGACACGCCGATGAGCGACGCCGACGTGCAGGCGCAGATCCCGCGGTACGCCCGCTACACCTTCGAGGTGTTCCGGCCGGTGGTCGCGCCGGCACTGCCGAGCGGCGTGCCCGACGAGACCTTCACGGTGCGGCTCGCCGGCGATCCGTTTCCCGCGTCCGGACTGGCATCGCTGCCTTGGGCGACGTTGTCGCCGCAGACCATCGCGGCGGCGCTGACGCCCGGCGGGGCGAATGCCGGGGCCACCGCGTCGGTCCCGATGAGCTGGACCATGCCCGCGGGCTTCCCGGTGTTCTCGATCGGCGGCTTCTCGATCGAGCCGGCCGCCGGCGCGGCGCCGTCCACCGGCCTGACGGCGCTGCGACGCAACTTCGGCCAGAACGTCGACCGCGGCGCGACCTCGGCCCCGCTGCAGCCCACGCTCGATGGCCAGAAGCCAGGTACCGCCGACACGCCGTTCATCGGCAGCGGCGCGGACCGGGACAACGCCGGCTGCGCGACCGCGGCGGTCGGCGCGCTCGATGCGAGCGCGAACACCTACCGGGAGCTGACGCTGTCGCAGCGCGCGCCAGGCAACGCGAGGATGTCGGCCTCCTGGTTCCGCCAGAACCCCTGACCGGGTCGGCGGCCACCGCGACCGACGCGGCGGCCGCCCCTCAGGGCGTCGCGCCCCACCGGACCGAGCGCCCGCGCCGTCAGTGACCGCCGAAGCCCACCCGACTCGCGAGCGACACCGCCTCGGTACGGTTGCGCGCGCGCAGCCCGCGCAGCACCGAGCCGATGTGGATCTTGACCGTGTTCTCGGACAGCCCGAGCTCGCGGCAGATCTCCTTGTTCGGCAGACCGCGGATCATCAGCCGCAGCACCTGGGTCTGGCGCGGCGACAGCGCGGCGAGCGCGTCGTGCACCCAGCCGTCGTCGTCGGGCAGCGATCCGCCCGGCACGCCATGCGGCCGGCGGCCGGTCGTCGCCGCGTCGTCCTCGACGACGGGCAGGTCGAGCAGCCGTCGCAGCGCGTCGAGCAGCGTCGTGCGGTCGGCCGACTTGGGCACGAAGCCGACCGCCCCCGCGCGCAGCACACGGTCGACGGTGTCGCGGTCCTCCTTCGCCGACATCACCGCGATGCGCATGTCCGGCGCACGGGCGCGGACGCGATGCAGCGCGTCCAGCCCGCGCGCGTCGGGCAGCGTCAGGTCCAGCAGCACCAGGTCCCAGCGCTCGGTGTCGCCGAGCCGGTCCACCAGCTGCGCGGCGGTCGCGCACTCGCCGACCTCGCACTCGGGCGCGAGCGCGCGCAGGCAGGTCGACAGCGCGTCGCGGACGACCGGGTGGTCGTCGCACACGATGATCCGCGACGTCACCGGAACGCCGCGCTCGCCAGCCAGCCGAACGCGGCCGCGTAACCGGCCGCGGCCACCCAGCGCGCCCGTTCCACGCGCAACACGGCGATCGCCCGCCCGAGCCCGAGGCCGGCGGCGTACAGCGCGGCGCTCGCGAGCGCGAGCCCGCCGAAGAACGCCGCACCCGCCCCTTCCGAGGCATGCAGCCAGCCGTGCGGCAACGCGACCGCGAGCGCGAGCGCCGCGAGCCCGCCTGCGGCGATCCGCTCGACGCGCAGCAGCGCGGCCGCGATCGCGAGCAGCCCGAGCGCGGCCGCGGCCTCGAAGATGCCGCCCGGCAGCGACACGAGTCCCGGCATGCGGTCCGAGAGCATCGACCAGAGCGCACCGGCGACGAGGCCGAGCGCGCCGGCGAGCACGACGCGCGCGCCGACCGACTCCCGGCCGGCACCGACCGGGCGGGCCGCGACCAGCCCGGCGACCACGCCGATGCCGAGCGTCGCGAGCAGGTGGTCGACGCCGCCCAGCGGATGGGCGAGCCCCGCGGCCAGCCCGTCGTGGAGATGGCCGTCGTGCGCGAACGCGGGGACGGCGGCGGTCGCCAGCGCGAGGACGCCGGCCAGCGGAGCAGCGGGAGGAGCGCGCATCGATTCGGGCCTTTCTGGGTCGGGGTCGTTGCAGAGGGGGAGGTCGGTCAGGCGAACAGGCCGCGGCGCTCGATGAACGACACGATGTCGTCGAGCCCGTGGCCCACCTTGAGGTTCGAGAACACGAACGGCCGCTCGCCCCGCATCCGGCGCGCATCGCGGTCCATCGTCTCCAGCGACGCGCCGACGTGCGGCGCGAGGTCGATCTTGTTGATGACGAGCAGGTCCGACTTCATGATCCCGGGCCCGCCCTTGCGCGGGATCTTGTCGCCGGCCGCGACGTCGATCACGTAGATCGTCAGGTCGGACAGCTCCGGCGAGAAGGTGGCCGCGAGGTTGTCGCCGCCGGACTCGACGAACACGATCTGCAGCGCCGGGAACGCGCGCGACAGCCGGTCGACCGCCTCGAGGTTGATCGACGCGTCCTCGCGGATCGCGGTGTGCGGACAGCCGCCGGTCTCGACGCCGAGGATCCGCTCCTTCGGCAGCGCGTCGTTCTTCACGAGGAACTCCGCATCCTCGCGCGTGTAGATGTCGTTGGTGACCGCGGCGATGTCGTACTTCTCGCGCAGCCGGCGGCACAGCGCGAGCGTCAGCGCGGTCTTGCCCGAGCCGACCGGCCCGCCGATGCCCACCCGAAGGGGTCCGTGGTTGCTCATCTGCTCTCTTCGTCTAGGACCTGAACAGCCTGGAGTACTGCGTCTCGTGCCGCGCCGATGCGATCGCGAGGCCGGGCGCGGCGCTCGACCATGCCTCGCGCGGCAGCGCGAGCGCACGCCCGACCGCCGCCTCGAGCTCGGGCGCGAGCGAGCGCAGCAGCCGCTGCGCGGCGATCTGGCCCATCGGGACCGCCTTCATCAGCACCATCGCCTGGTTCTCGGCGAACGCCCAGAACAGGCCGAGCAGCGCGTCGCGCTCGGCGAGGCCCAGCCGCGTGGCCGCGATCGCCCAGCCGACCGGCAGCGCGAGCGGCGACAGCCGCGCGGCGATCCAGGCGTCCGACTCCGGGTCCGGGCACACCGCCTCGAGCCAGCGCCCGAGCGAGTAGCCCATCTGCTCGCTCTCCAGCCGCAGCTCGGCCGTCTCGCGCGCGGCGATCGCGGCGACGTTCAGCGACTCGAGCACCTCGGCCGCATCGGCCGCGGGCCAGCGGGCGGCCGCGCGCATCGCCTCGCGCGCGAGCGGCCCCTCGAAGGACGCGATCGACAGCGCGAGCGCGTCGGCGATCCACTCGCGCGCGCCGGTCTCGTCGCGGACCGCACCGACGTCGACGCCCCATTCGAGCGCGGTCGAGTAGCTGTAGCCACCGATCGGCAGCGCCGGGCTCGCGAGCTGCAGCAGCGCGATCGACGCGGACACGCTCATCGGCGCGCGCTCCCCGGGTGCTCGTGCCCGCCGCCCGGGCCATGGTCGTGGTGCTCGTGATGGTCGTGATCGCGGTCGTGGTGCGCGTGCCCCCGGTGCTCGTGCTCGTGCCTGGGGTCGAACGCGTGGATCCGACCGCCGTGCCCCTGGTCGTCGTGCGCGTGGTGGACGTGGCTGTGGCCGTAGGCGCCCGACTCGGGCTGGAAGCCCTCCTCCACCTCGTGCACGTGGCCGCCCAGCCGCTCGATCATCGCCTGCAGCACGTGGTCGGGCAGCAGCCGCAGCCAGCCGTCGCCGACCTGGATCGGCACGTGCCGGTTGCCCACGTGGTAGGCGATGCGGGCGAGCCCGGGCGCGTCGTGCGCATGCACCTCGATCAGCCGCTCGGGCGCCGCCTCGACCGCGACGACGCGACCGTCGTCGAGCCGCAGCCGGTCGCCGTGGCGCAGCAGCGTGCCGCGCGCGAGGTCGACGCCGATCTCCTCGCCGGACAGCAGCGTCGCGCGGAAGCGCGAGCGCTCGCGCAGCGCGAAGGGCAGCTCGACGACCTCGTCGGCGCGGGCGTCGGGGCCGGCGAGCGCGGTGGCCATCACGATCGGCATCGGCGGGCCTCGTTCAGAAGAGGAAGTAGCGCTGCGCCATCGGCAGGCTCGTCGCCGGCTCGCAGGTCAGCAGCATGCCGTCGGCGCGGACCTCGTAGGTCTCGGGATCGACCTGCATCCGCGGCGCGTAGCCGTTGAGCACCATGTCCGACTTCCTGAGCGTGCGGATGCCCTTGACCGGCACCAGCGGCTTGGCGAGGCCGAGGCGCTTGCCGATGCCCGCCTTCAGCGCGGCCTGCGACACGAAGGTGAGCGAGCCCGTGGCGATCGCGCCGCCGAAGCCTCCGAACATCGGCCGGTAGTGCACCGGCTGCGGCGTCGGGATCGACGCGTTCGGGTCGCCCATCAGCGCCATCGAGATCGTGCCGCCCTTCAGGATCAGCGAGGGCTTGACGCCGAAGAACGCCGGGCGCCACAGCACCAGGTCCGCCCACTTGCCGACCTCGACCGAGCCGACCGCGTGCGCGACGCCGTGGGTGATCGCCGGGTTGATCGTGTACTTGGCGACGTAGCGCCGGACGCGCCAGTTGTCGTTGCGCTCGCCGTCGGCGCGCGCCTCGTCGATGCGCAGCGCGCCGCGCTGCTGCTTCATCTTGTGCGCGGTCTGCCAGGTGCGCAGGATGACCTCGCCCGGCCGGCCCATCGCCTGGCTGTCCGACGACATCATCGAGATCGCGCCGAGGTCGTGCAGGATGTCCTCGGCGGCGATCGTCTCGCGCCGGATGCGGCTCTCGGCGAACGCGAGGTCCTCGGCGATCGAGGGGTCCAGGTGGTGGCACACCATCAGCATGTCGAGGTGCTCGTCGAGCGTGTTGACCGTGTACGGCCGCGTCGGGTTCGTCGACGACGGCAGCACGAAGGTCTCGCCGACCACCTTGATGATGTCGGGCGCGTGGCCGCCGCCGGCGCCCTCAGTGTGGTACGTGTGGATCACGCGGCCCTTCATCGCCTCGATCGAGGCCTCGACGAAGCCGGACTCGTTCAGCGTGTCGGTGTGGATCGCGACCTGCACGTCGTAGCGGTCGGCGACCGACAGGCAGTTGTCGATCGCGGCGGGGGTCGTGCCCCAGTCCTCGTGCAGCTTCAGGCCGATCGCGCCGGCCTCGATCTGCTCTGCGATCGGTTCGGGCAGCGAGACGTTGCCCTTGCCGGTGTAGCCGATGTTCATCGGCAGGCCGTCGGCGGCCTTGAGCATCTGCGCGAGGTGCCAGGCGCCCGGCGTGCAGGTGGTCGCGTTGGTGCCGGTCGCCGGCCCGGTGCCGCCGCCGATCATCGTGGTGATGCCCGAGGCGAGCGCTTCCTCCACCTGCTGCGGGCAGATGAAGTGGATGTGCGTGTCGATGCCGCCGGCGGTGAGGATCAGACCTTCGCCGGCGATCACCTCGGTCGAGGCGCCGATCGCGATCGTGATGCCGGGCTGCACGTCGGGGTTGCCCGCCTTGCCGATGCCGGCGATCCGGCCGTCCTTCAGACCGACGTCGGCCTTCACGATCCCGGTGACCGCGTCGACGATCAGTGCGTTGGTGATGACGGTGTCGACGACGTCCTTGCGCGTGAGCTGCGACTGGCCCATGCCGTCGCGGATCACCTTGCCGCCTCCGAACTTGACCTCCTCGCCGTAGACCGTGAAGTCGCGCTCGACCTCGATGGTCAGGTCGGTGTCGGCGAGCCGGAGCCGGTCGCCGACGGTGGGGCCGTACATCTCCGCGTACGCGCGGCGCGAGAGCTTCGCCATGGTCGTCAGCCTTTGCGCAAGGACGCCGCGGTCTTCTTCGCGGCCGGCTTCTTCGCGGCCGGCTTCTTCAGGGGCGCGGCGGGCTTCGCCGAGGCGGCCTTCTTCGCGGGCGCGGCCTTCCCCGCCGATGCCGCCTTCCTCGCCGGCCCGTCCAGCGGGCCCATCACCATCGCGCGGAAACCGTAGACCGTACGCGTGCCCGCGAAGGCGACCAGCTCGACGGTGCGCGACTGCCCGGGCTCGAAGCGCACCGCGGTGCCCGAGGCGATGTCGAGCCGCATGCCGCGCGCGGCCTCGCGGTCGAACTCGAGCGCGGCGTTGGTCTCGCCGAAGTGGTAGTGCGAGCCGACCTGGATCGGCCGGTCGCCGGCGTTGTGCACGGTCAGCACGATCCTGCGGCGGCCGGCATTGAGCTCGATCTCGCCGTCGTCGACCAGCAGTTCGCCCGGAGTCATCGGCACCCTTTCTCTCGACGCCCGCGGACCACGTCGCGCGGCCCGGTCGGGTCGAACGTGAGCGTACACCGAGGCATCGGGATCCGGCGCGCGCGGGACGCGGTAATCAGACCGCGAGCAAGCCCCGGACGCCGTCGGCGTCCATGTCCGCGCCGGCGCCCGACTGCAGCACCTCGCCCCGCTGCAGCACGACGTAGCGGTCGGAGAGCGTGCGCGCGAAGTCGTAGTACTGCTCGACCAGCAGGATCGCCATCGTCCGCTGCGCGGCCAGCCCCGCGATCACGCGCTCGATGTCCTGGATGATGTTCGGCTGGATGCCCTCGGTCGGCTCGTCGAGGATCAGCAGCCGCGGCCTGGTGACCAGCACCCGCGCGATCGCCAGCGGCTGCGGCTGGCCGCCCGAGAGGTCGCCGCCGCGCCGGCGGACGAACTGCTTCAGGATCGGGAAGGTCTCGTAGACCCAGCCCGGCACGGCGCGCTCCTTCTGCCCGGTCGCCGCCATCGAGATCAGCAGGTTCTCCTCGACGGTGAGCCGTGGGAAGATTTCCCTGCCCTGCGGCGCCAGCGCGATGCGTAGCTGCACCCGCTGGTGCGGCTTCAGGCACGTGATGTCGGCGCCGTCGAACTCGATGCGGCCCGACTTCACCGGCAGCAGCCCCATCAGGCACTTCGGCAGCGTCGTCTTGCCCATCCCGTTGCGGCCGAGCACCGCGGTGACCGCACCGGTCTCGGCCTCGATCGACACGTCGCGCAGCGTGCGGCTGCCGCCGTGGTACTGGTCGAGCCCCTCGATCCTAAGCATCACCGTCCCAGGTAGACCTCGATCACGCGCGGGTCGTTGCGCACCGTCTCCATCGCGCCCTCCGCGAGCACGCTGCCCTCGCACAGCACCGTCACCTTGCGCGCGATCCTGGAGACGAACTCCATGTCGTGCTCGACGACGACGACCGTGTGCTTCTTCTCGAGCTGCAGGCACAGCTCCGCGGTCTTGTCGGTCTCGGCGCCGGTCATGCCGGCGACCGGCTCGTCGAGCAGCACCACGCGCGGCTCCTGCGACAGCAGCATGCCGATCTCGAGCCACTGCTTCTGGCCGTGCGACAGCGTGCCCGCGACGCGCTCGACCTCGCCGCGCAGGTTGGTCAGCTCGAGGATCGACTCGATCCGGCCGAGCTGCCCGGAGTCGAGCGTGGCGCGCAGGCTCGCCAGGCCGCGCTTGTCGGTCTTCAGCGCGAGCTCCATGTTCTCGAAGACGGTCATCGTCTCGAACACCGTCGGGCGCTGGAACTTGCGGCCGATGCCGGCCTGCGCGATCTGCGACTCGTTCAGCCGCGTGAGGTCGATCGTCTGGCCGAAGAACACTCGGCCAGCGTCGGGCCGCGTCCTGCCGGTGATGACGTCCATCATCGTCGTCTTGCCGGCGCCGTTCGGACCGATGATGCATCGACGAGCAAGGCGCCGATCACCGGCCCGATCAGCGTGCCGCGGCCGCCGACCGCGGTCCAGATCGCCACCTCGATCGAGTTCGCCGGCGACATCTCGCTCGGGTTGATGATGCCGACCTGCGGCACGTAGAGCGCGCCGGCCACGCCGCTGATCACCGCGGCGAGCGTCCAGATGCCGAGCTTGCAGCCGAGCGTGGCGTAGCCGCAGAAGCGCGCGCGCGACTCGGCATCGCGGATCGCCTGCAGCACGCGACCGAACTTGCGCGTGACCAGCCAGCGCGCGAGCACGAAGGTCCCGAACAGCGCGACCGCGGTCGCGGCCAGCAGCGAGGCCTTGGTCGACGGGTCGGTGATCCGGAAGCCGAGGATCGTCTTGAAGTCGGTGAAGCCGTTGTTGCCGCCGAACCCGGTCTCGTTGCGGAAGAAGAGCAGCATGAACGCGAAGGTGAGCGCCTGCGTGATGATCGAGGAGTAGACGCCCTTGATCCGCGAGCGGAACGCGAAGAAGCCGAAGACGAACGCGAGCAGACCGGGCGCGGCGACGACGAGGAACACGCTCCAGAGGAAGGAGTCGCTGTTCCACCAGTGCCAGGGCAGCGTCTTCCAGTCGAGGAACACCATGAAGTCCGGCAGGTCGCTGTGGTACTGGCCCTCGCGGCCGATGCCGCGCATCAGATACATGCCGAACGCATAGCCGCCGAGCGCGAAGAACAGCGACTGGCCGAGGCTGAGGATGCCCGTGTACCCCCAGATCAGGTCCATCGCGATCGCGACCCACGCGTAGCACATGAACTTGCCGGACAGCGTCACCGCGTAGGTCGACGGGCGCAGCGCGTGGTCGACGGGCAGCCACGCGTGCGCGAGCGGCACGGCGACGCCGATGAACAGGAACGCGAGCACGAGCAGCGTCCATTACCCGGGCGTGAACAGGCTGCGCCGGGGTGCGGTCAGCATGGTCAGGTTTCCGCGGCACGGCCCTTCAGGGCGAACAGCCCCGACGGACGCTTCTGGATGAACGCGATGATCAGCGCGAGGATCAGGATCTTCGCGATGACCGCACCGAGCCAGGGCTCGAGCAGCTTGTTGGCGACGCCGAGCCCGAAGCCGGCGACGACCGTGCCGAGCAGCTGCCCCACGCCGCCGAGCACGACGACGATGAACGAGTCGATGATGTACGACTGGCCGAACTCGGGGCCGACGTTGCCGACCTGCGAGAGCGCGACGCCGGCGAGACCCGCGATGCCCGAGCCGAGCCCGAAGGCCATCATGTCGACGCGATCGGTCGGCACGCCGACCGCGGAGGCCATCGGCCGGTTCTGCGTGACGCCGCCCATGAAGAGGCCCAGCTTCGTGCGGTTCAGCACCAGCGAGACCGCCACGAGCACCGCGCGCGCGAAGCCGATGATGACGATCCGGTTGTAGGGCAGCACCAGCGAGCCGAACTGGATCCCGCCCGACATCCACGGCGGGTTCTCGATCTCGACGTTCTGCGGGCCGAAGATCTGGCGCACCGACTGGATCAGGATCAGGCTCACGCCCCAGGTCGCGAGCAGCGTCTCGAGCGGGCGGCCGTACAGCCATCGGATCACGGTGCGCTCGATGACGATGCCGACCGTCGCGGCGACGACGAAAGCGACCGGCAGCGCGACCACCGGATACCAGGCGATCGCATCGGGCATCAGCGCGCGGAACGCCGACTGCGTCGCGAAGGTCGCGCAAGCGCCGATCATGATCAGTCGGCCTTCCGCTCGACCATCGCGGCGAGCAGCGTGCGCATCTCGGCGCGATCGCTCGAGGCGAGCGTGCGCACCGCGTCGAGCCGCAGTTTCGGGTCGTCGGACCTCACGTCGATCGCGGCGAGCGCGAGCGCGATCGCCTCCCGCACGTCGGCGTCGCCTTCCTTGTCGTGCGCGCCCTTCAGCGTGTCGCGCAGCGCCTCGTCCTCGCCGCCCTGCAGCGAGCGGGCCGCGGCGGGGCGCACGTCGCGCTCGGGCGCGAACAGCTTCAGCGCAGCCAGCGCGGCGTCGATCTGGCCGCGCAGCATGTTGTTGATCGACACCTCGTCGGGCGCCGGGTCGGGGAGCTTCGCGGGCTTGCCGATCAGCGCGTCGAGCCCCTCGGTGTCGGTCTTGATCCAGCCGCCGCCCTGCCCGTCGACCAGCAGCTGTCCGTCCGCGAGCGCCTTGAGCACCGGCAGCGTGCGGGCGTCGGGGTTCGCCGCGATCGCCTCGATCGCCGCGCCCTTCTCGTCGAAGTCGTCGGATGCGAGCTTCTTCAGCGCCTCGGCGTCGACGCCGGCGAGCGCCGCGGCCGACAGCGTGCAGAGCAGCGTCGTGGCCAGCGCCGCGCGCCAGGCGCGCATCCGTGCAATCAGGTTCATCGTGGCTTCGGGAGCGTGGAGCGGACGCCACGAAGAAGAGGGAGGGTGCGGCGGTGATCGCCGCCCCCGAATCGCTGCTGCGTTGCCCCGGGAAGACCCGGAAGACGGGGGGCGCGCGGCCCGTCAGGCGTTCTGCTTGCTCTCGTTGCCGGGAATGAACGGCGACCACGGATTGGCCCGGATCGGCTCCTTGGTCCTGTAGACCACGTTGAACTGGCCGTCGGCCTTGACCTCGCCGATCATCACCGGCTTGTGCAGGTGGTGGTTCGACTTGTCCATCGTGAGCGTGAAGCCGCAGGGCGCCTTGAAGGTCTGGCCGTACATCGCCGGACGGACCTTGACATGAAGTAGTTCCACGCGGCGAGGTGGCCGACCAGCGGCTTGGTGTCGATGCCGCGCAGCGCCTCCTCACCCACCGAGAAGGCCACCACCGGCACGTCCTTCGCCTTCAGCCCGGCGTTGCCCAGCTCCTTGTGGAACGGCACGTTCGAGTCGGCGTTGATCGTCGAGACCACCGCGGTGCGGCCGCCGGCGGCGAACTTCTTGATGTTCGCGACGATGGTCTGGTAGTCGCTGAGGCCGAACGGGGTGTCGCTCTCGTCGATGTCCTTGTCGGCGACGCCCTTCGACTTCAGGAACGCGCGCAGGATCTTGTTGGTCGTGCGCGGATAGACGTAGTCGGTGCCGAGCAGCACCCAGCGCTTGGCGTTGCCGCCGCCCTTGCCCATCAGGTACTCGACTGCCGGGATCGCCTGCTGGTTGGGCGCCGCGCCGGTGTAGAAGACGTTCTTCGTCAGCTCTTCGCCCTCGTACTGCACCGGGTAGAACAGCAGCCCGTTCAGCTCCTCGTAGACCGGCAGCACCGACTTGCGCGACACCGAGGTCCAGCAGCCGAAGGTCACCGCACACCTGTCCTGCGAGATCAGCTGGCAGGGCTTCTCGGCGAACAGCGGCCAGTTCGACGCCGGGTCGACGACCACCGCCTCCAGCGGACGGCCGAGCCCGCCCCCCTTCTTGTTGATCTCCTCGAAGGCCATCAGCGCGGTGTTCTTCAGCGCGGTCTCGGAGATCGCCATCGTGCCCGACAGCGCGTGCGGCACGCCGACCTTGATCGGCGTCTTGGCAACAACCGTGACATCGCGATCGCGGGCACGGCGCACCGGGGCTGTGCGCCGTGCGCACCGCGAGAACCCGTGACCGGAGGATCAGCCGACCGGGTGGTGGACCGTCACCAGCTTGGTGCCGTCCGGGAAGGTCGCCTCGACCTGGATGTCCGGAATCATCTCCGCGACGCCGTCCATCACGTCGTCGCGGGTCAGCAGCGTCGTGCCGTAGTGCATCAGGTCGGCGACCGAGCGCCCGTCGCGGGCGCCCTCGAGCACGGCGGCGGTGATGTACGCGACCGCCTCGGGGTAGTTGAGCTTCAGGCCGCGCGCGCGACGCCGTTCGGCGAGCAGCGCCGCGGTGAAGATCAGCAGCTTGTCCTTCTCTCGGGGCGACAGGTCCATCTGGTTGTCCGGTGGATGCGGGGCGGGCCTCAGGTGGCCCAGATCCGCGGGGGCGCGCTCGCGGCGCCTAGGAGCTCGGGACGGGCCCGGGCCCACAACGCCTGCGCGAGGCGCATCGCGGCCTGCGAATCATCGGCGAGCAGGCGGGCCGCGAGCAAGCCCGGCGTCGGCACGGTCGCGCCGCCGTCGAGGCGCGCGGCCCGGCCCTCGTCGGACGCGCACGCCGCGTCGATCGCCTCGCGCCAGGCATCGCGCAGCGCCTCGCCGATCGCCTCGCCGGGTGCGACGGCCCAGACGCTGCACGCGACGGTGCGTCCGCCCCAGCCGAGCGGCGACACGAACAGCCGGTCGCCCGCATCGGCCGCCGCGCGCTCGACCCAACGCGCCGCACCGCCGACCGACAGCGACACCGACTGGCGCAGCGTGCCACGCGCGAAGCGCTCGCCCATCGCGGCGCGGCCCAGCACCAGGCATTCCCAGCCGATCATCCGCGCGTCGGCGGCGAGCTCGAAGGCGATCGACTGGTCGACCCGGGCCTCGTCGTAGACGATCGCCGGCTGCGGCAGCCATTCGAGCGCGGCACCCGCGCCGAGCCCGACACGCGTGCGTGCGCTCGCGGCGCCACCCGACGCGCGGGCGCGGTACCACTTCTGCGCACCGGGCGTCGTGCAGACGACGCGCGCGCCCTCGTCGAGCACGACGTCGAGCTCGAGCAGGTCGCCGCCGACGAGGCCGCCCGGCGGATGCACGATCACCGCCTGGCAGCGGCCGTCGTCCTGCGACAGCGCGCGGATCAGCCGCAGCGGCCCCTCGTGGCGGTTGTGCACGAGCCGCGTCGCGTCGCCGCGCCGAGCAAAGCGCAGCGCGAGCGACGCGCGCCAGCCGGTCGGCAGCTCGGAGGCGTCCACCCGGTTGCGCCGGGCGCTCAGGCGCGGAAGATCTTGCCGGGGTTCATCAGCCCGTCCGGGTCGAGCGCGTGCTTGATCCGGCGCATCAGGTCGATCGCGTCGTCGCCGGCCTCCTCGACCAGGTAGCCGATCTTGTGCAGCCCGATGCCGTGCTCGCCGGTGCAGGTGCCACCCATCGAGATCGCGAGCCGCACGATCTCGTCGTTGAGCGACTCGGCGAGCCCGATCTCGGCCGGGTCGTCGGGGTTCACCAGCAGGATCGCGTGGAAGTTGCCGTCGCCGACGTGGCCGACGATCGCGGTCGGGCACGGCGCGCGGTCGAGGATGCGGCGCGCGCCGTTGATCGACTCGGCGAGTCGGCTGATCGGCACGCAGGTGTCGGTGGTCACCGCGCGGCAGCCGGGCCGGATCTGCAGCGCCGCGAAGTAGGCGTTGTGGCGCGCGTTCCAGAGCCGCGTGCGGTCCTCGGGCTGCGTCGCCCACTCGAAGTCCTTGCCGCCGTGCGAGCGCGCGACCTCCTGGACGGTCTCGGCCTGCTCGCGCGCCGACGCCTCGGAGCCGTGGAACTCGAAGAAGAGCGTCGGCGCCTCGGGCAGCGCGGTCTTCGAGTGCGCGTTGAGCGCGCGCACCATCACTTCGTCGACGAACTCGCAGCGGGCCACCGGCACGCCGAGTTGGATCGTCTCGATCACGGTGTCGACCGCGTCGGCCATCGACGGGAAGTGGCAGACCGCGGCGGACATCGCCTCGGGCACCGGATAGATCCGGACCGTCACCTCGGTGACGATCCCGAGCGTGCCCTCGGAGCCGACGAACAGGCGCGTGAGGTCGTAGCCGGCCGAGGACTTGCGCGCCCGCGTGCCGGTGCGCACCACCTTGCCCTCGGCGGTGACGACGGTCAGCCCGAGCACGTTCTCGCGCATCGTGCCGTAGCGCACGGCGTTGGTGCCGGAGGCCCGCGTGGCGGTCATCCCACCGAGCGACGCGTCGGCGCCCGGATCGATCGGGAAGAAGAGGCCCGTGTCCTTGATCTCGGCGTTCAGCTGCTTGCGGGTCACGCCGGCCTGCACGGTGCACAGCAGGTCCTCGGGGGCGACGGTCAGCACCCGGTTCATCCGCGAGACGTCGATCGTCAGGCCGCCGTGCACCGCGAGCAGGTGGCCCTCGAGCGAGGAGCCGGCGCCGAACGGGATGATCGGGAAGCGGTGCTCGCGGCAGGCGCGCACGGCCTCGACGACGTCCTCGGTGGACTCGGCGAACACGACGGCGTCGGGCGGCGTGACCGGGAACGGCGACTCGTCGCGGCCGTGGTGCTCGCGCACGGCGAGCGCGGTGCTGAAGCGGTCGCCGAACCGGGCCCGCAGGCGCTCGGCGAGCGCATCGGGGAGCGGGCGCTTGAGCGCGGCGGAGGTGGCGTAGGGATGGTTCATGGCGGCGTGGGGTGGGCCGGAAGTGGACCGATCATACGCGCGGGGGATGGGCAGGCGGCACGGGGTCGCGCGGGACGGTCGAGGTCGGTCGGACCGGTACGGTCAGGGGGCGTGATCGTCGTCGCTCTCGAAGGTGGGCGCGAGGCCGTCGCCCCGGTGCAGGGGGGGGGCCTGCACCGGCGCCGCGCGCCACCCGCAGAGAGGAACCCACCGACCCGCCGCTAGAACCGAACTGCCGGCAACCCCGCCACCTCCAGCCCCGCCAGGATCTCCGCCACGTGCGCCTCCCCCCGCGTCTGCACGATCACCTCGACCGCCGCGCGCTCGGCCGACATCGCGCCGAAGATCCGCTGGTGCTGGATCTCCTCGATGTTGGCACCGGCGCGAGCGAGTTCGGTGGTGATCGCCGCGAGCGCGCCCGGCCGGTCGCGGATCTCGATGCGCAGCCGCGCGAGCCGGCCGCTGCGGACCATCTCGCGGCGCACGATCGCGGCGAGCAGCAGCGGGTCGATGTTGCCGCCGCAGAGCACCAGCCCGACCCGCCGGCCGGCGAAGCGCGCGCGGTCGGTGAGGAGCGCGGCGAGCCCGGCGGCCCCGGCGCCCTCTGCGACCGTCTTCTCGATCTCGAGCAGCGCGACGATCGCGTGCTCGATCTCGCCCTCGGTGACCAGCACGACGTCGGCGACCAGTTCGCGCGCGAGCCGCACGTTGATATCGCCCGGCAGGCCCACCGCGATGCCCTCGGCGATGGTACCGGTGCCCTGCGGGTGGACGGTGCCGTGGAAGGCGTCGTACATCGCCGGATAGCGCTCGGTCTGCACGCCGATCACCTCGAGGCCGGGTCGGCGCCCGTGCGCCGCGACCGCGATGCCGGCGACCAGCCCGCCGCCGCCGACCGCGATCACCAGCGTGTCGAGCTCGGGCACCTCGTCGAGCATCTCGAGTGCGATCGTGCCCTGCCCGGCGATGACCGCGGGGTCTTCGTAGGGGTGGACGAAGACGAGCCCTTCGTCGCGCGCGAGCGCAAGGCCGTGCGCGCGCGCGTCCTCGAGCGTGTCACCCTCGAGCACGATTCGAGGCCCGAAGGCGCGCGTCGCCTCGACCTTCACCGACGGCGTGAAACGCGGCATCACGATCGTCGCCGGGATGCCGAGGCGCTGCGCGTGCAGCGCGACGCCCTGCGCGTGGTTGCCGGCCGAGACCGCGAGCACGCCGCGCGCGCGCTCGGCGTCGGTGAGCTGAGCGAGCCGGTTCAGCGCGCCGCGCTCCTTGAACGAGGCGGTGAACTGCAGGTTCTCGAACTTGAGCCACACCTCGCAGCCGACGATCGCGGACAGCGTGCGCGAGTGCAGGCACGGCGTGCGCACGACGCGGCCCTCGAGCCGGCGCGCGGCGGCCTCGACGTCCGCGAGGGTGACGGTGGGCGCGGTCATCGGACGAGGATAGCAGCGGCGCTCAGGGATCGAGCAGCCAGCGCTCGACGTGCCGCGCGAGCGTCGCCCCCGGCGCACCGAGCATCGGGCAGTGACCGGCTCGAGGGACCACGTGCGCGACCGCGTCCCAGGCGGCGGCCGTGCGGCGCAGCGCGGCCGGCGTCACCAGCGGGTCGTCGCGGCCGGACAGCACGAGCACCGGCACGCCGCGCGGTGGCGGCGCGGCGCGGGGGCGCAGCCATTCGAGGCAGGCGAGGTACGGCTCGTCGCGCAGCGAAGCCGCGACCCGATCGACCAGCGCATCGGGCGCCCGCGAATCGAGCAGCAGCGCGCGCACGCGCTCCCGGTCGATGTGCCCGGGCTCGCCGAACAGCAGCAGCGGCCGCCTCGCGAGCAGGGCCCGAGCGAACGCCATCGGCCAGCGTGCCGCGAGCACGCGCGCCGGCGCCTCCAGCCCCTCGGGCGGCGTCGGCGAGATCAGCACCACGCCATCGTGAAGCCCGCGCTCGACGAGCGCCTCGACGACGCGCGCGCCGAGCGAGTGGCCGATGAGGATCTTCGGGCCGCGCACGTGCGCGAGCGCCGAGTGCAGCCGGTCGGTGTAGCGGGCGATCGACACGCGCGCGACCGCCGTCGACCAGTCGGCGCGCGGCCAGGCCTCGTGCAGGTCGGGCGCGAAGCAGCGCAGCCCGATCGCCTGGAGGCGGGGCACGAGGTGCTCGTCCCAGATCCACGGGCCGACGCAGGGGCCGTGCACGAGGACCGCGGTCGCACGCGGGGCGCGGGAGCCGCCGCCACCGGCCATCGTCGGGTCCGCTCAGGCCGCCGGCGCGCGCCGGTGCACCGGCACGCCGTGCGCCCAGGTCTCGCGCACCGCGCGGTCGTCGCCGAGGGTCGCGAGCGCGAAGAACGCGTCGAGCGGGTCGTCGCGCAGCGCGGTGCGCCGCGCGAGCAGCGGCGTCGCGGCCGGGTCGAGCACCGCGAGGTCGGCGTCGAGACCGGGCGCGAGGCTGCCGATGCGGTCGTCGAGGTACAGCGAGCGCGCGCCACCGAGGGTCGCGAGGTACAGCGCGTAGGCCGGGTGCATCGAGGTGCCGAGCAGCTGCTGGACCTTGTAGGCCTCGCCGAGCGTGCGCAGCATCGAGTACGAGGTGCCGCCGCCGACGTCGGTGCCCAACCCGATCCGGTTGCCCGCGGCGACGCCCTGGCGCAGGTCGTACAGGCCGCTGCCGATGAACAGGTTCGAGGTGGGGCAGAACGACACCGCAGCGCCCGATGCGGTCATCCGCGCGCGGTCGGCGTCGTCGAGCCAGATGCAATGCGCGTAGACCGCGCGCTCGCGCAGCAGCCCGTTATGGTCGTAGACGTCGAGGTAGCTGCGGCGCTCGGGGAAGAGCCGCGCCACCCAGGCGACCTCGTCGCGGTGCTCGGCGACGTGGCTCTGCACGTGGACCGTCGGGTGCTGCGCGGCGAGGCGGCCGGCGAGCGCGAGCTGCTCGGGCGTCGAGGTGACCGCGAAGCGCACGGTGATCGAGTAGCGGGCCCGGCCGCGGCCGTGCCAGCGCTCGATCAGCGTGCGGCTGTCGTCGACGCCCCCATCGGCGGTGTCGCGCAGCCCGTCGGGCGCGTGGCGGTCCATCAGGCACTTGCCCGCGACCATCAGCAACCCACGCGCCTCGGCGGCCGAGAAGAACGCGTCGACAGAGCCCGGGTGGACCGTGCAGAACGCGCTCGCAGTGGTGGTGCCGTTCTCGAGCAGCCGATCGAGGAAGAAGTCGGCCGCGGCGCGCGCGTGCGCGGCGTCGGCGAAGCGACGCTCCGCGGGGAAGGTGTAGCGCTCGAGCCAGTCGAGCAGCTGGCTGCCGTAGCTCGCGATCACGTCGACCTGCGGCACGTGGACGTGCGTGTCGACGAAGCCCGGCACGACGATCGAGCCGCGCCGGTCGTGCAGCACGACGTCCGGGCCGAGCGCCGGCATCAGCGCGGCCGCCGGCGCGAGCCGCTCGATGCGGCCGTCGCGGATCACCAGCACGCCGTCGCGGACGTGCTCGACCGCCGACGCGTCCGAGCCGTCGAGACCCGGGTCGCGCAGGCAGTGCAGGAAGTCGGCCCGGATCGCGACAGCGCCCATGCGGCTCAGCCTTTCGGCACCCGGCCGACGACACCCTCGACCAGCCAGTCGATGCGGTTCAGCTCGTCGTCGCCCAGCGTGCCGTCGCGCAGCCGCAGGCGGCCCTCGCTGTCCCGGATCGGGCCGGTGAACGGATGCGCGCGGCCGGCGACCAGCTCGGCCTGCAGCGCGCGCACCAGCGCGACCGTGCCCTTCGCCACGTCCGGCGCGATCGGTTCGACCCGGACCATGCCTTCGCGGATTCCGCCCCAGGTCAAGCCGGTGCGCCACGTGCCGTCGAGCACCGCCTGTGCGCGCTGCGTGCAGTAGCGCCCCCAGTGGTGGGACACGGACACGAGGTGCGCCTTGGGCGCGACGGCGCTCATGTCCGAATGGTAGCCGACGACCCGGATGCCGCGCGCCTCGGCCGCCTGCGGCACCGCGGCCGAACCGGTGTGCATCGCCAGTACGTCGGCGCCCTGGTTGGCGAGCACGATCGCAGCATCGCGCTCGCGCCCCGGGTCGAACCACGCGCTGGTCCAGACGACGCGGACCTCGGCCTTGGGGTTCGTGGCACGCGCACCGAGCGTGAACGCGTTGATGCCCTGGAGCACCTCCGGGATCGGGAAGCCGGCGACGTAGCCGATCGCGTTCGAGGCGGTCGCGCGCCCGGCGACCATGCCGGCCAGCCACCGGCCCTCGTAGAAGCGCGCGTTGTAGACCGCGAGGTTCGGCGCGGTCTTCCAGCCGGACAGGTGCTCGAACGCGACCTCGGGGAACTCGCGCGCGACGCGCAGCATCGGCTCCATGTAGCCGAAGGAGGTGGCGAAGATCAGGCCGTGCCCGCGCGAGGCGAGGTCGCGGATCACGCGCTCGGCATCGGGCCCCTCGGGGACGTTCTCGACGTACGTGGTGGTCGCGCGGCCGGCCAGCGCCTGCTCGAGCTCGCGGCGTGCGGCGTCCTGCTGCGGCGTCCAGCCGACGCCGGCGACCGGGCTCACGTAGACGAAGCCGACCCTGAGCGGCGGGGCCGCGGGGCCCTTCGGCTGGGCGAAGGTGGCGGCGGGCGCCGCGGCGGCGAGCGCGGCAGGCAGCCGGCGGGCGGCCGCCGAGAGCGCAGCGGCGGCGGCTGGGCGGAGCAGGGCCCGCCGTGGCGGGGCGGCGGGCCCGGCGACGGCGAGGTTTTCGACGAGTCGGTCGTCGTTCACGTGGTTGGTCCTCGAACACGGCTGCAGGCGGGCCGGCTGCAGCGCCCGGTGGCCCGGCCAGGGCGGACGCCCGGTCGGGCGCAGGGCCGCGATTCTACGGGGCGCCGGAAACGAAACGGGCGCGGCCTTCGCCGCGCCCGTTTCCCTCGGTCGGCCTCCGCGAGGAGGCCGGACGATCAGGTCCGCGCCCGCAGCGCGGCGATCCGGTCCTCGATCGGCGGATGGCTCGACAACAGCGCCATGATCCCGCTCGGGCGGCCGTTGATGCCCATCGTCTGGACGGTCTTCGGCATCTCGCCCGGGTCGAGCCCGCCGAGGCGTGCGAGGGCGCCGATCATCGGCTCCTTGCGGCCCATCAGGTCGGCGGCGCCGGCGTCGGCGCGGAACTCGCGCTGACGCGAGAACCACGCCACGATGATCGCGGCGAGCACGCCGAGCGCGATGTCGAGCACGATCGTGGTCACGAAGTAGCCGATGCCGGGTCCGTCGTTCTGGTTGCGCAGCACGACCCTGTCGACGAAGTAGCCGACGATCCGCGCGACGAACACGACGAAGGTGTTCATCACGCCCTGGATCAGCGTCATCGTCACCATGTCGCCGTTCGCGACGTGCGCGACCTCGTGGCCGATCACCGCCTCGACCTCCTGGCGCTGCATCGACTCGAGCAGCCCGGTCGACACCGCGACCAGCGCCGAGTTCCTGAAGGCGCCGGTCGCGAACGCGTTCGCCTCGCCCTCGTAGATCGCGACCTCGGGCATCTTGATGCCGGCCTTGTCCGAGAAGCGCGCGACGGTCTGCACGATCCACATGTGGGTGGGATCCTGCGAGTCGTTGATGACCTGGGCGCGGGTCGACCACTTGGCCATGGGCTTGCTCATCAGCAGCGAGATGAACGCGCCGCCGAACCCGATCACCAGCGAGAAACCGAGCAGGCCGCCGACGGACAGGCCGTTGGCGCTGAGGAAGCGGTTCAGGCCGAGCACGTTGACGACGATGCCCAGCACGAGCATCACCGCGAGGTTGGTCAGCAGGAACAGCACGATGCGCTTCATCGACGTGTCTCCATGATCCAGCGGCCGGTCCGGGCCGCGCGAGCGGAATCGTATATCAGTGCGCCGGGCCGACTTTCAATCCCCTAGGCGCCGCCGGCATTGTCCGACGCTCGCGGGGTGTCTGGAAGGGTGGCGATCCGACGCCCGGCGGCCCCGATCGGCCCGGTGGCCCCGGGTCTCGGTCGGCCGCAGCGCGTCGATCCCGACCCCGGGGGAGCCGCGCCCCCCGCAGCCGCCCGCCGGCCCGTTGATCGACCGCGCCGTGGCCCATACACTCAGGCGGGCCCTCCCGAACGGCGAGACGCCGCCCCACCATGATCGAGCCGCGCGACCGCCTCCACCGACCGGCCCTGCTGGTCGTCGACATGCAGAACGACTTCGTGCGCGCCGGCGCGCCGATGGAGGTCCCCGACGCTCGCGCGACGATCGCCGTGCACCGCACGCTGATCGACGGCTTCCGGGCGCGCGGGCTTCCGGTGCTGTTCACCCGGTTCATCGCGTTCCCATCGCCGTCGCTGCTGTGGCACTGGTCGCCGCAGGTGCATCCGCCGACCCGCGCCTGCTGGAAGCGGCACCCGCGGCAGTACGCGGACGTCGAGGGCGAGCGCGACTGCAGCGCGGTGATCGACGAGCTGGCGCCCGCGCCCGGCGAGCACCAGGTCGAGAAGTTCGGCTACGGCGCGTTCCACGGCACCGCGCTCGACGTCACGCTGCGCGCGCTCGGCGTCGAGTCGCTCGCGGTGACCGGCACGGTCACCCAGATCTGCGTCGAGGAGACCGCGCGCGAGGCCTTCCATCACGGCTACCGGACCACGATCGTCTCCGACGCGGTGTCTTCGTACGTGCCCGACCTGCACGCGGCGACGCTGAAGAACTTCGCGCACAAGTTCGGCTGGGTCGAGGACAGCGCGGCGGTGCTGCGCGCGATCGGCTGAGCCGCGCGGCCCGCGGCGGACCGCTCAGCAGGTACCGTAGGTCGTGCCGGCCCGCTTCAGGTAGCGCCGGTAGGCGGCCGACGCCCGGTCGGCCGCGCAGTGCAGCTCGGCCCCCGGATCGAGCGGCAGGCGCCTGGGCCGCTGCGACGCGAGGATCGGCGCGTCCTCGGCGAAGATCGCGTCCTGGAAGGCCCGCATCGACGCGTCGCTCGACGCGAAGTCGGTCATCGCGAGCCGGAACCAGACCCGGCAGGTCTCCTCGGACGTCGGGCAGACGAAGAGCGCGATCGCCTCGCGGAACCCGTCGATCGAGACCGCGGCCGGATCGGACGGCGCCTTGGTCAGCACCGCCGAGTACGGCCCGGTGACCTCGTAGGTGTAGTCGACGACCGCGCCGCCGGTCGCATGGATGCTCGAGACCGGCTGGAACGCGCGGCAGCCGGTCGCGAGCAGGCCGCACGGCGTATCCTCGACGCGGTAGCCGTCGATCTCCGGCCGCTCGCGCGCGCCGAGGCTGCCCTCGTGGACGAATCCGAAGTGCGCGAGGTCGAGGAAGTTCTCGACGACGCGCGGCGCGCTCGTGTCCACCTCGTAGGGGCCGCAGCCGACCTTGCGCAGCCGCGGGTCGTCTTCGGCCGGGAACGCCGGCGGCGGCCGGCTGCCCTCGGCGAGGCGGACCCAGACCATTCCGTACAGCTCGAGCGCCTCGAACGCGACGGCACGGTGGCCCGCCGGCGGCTCGAAGCCCGGCAGCGCCGGGATCCGCTCGCAACGCCCGCCGGCCGCGAAGCGCCAGCCGTGGTACGGGCACTCGAGGCGGGCGCCGCCCGCCGCGTCCGCCTCGGGCACGACACGGCCCATCGACAGCTGCGCCCCGCGGTGCGGGCAGCGGTCCCGCCACGCCTGCACCGCGCCCGACGCGTCGCGCCACAGCACGAGCGCCTCGCCGAGCAGCGTCGCGCCGAGCGGCACGGCGCGCAGGTCGGCGACCTGCGCGACCGGGTGCCAGTGCGTCGCCTCGATCACGGCCGCGTCACTTGCCCGACGGCACCGAGCCCTCGATGCCCTTCACGAAGAAGTCGATGCCACCCTTCCAGGCGTCGTCGGCGACCGCGTCCTTCGCGAGCCGCTCCTTGCCGGTGTTGTCGGCGATCGGGCCCTTGAACACCGCGAACGAGCCGTCCTTCAGGCCCGCCTTGATCTTCTCGACCTCGTCCTTGACCTCGGCCGGCACGAAGTCCGCGACCTTGATGAAGTCGTTCATGCCCTCCTTCGTGCCCCACTTGGTGACCTCGGTCTTCCAGGTCTTGTTGAGCACGTCGTTGACCGCCTTCTCGTAGTACGGCCCCCAGGTCAGCACGCAGGAGGCGAGGTGCGCCTTCGGCGCGAACGCGCTCATGTCGCTGTCCCAGCCGAACGCGTACTTGCCGTTCTTCTCGGCGGTCTGCAGCACCGCGGTCGAGTCGGTGTTCTGCAGCAGCACGTCGGCCTTCGAGTTGATCAGCGACTGCGCGGCCTCGGCCTCCTTCGGCGGGTCGAACCAGGTGTTGACCCAGACGACCTTGGTGCTCACCTTCGGATTGACGCTCTGCGCGCCGAGCGTGAACGCGTTGATGTTGCGCAGCACCTCGGGGATCGGGAACGAACCGACGAAGCCGAGCACGTTGGTCTTGGTCATACGCCCGGCGACGACGCCGGCCATGTACGCGTCCTCGTAGAAGCGGCCCTCGTAGACGCGCATGTTCTCGGCGGTCTTGTAGCCGGTCGCGTGCTCGAACTTCACGTTCGGGTGGTCCTTGGCGACCTTCTCCATCGCATCGCCGAAACCGAAGCTGGTCGCGAAGATCAGCGTGTGGCCCTGCGCGACGAGGTCGCGGATCACGCGCTCGGCGTCCGCGCCCTCGGGCACCTTCTCGACGAAGGTCGTCTTGATCTTGTCGCCGAACTTCTCCTCGATGTGCTTGCGGCCGAGCTCGTGCGCGAAGGTCCAGCCCGCGTCGCCGACCGGGCCGACGTAGACGAAGCCGACCTTCAGCGGTTCCGGGGCGGGCGCGGGCGCGGCGGCCGGCGCCGGCGTCGGGGCCGCGGCGGGCTTGGGCTCCTCCTTCTTGCCGCAGCCCGCGAGCGCGGCGGTGGCGAACACCGCGACGAGCGCGGCCTGCTTCATCAGTGAACGTCGGGCGAGGTGCTTCATCGGGACTCCTTCCTTTTCTCGGGAAACCGGGACTCAGTGCCCGGGATGGAACGGCTTGCCGAGCGAGGCCGGCAAGTTGACGCGGATCCAGGTGGGGTTGCGCGAGATCAGCACGAGGACGACGATCGTCGCGAGGTAGGGCAGCATCGACATCAGCTGGCTGGCGATCTGCACGCCCTGTCCCTGCAGCTGCAGCTGCAGCATCGTCACGCCGCCGAACAGGTAGGCGCCGAGCAGCACGCGCGCCGGACGCCAGGTCGCGAAGGTGGTGAGCGCGAGCGCGATCCAGCCGCGGCCGGCGACCATGCCCTCGACCCACAGCGGTGCGTAGACGACGGACAGGTAGGCGCCCGACACGCCGCACAGCGCGCCGCCGACCATCACCGCGGCGAGCCGGATCCGGCGCACGGGATAGCCGAGCGCGTGGGCCGACTCGGGCGACTCGCCGACCGCGCGCAGCACCAGCCCGGCGCGCGTGCGGTACAGGATCCACGCGGCGAGCGCCACCGCCGCGATCACGACGTACACCATCGGGTGCTGGCGGAACAGCGCGGTGCCGAGGAACGGCAGGTCCGCGAGGCCGGGGATCGCGTGGTTCGGCCGCTCGGCGAGCTTCTTGCCGACGTAGCCGATGCCCGCGAACGCCGAGAAGCCGGCGCCGAACAGCGACAGAGCGAGGCCGGTCGCGTACTGGTTGGTGCCGAGCCAGATCACGAGCACGCCGAACACCGCCGCGGCGAGCGCGCCCGCGGCCGCGCCCGCGGCGAACGCGAGCCAGTCGCTGCCGGTGTGGAACGCGACCGCGAAGCCCGCGACCGCGGCGATCAGCATCATGCCCTCCGCGCCGAGGTTCAGCACCCCGGCCCGCTCGTTGACCAGCAGCCCGAGGCCGGCGATCGCCAGCGGTGTGCCCGCCGACAGCGTCGCGGCCAGCAGCAGCGCGAACTCGTTCACGCCGGCGCCCCCGCCGGCGCGCGCGCGCCCAGGCGCAGACGGTGGCCGATCAGGGTGTCGCAGGTGAGCAGCGAGAACAGCAGGACCCCCTGGAACACGCCGGTGAGCGCCGACGGCAGCCCGAGGCGCGACTGCGCGAGCTCGCCGCCGATCACGAACATCGACAGCAGCACCGCACCCAGCACGCAGCCGAGCGGGTGCAGCCGCCCGACGAAGGCGACGATGATCGCGGTGAAGCCGTAGCCGGTCGACACGTGCGGCGTCAGCTGCCCCATCGGGCCGACCGCCTCGAACGCGCCGGCCACGCCCGCGAGCCCGCCCGAGACGAGCAGCGCGGTCCACAGAGCGCGCCGCGACGAGAAGCCCGCGTAGCGCGCGGCGGCCGGCGCGAGCCCGCCGACCTGCAGCTGGTAGCCGGCGAAGGTGCGGAAGACGAACAGCCACATCGCGACCGCCGCGACCAGCGCGACCACGAGCCCCCAGTGCATCCGCAGCCCGGTGACGATCCGCGGCAGGTTCGTGCCCGAGGCGAAGCTCATGGTCTGCGGGAAGTTGAAGCCCTTCGGATCCTTCCACGGGCCGAACACCAGCCAGGACAGCAGCAGGTTCGCGACGTAGACGAGCATCAGGCTCACCAGGATCTCACTCGCGTTGAACCGGTCGCGCAGCAGCGCGACGATCGCCGCCCACAGCATCCCGCCGAGCGCGCCCGCGAGGATCGCCAGCGGGAAGAAGCCCCAGCGGCCGATCGGCACCTGGTTGGCGGTGAACCACAGCGCGAGCCCGCCGCCGGCGATCGCGCCGAGCAGGAACTGACCCTCGGCGCCGATGTTCCAGACGTTCGCGCGGAAGCACAGCGCGAGGCCGAGCGCGCACAGCACGAGCGGCGTCGACTTGAGCGCCACCTCGCTCAGCGCACGCGCGCCGTTGAGCGGCTCCCAGAGGAACACCCTCAGCCCGGCGACCGGGTCGCGGCCGAGCGCGACGAACAGCGCCGCGGCGACGACGACGGTGATCGCGAGCGCGATCACCGGGGACAGCCAGGCCATCGCGCGCGACGGCTCGGGGCGCGGCTCGAGCGCGATCACGCGGCGGCCTCCGCGGCATCGGCCCCGGCGCGCTCGGCCGGGCCACCGGGCCACAGGCCGCTCATCCAGACGCCGATGCGCTCGACACTCGCATCGGCGCGCGCGATCGGCGGCGACAGCCGACCCTTCGCGATCACGACCAGCCGGTCCGACAGCTCGAACAGCTCGTCGAGCTCCTCGGAGACGACCAGCACCGCGCAGCCGGCGTCGCGCAGACCGAGCAGCGCGGCGCGGATCTGCGCGGCCGCGCCGACGTCGACGCCCCAGGTCGGCTGCGCGACGATCAGCACCTTCGGCCCGGCGTCGATCTCGCGGCCGACGATGAACTTCTGCAGGTTGCCGCCCGACAGGCTGCGCGCGGCCGCGCCCGGGCCGCGCGCCTTGACGCGGAAACGCTCGATGATCGAGGCGGCCTGCGCGGCGAGCGCGCCGCGCGCGATCCAGCCGCGCCGCACCGCCTCGCGCCGGGTCAGCAGCAGGTTCTGCGCGAGCGACAGCGCAGGCACCGCGCCGCGGCCGAGCCGCTCCTCGGGCACGAAGTGCAGGCCGAGCTCGCGCCGGCGCCGCGGCGACGCGCCGCCCGCCGGCTCGCCGCGCAGCACGATCGCGTCGCGCGGCGCGCGCGCATCCTCGCCCGACAGCGCGCAGAGCAGCTCCTGCTGCCCGTTGCCCGACACGCCGGCAATGCCGAGCACCTCGCCTGCGCGCAGTTCGAGGCTGACGTCGGCGAGGTCGATGCCGAACGGCGAGGTCTTCGGCAGCGACAGCCCGCGCACCGCGAGCGCGACCTCGCCGGCCCGCGACGGCCGGTGCTCGAGCGGCGGCGGCTCGGCGCCGATCATCAGCCGCGACAGCGATGCGTTGGTCTCGCCGCGCGGGTCGACGACGCCGGTCACGCGTCCGCCGCGCATCACCGTGCAGGCGCTGCACAGCGCTCGGATCTCGTCGAGCTTGTGGCTGATGTAGAGGATGCTGCAGCCGGTCGAGGCGAGCCGATGCAGCGTGACGAACAGCCGCTCGACCGCCTGCGGCGTCAGCACCGAGGTCGGCTCGTCGAGGATCAGCAGCCTCGGGTCGGTCAGCAGTGCGCGGACGATCTCGACGCGCTGGCGCTCGCCGACCGACAGCGTGTGCACCGGACGCGCGGGGTCGAGCTCGAGGCCGTACTCCCCTGCCTTCGCGCGGATCCGCGCGGTGACCTCGGCGAGCGACAGCGACGCGTCGAGCCCGAGCCAGACGTTCTCGGCGACCGAGACCGTCTCGAACAGGCTGAAATGCTGGAACACCATCGAGATGCCCAGCCGCCGCGCCTCCTGCGGGTTGCGCACCGCGACCGGCTTGCCGTCGATGCGGATCTCGCCGGCGTCGGGCCGCACCGAGCCGTAGACGATCTTCATCAGCGTCGACTTGCCGGCGCCGTTCTCGCCGAGCACCGCGTGGATCTCGCCCGGCGCGACACGCAGCGACACGTCGTCGTTGGCGACGACGCCCGGATAGCGCTTGACGATGCCGGCGAGCGCGAGCCGGTCGGTCATCGCGTGGCCCCCGTCGCCGGCACGCCCGCCGGCACGCGCGCGCGGCGCAGGCTCCACAGTTCGAAGGCGACCGAGATCGCGATCGCGCCCGGGTGGCGGTCCAGCGCGTGGCGCACCGCGACGGCAGGTCCGTCGCTGCCGCGCGGCGGCTCGCCGATCGGGCAGCGCAGCCGCGCGATGCGCCCGGGCGCCACGCCGCGCCGCGCGAGCCGCGCGCGGAAGCTCGCCGCCTTGGTCGCCGAGCCGATCACGCCGACCGCGCCGAGGTCCTCGCGCGCGAGGAGCGCCACGCACACGTCGAAGTCGAGCGCGTGGCTGTGCGTCATCACCAGCACGTCGGCGCCGGACGGGATCGCGCGGACCTCGTGCGCCGGCGAGTCGGACTCGAGGACCTCGACGTTCGCCGGCAGCGCCGCGGGGAACCGGTCGGCGCGCGCGTCGACCCACACCAGGTGCAGCGGCAGCGTCGCGAGCACGCGCACGACCGCCTCGCCGACGTGGCCCGCGCCGAACAGCCAGACCCGCCAGGGCGCGACGTCGACGCGCGAGACGAGCGTGCCTTCGGCCGGCCGTTCGGGCGGCGCGTCGGCGACGACCGTATGCGGCGCGTCGTCGTCGCCGGCCCGGGTCGCGAGCCACAGGGTGCCGCCGGCCTCGTCGAGCCGCGCGAGCGCGTCGAGCCACGGCGACTCGCGCGCGTCGATCCGGCGCATCGACAGCACGACCGCGCCGCCGCAGCACTGCCCGGCGGAGGCGCCCAGCACCACGTCGCGCACCGCGACGCGCACGCCCGAGGCGAGCATCCGGCGCGCCTGCGCGATCGCCTCGAACTCGAGGTGCCCGCCACCGATCGTGCCCGCCTCGCCGAGCGCGCCGACCAGCATCGACGCACCCGGCTCGCGCGGCGCGGAGCCTCGCGTGCACTCGACGCGGACCCAGACCGCCGGGGCACCGGCGCGGGCGGTCTCGATCAGGCGGGCACCGGGGACGGACATGGGCGGGCGGGAAGACGGCGGCGGATCATCGCACACGCGCGGCGCGCACGGCGCGAAGCACCGCCTCGGGCGTTGCCGGCGCCTGCAGCGCGACGCGGGCAGCGGCGGGCGCGAGGCTCGCGACCGCGTCGCGCAGCGCATGGTAGGCCGCCAGCGCGAGCATCAGCGGCGGCTCGCCGACGGCCTTGCTGCGGTGGATCGTCGGCGATCGGTTCGGCGAGTCGGCGAGCAGCGCGACGCGCCAGCGCGTCGGCACGTCGCCGGCAGTCGGGATCTTGTAGGTCGACGGCGCGTGCGTCACGAGCCGCCCACGCGCGTCCCAGACCAGCTCCTCACCGGTCAGCCAGCCGACGCCCTGCACGAAGCCGCCCTCGATCTGCCCGAGGTCGATCGCCGGGTTCAGCGAGGTGCCGACGTCGTGCAGGAGGTCGACCGCGAGCATCCGGTGCTCACCGGTCAGCGTGTCGACCGCGACCTCGACGACCGCGGCGCCATAGGCGAAGTAGTAGAACGGCTGGCCCCGGAACGCGGCCCCGTCCCAGTGGATGTCGGGCGTACGGTAGTAGCCCTGGGCGGACAGCGACACGCGCGCCATGTACGCGCGGCGCGCGAGGTCCGCGAGCGCGATCGAGCGCGCGACGCCGTCGACCGCCGCGTGCGCGGCGCCGTCGTGCCAGCGCACCGCGTCCGCGGGCACGCTCCATGCGCCGGCCAGGAAGGCCGCGAGCCGCGTCTTCAGCGCGAGGCAGGCCTCGCGCGCCGCCATGCCGTTCAGGTCCGAGCCCGACGACGCGGCGGTCGCCGAGGTGTTCGGCACTCGCGCGGTGTCGGTCGCCGACACCCGCACCCGCGCGACGTCGACGTCGAACTCCCGCGCGACCACCTGCGCGACCTTGGTGAACAGGCCCTGGCCCATCTCGGTGCCGCCGTGGTTCAGAAGCAGCGAGCCATCGGCATACAGGTGCAGCAGCGCGCCCGCCTGGTTCAGGTGGACCGCGTTGAACGAGATCCCGAACTTGACCGGCGTCAGCGCGAGGCCGCGGCGCACGAAGCCGCCGCGCGCATTGAACGCGTCGACCTCGGTGCGGCGCGCCGCGTAGCGCGACGACGCCTCGAGCTGGTCGAGGAGCACCGGCAGCACGTTGTCGCGGATCACCTGCCCGTAGTGGGTCTCGTTGCGCGCGTCGACGCCGTACAGGTTCACCCGGCGCACCGCGAGCGCATCGAGCCCGGTCGCGCGCGCGACCGCGTCGACCACCTCCTCGATGACGAACATCCCCTGCGGCCCGCCGAAGCCTCGGAACGCGGTGTTGGAGACCTTGTTCGTGCGGCAGCGCAGGCTGCGGATCCGCAGGTTCGGCAGCCAGTAGGCGTTGTCGACGTGGCAGACCGCGCGGTCGTTGACCGGGCCCGACAGGTCGGCAGAGTAGCCGCAGTCGGAGGCGAGCGTCACGTCGAGCGCGAGGATCCGGCCGTCGTCGTCGAAGCCGACGCGCCAGTCCGCCTCGAACGGATGGCGCTTGCCGGTGATCGTCATGTCGTCGTCGCGGTCGAGCCGGATCTTGACCGCCCGGCCGGTGCGCCGCGCGGCGACGGCCGCGAGCGCCGCGAGCAGCGCGGGCTGGCTCTCCTTGCCGCCGAAGCCGCCGCCCATCCGCCGGCATTCGACGCGGACCCACGCGCCCGGTACGCCGAGCGCGTCGGCGACGACGTGCTGCACCTCGGTCGGATGCTGGGTCGACGCGTGCACGACGACGCCGCCGTCGTCCTGCGGCACCGCGAGCGAGACTTGGCCCTCGAGGTAGAAGTGGTCCTGGCCGCCGACCGCAGATCGGCCCTCGAGCACGCGCGGCGCGGCGGCGAGCGCGCGGGCCGGATCGCCACGCGAGACCTCGACCGGCGGCAGGACCCACGAGGACGCGGCGATCGCCTCGGCCACGGTGAGGATCGCCGGCAGCGGCGTCGCCGACACCCTCGCGCGCCGGGCCGCGACGCGGGCCGCCCGGTGCGAGGTCGCGAGCACCAGGAGGACCGGCTGCGCCTCGTAGTGCGTCTCGCGATCGGCGAGCAGCGGGTCGTCGTGGACGATGCCGCCGTAGTTGTTCGCGCCCGGCAGGTCGGCGGCGAGCAGCACGTCGACGACGCCAGGGCTCGCGCGCACCGCCTCGAGGTCGATCGCGTCGATGCGGGCGTGCGCGAGGCCGGCGACGCCGAACGCGCCGTGCAGCGTGCCGGCCGGCTCGGGCAGGTCGTCGGTGTAGCGCGCGGCGCCGGTCACGTGCAGCGCGGCGCTCTCGTGCGCCACGGACGGGGCGAACCCGGGCATCGGCTCGTTCATCGCGCGCCGCCGTCCGCCAGCGCGTCGAGCGCCGGGTCGTCGACGCCCGCCGGCCCGTCGCCGAACAGCGCGTGCCACGCGCGGACCAGCATGCCCGACGCGGCGGCGAGCCGGTACTCGCGGCTCGCGCGCAGGTCGTCGAGCGGCGAGAAGTCGGCCGCGAGCGCGCTGCCTGCGCGCTCGAACGCGTCGAGCGACGGGGCCGCGCCCTCGAGCGCGGCCTCGGCGGCGGGCGCGCGACGAACGGTGCCCGCCATGCCGCCGAGCGCGATCCGCACGCCCGACAGTCGCTCGCCGCGCCCGAACGCGAGCGCGAGGCTGACCGCGGAGATGTCCTGCTCGAAGCGCTTCGAGAGCTTCGCCGCGTGGACGGAGCGACCCGCGCCGCGGCGCGGCACACGCACCCGTTCCAGCCATTCGCCCGGATCGCGGCGCTGGACGCCATAGTCCACGTACAGGTCCTCGAGCGGCAGCTCGCGCACCCGCGGGCCGTCCTCGCCGGCGCGGCGCAGCACGACCGAGGCGCCTAGCGCGATCAGCACCGGCGCGGCGTCGCCGATCGGCGAGCCGTTGGCGAGGTTGCCGACCAGCGTGCCCGACGCGCGGATCGCGGGCGACGCGAAGCGCGCCCAGTAGCGGTCGAGCTCGGGCCAGTCGGCGCGCAGCAGCGCGAACGCGTCGGCGAGCGACACCGCCGCGCCGATCTCGAACGCGGCGTCGCCGGCGGCGGCGACGCGCAGCGCCTCGACCTCGCCGAGCCGGATCCAGCGGCGCGGCTCGCGCAGCTGCTTGGTGACCCAGAGCCCCACGTCGGTGCCGCCCGCGAGCAGCCAGGCTTCGGGCGTCTCGGCGAGCAGTGCGTCGATCGCCTCGGGTGAGCGCGGCGCGTGCCACTCGGCGCCGCCGGCCGCGAACGCGAGTGGCTCGGCGGGCGGCGGGGCCAGCACGTCGAGCCAGGCCGGCAGCCCGCAGGCCGGGACCGTCGCGCGCGGGTCCGACGCCGCGCTCCCGTGAAGCGACGCCGACGCCGCGCGCAGCGCGTCGACGATCGGCCGATAGCCGGTGCAGCGGCACAGGTTGCCGGCGAGCGCCTCGCAGGCCTCGGCGTGCGAGGCGACCGGCCCCGCGGCGAGCCGGGTCGCCATCGCGACGACGAAGCCCGGCGTGCAGAAGCCGCACTGCGAGCCGTGGTGACCGACCAACGCGCGCTGCACCGGGTGATCGCCGCCGAGCCCCTCGACGGTCAGCACGCCGCAGCCATCGACGCTGGCGAGCGGCCGGACGCAGGCGTTGCACGGCTCGACGCGCAGGCGACCGTCCGCCTCGCGGCGCGCGAGCGCCACGGTGCACGCCCCGCAGTCGCCTTCAGCGCAGCCCTCCTTCGTGCCGGTCGCCCGGGCCTCGGTCCGCAGCCAGTCAAGCAGCATCGCGGACGGCGATGCGCCAGCGATCTCGACCGGGCGGCCGTCGAGGACGAATCGGATCGGACGCGGTGCGGGGGACATGGAGGCTCTCGGCGGCCGCCGGTCCGGTGCCGGCGTCCGTCCACTCTAGCAAGGGCCGTACCGGCGGGCCATGGCGCCCCGCCGCGGGGCAGGGACGCCGTTACGGGCAACTGCCGGGAAAGCCCCCGCTTCTCCACGCACCGACCCTTGGCGGCCACGCTTAAGGTCGGTGCATCCTCAGCTTCCCCGCCCGCGACCCCGGCGGGGCCGACGATGAACCGCCCGCTTCCGCCGCCCGGCCCGCCCGAGACGACGCCGACCGCCTCGCGCGGCGACGAGGCGCTGCGCGCGGTCGCCCGCCGGATGCCGGCCTGCCTGTTCGAGCTGACCGAGGCGCCCGGGGCATCCGTGCGCTTCACCCACGTCGGCGACGGCCTGCGCGCGCTCGTGCCGCTCGAGCCGGCCGACCTGCTCGCCGACCCGCGGCGCGTCCTCGAGCACGTGCACCGGGACGATCTGGGGCGGGTGCTGCGCGCAGTCTCGCACGCCGCGCGCACCGGCACCGAGTGGCGCGACGAGTTCCGCGTGAGCGGCGACGGCGGCGCGATCCGGTGGATCGAGGTCATCGCCTGCCCGACGCCGCGCGACGGGGCCGCCCGGGCCTGGGCCGGCTGGGCGCACGACGTGACCGGACGACGGACCGCGCTGCTCGCGCTCGCCGACGGGGAGCAGCGCCACCGACGGCTGTTCGAGTCGAACCCGATCCCGATGTGGATCCATGATCGCCTGACGCTGCGCTTCCTCGCGGTCAACGACGCCGCGGTCGCGCTCTACGGCTGGTCGCGCGAGTCGTTCCTCGCGATGACGCCGGTCGACCTGCGCGACCCCGTGTCCGAGGCCGCCGCGACCGCCGACGGGACCGAGGCCGCGTCCGACGGGCTCGTCCGCCCGGCGACCGCGCACCACCGCCTGCGCGACGGCACCGTGATCGAGGTCGAGCTGACCTCGCAGCCCACCACCTGGGAGGGCCGGCCGGCGAGGATGGTCGTCGCGCACGACGTGACCGCGCAGCGGCAGGCCGAGGCCGAGGTGCAGCGGCTCGCCTTCTACGACACCCTCACCCGGCTGCCGAACCGCCGGCTGCTGATCGACCGGCTGCGGCAGTCGCTCGCGGCGAGCGCGCGCACCGGACAGCGCGGCGCGGTGCTCTGCATCGATCTCGACGACTTCAAGCGCGTCAACGACACCCGCGGCCATCCGATCGGCGACGAGGTGCTCGTCGAGGCCGCCGAGCGCCTGAAGGCCTGCGTGCGCGCCGAGGACACCGTCGCGCGCGTCGGCGGCGACGAATTCGTCGTCGTGCTCGAGCGGCTCGACGGCGAGCCGCGGCAGGCGGCCGCGCGCGCCGACGAGGCCGCGCTACGGCTGATGACCGCGCTGTCGCGTCCGTTCGACGTGCCCGGGCTGCGCTTCCACAGCTCGGCGTCGATCGGCGTCGCGATGTTCGGCGGGGACGCGCGGGTCGAGGACGTGGTGATGCACGCCGACGCGGCGATGTACCGCGCGAAGGCCGCCGGGCGTGGCATGGTGCGCTTCTACGACCCCGCGATGCAGGTCGCGCTGCAGGCGCGCGCCGCGCTCGAGTCCGACCTGCGCCGTGCGCTGTCGGAGGGGCAGCTGCGCCTCGCCTACCAGGCGCAGAAGTCCGGCGCTCGGACCGTCGGCGCCGAGGTGCTGCTGCGCTGGCAGCACCCCGAGCGCGGCGCGGTGCCGCCGATGGACTTCATCCCGCTCGCCGAGGAGACCGGGTTGATCGTGCCGATCGGGCAGTGGGTGCTCGAGACGGCGTGCATGCAGCTCACCGGCTGGTCGAAGCGGCCCGCGACCCGCGACTTGCGGCTGTCGGTCAACGTGAGCGCGCGCCAGTTCCGCCAGCCGGACTTCGTCAACCGCGTCGAGCGGGCGCTCGACGACAGCGGCACGGACCCGTCGCGGCTGCGGCTCGAGTTGACCGAGAGCCTGCTGCTCGACAACATCGACGGCTGCGTCGCGAAGATGCAGGCGCTGAAGTCGATCGGCGTGGGCTTCGCGCTCGACGACTTCGGCACCGGCTGCTCCTCGCTGTCCTACCTGAAGCGACTGCCGCTCGACGAGCTGAAGATCGACCGCTCGTTCATCCGCGACCTGGCCACCGATCCGAGCGACGCGGTGATCGTGCAGACGATCATCGGCATGGCGAAGAATCTGGGCCTCGCCGTGATCGCCGAGGGCGTCGAGACCGCCGAGCAGCTCGCCTTCCTCGATCGCCACGGCTGCAGCGGCTACCAGGGCTGGTACTTCGGACGACCGGTGTCGCTGCCCGACTTCGAGGCCTCGCTCGCGGACGTCGCCGCCGTGACCGCGGTCGGCCCTTCGGCCACCGGCGTCGGCTCCGCGGGCACCGGCGGCGGCGCCGTGCCGACGGGGCGCGCTGGCGTCCCGCCCACGGTGCCCGCGGCCGACGCCTCGACCCCGTTCGCGGACCACGCCGCGCCGGCCGTCTTCCGCCGGGGCTGAGCGACGCGGCCCCGCGAGGCCGTCGCGATTCCGGAACCTCGGGCACGGCCGTCGCCACGGGCCGCCGTGTTAGCGTTGCCGCTCCCCCGATCCCGACGGACGACGCGATGGTCGACGAATCGCTGTGCCGGCTCGACGCGCTCGAGCTGTCCCGCGTGCTGCACCGACGCGAGGCCTCGTGCCGCGACGCGATGCGCGCGTACCTGGCGCGCATCGGCCGGCTGAACCCGCGCTTCAACGCGATCGTGTCGCTGCGCGACGAGGCCACGCTGCTCGCCGAGGCGGACCGCTGCGACGCCGAGCTCGCCCGCGGCGACTCGCGCGGCTGGATGCACGGCTTCCCGCAGGCGATCAAGGACCTCGCGCCGACGCGCGGGCTGCGCACCACCTTCGGCTCGCCGCTGTTCCGTGATTTCGTGCCCGAGGCCGACGGGCTGGTGGTGGAGCGGATCCGCGCGGCCGGCGGCATCGTGATCGGCAAGACGAACACGCCCGAGTGGGGACTGGGCTCGCACACCTACAACCCGGTGCACGGCACGACACTGAACGCCTACGACCCGACGCGCAGTTGCGGCGGCTCGAGCGGCGGCACGGCGGTCGCGCTCGCGCTCGGGATGCTGCCGGTCGCCGACGGCAGCGACATGGGCGGCTCGCTGCGCAACCCCGCCGCGTGGAACAACGTGTTCGGCCTGAGGCCCTCGCGCGGGCGGGTGCCGATGTGGCCGGCCGAGGACGCGTTCTTCCAGCAGCTCGGCATCGAGGGCCCGATGGCGCGCACCGTGCCCGACCTCGCGGCGATGCTGCGCACGCTCGCCGGCCCCGACCCGCGCGCCCCGCTCGCGCTCGACGCCGACCCCGCGCAGTTCGACGCGTCGCTCGAGTCCGACTGCGGCGACTGGCGCGACGTGCGCGTCGCCTGGCTCGCCGACCTCGGCGGCCACCTCGCCACCGAGCCCGGCGTGCTCGCGCTCTGCGAGTCGGCGCTGCGCGACGTCTCGGGGCTCGGCTGTGTCGTGGAGCCGGCCGCGCTCGGCTTCGACCACGAGCGGGTCTGGCGCGCGTTCATGACGCTGCGCGCGATGGGCTTCGCAGGCCGCTTCGAGCCGATCCGCTCCGATCCGGCAAGGTGGGCGCTGCTCAAGCCCGAGGCGCAGTGGGAGGTGGAGCAGGGCTCGCGTGTCACCGCGCTCGACGTGTACCGGGCATCCGCCGAGCGCACGGCCTGGTACCACCACGTACGCGGCCTGCTCGAGCGCTTCGACGTCCTCGCGCTTCCCGTCGCGCAGTGCTTCCCGTTCGACGCGTCGATCACCTGGCCGCGCGAGGTCGGCGGCCGGTCGATGGACAGCTACCACCGCTGGATGGAAGTGGTGACCGGCGCGACGATGGCCGGCCTGCCCGCGATCAGCGTGCCGGCCGGCTTCGACGCGCGCGGCCTGCCGATGGGCCTGCAGCTGGTCGGCCGCCCGAACGGGGAGCTCGCGCTGCTGCGCCTCGCCCGCGCCTACGAGCTCGCCTCCCGCTGGGTGCAGCGCCGCCCGCCCCCCGCCACGCTCACCGGAGAGACCGCATGATCCTCGACCACCGCACCTACACGCTGTTCCCCGGCCGCCTGCCCGAGTTCCTGAAGCTCTACGAGGCCGAGGGCTGGGCGGTGCAGACCGAGCACCTCGGCCTGCCCCACGGCTGGTACGTCTCGCACGACATCGGCGAGCTGAACCAGATCGTCCACATGTGGAAGTACACCGACCTGATGGACCGCGAGCAGCGCCGTGCGAAGCTCGCCGCCGATCCGCGCTGGCAGGCCTACCTGTCGAAGTCCGCCTCGATGTTCATGCGGATGGAGAACAAGATCCTGCGCGGCTCGGCGTTCTTCCCGGTGAAATGACCGGCACGCCGCCGGGCTGCGCTCAGGCGCGCGGCGCGGGCGGGTGGTGCGCGATCCAGTGCCGCGCGACGTCGACGCGCCGGCAGACCCAGACGCGATCGTGCCGCTCGACGTGGTCGAGGAAGCGCTGCAGCGCGCGGAACCGGCCCGGCCGGCCGAGCAGGCGGCAGTGCATGCCGACCGACATCATCGACGGCTGCTCCGTGCCCTCGGCGTAGAGCACGTCGAACGTGTCGGTCAGGTACTGCAGGAAGTGCTCGCCGGTGTTGAAGCCCTGCGGCGTCGCGAAGCGCATGTCGTTCGCGTCGAGCGTGTAGGGCACGACCAGGTGGTCGACCTCGGTGCCATCGGTGCGCGTCACGCGCGTCCAGAACGGCAGGTCGTCGCCGTAGTAGTCGGAGTCGTAGAGGAATCCGCCGAAGTCCGCGACCAGCCTGCGGGTGTTCGGGCTGTCGCGGCCGGTGTACCAGCCGAGCGGGCGCACGCCGGTGAGCCGCTCGACCAGCTCGACGCCGATCCGCATGTGCTCGCGCTCGGTCGCCTCGTCCACGCCCTGGTAGTGGATCCAGCGCCAGCCATGGCAGGCGACCTCGTGGCCGAGCTCGACGAACGCGCGCGACAGCTCCGGGTGGCGCTCGAGCGCCATCGACACGCCGAACACCGTGAGCGGCAGCCCCCGGCGCTCGAACTCGCGCAGGATCCGCCAGACCCCGACGCGCGAGCCGTACTCGTAGATCGACTCCATCGACATGTGCCGCGCCGGGTAGGCGGCGGCGCCGACGATCTCCGACAGGAACTGCTCCGAGCCGGGGTCGCCGTGCAGCACCGAGTTCTCGCCGCCCTCCTCGTAGTTCAGCACGAACTGCACGGCGACACGGGCGTCGCCGGGCCAGCGGGCGTGGGGCGGGGTGCGGCCGTAGCCGACGAGGTCGCGGGGGTAGTCGGTCATCGGGCGCGGGTGGGGGCCATCGTCTCGGGGAGCCGCGGACGGCGCCGCGGGGCTGCAGCGCAGTGTAGCGCGCCCGGCCCGCCGCACCGGCGGTCCCGCGCCGCGTCCGCGCCGGCAGGTCGGTCGCGGTCACCCGCGGCGCGCTCGAGCACGAGGAGCTGACGAAGCTCGCGCCGGCCGGTACCGGCATCGGGCGCTTCGAGGACAACGACGCGACGGTCGCGGCCTTCATCGCGGGGCGCATGCAGCGGATCGCGACCGACGCGTCGGTCGCCGGCAACATGACGGTCCGCAGCCCGACCCTGAGCGCCGAGTACACGCGGCTGCTCGAGGATTCGCCGAACCTCATCGCTCGCCGTCGCCCTGCCGGGCGCCGCATCCGCCCAGTCCGCCTGGCCGAACAAGCCGATCCGGATGGTCGTCACCGTCCCGCCCGACGGCTGCAGGTGGCGGTGAAGGTCGGGCATCGACACGCGCAGGGTGAGCATCGACGCGTCCTCCGCGTTCGTCTCGAAGCAGGTGACCGACTGGGCTGCGGCGCTCGAGGCTTCGGGCGCCAAGCTCGGGTGACGGGGAGACGAGCGTGCCCGGCATCCCGGTCCACGTGGTCGACGTCAGCCGCGGCACGCCCGCGCTCGGCCTGACCGTCGAGGTCTTCCGCATCGACGCGGCCGGTGCGCGGGTGCGCGTCGGCGGCGGCCGCGTCGGCCACGCGGGGCTGGTCGACGACGCGGGGATGGGTCGCGGCGACGGCGTCGCACCCGGCACGCACGACGTGGCGCTCGACGCCGGCGCGTGGTTCCGCGCGCAGGGCATCGACGTCGGCTCGCCGGCGTTCCAGGAGCGCACCGTCTACCGCTTCGAGCTCGTCGACGTCGCGCCGCACCTGCACCTGCCGTTCAAGCTGTCGCCCCGGGGCGTGTCCACCTGGCGGGGGACCCGAGGGCGGACGGGCGGGCCGAGCGCCCCTGACGGGCGCGGGCGCGACCCGGACGACCGTGCCGGTCCGAGTGGCGCCGTCGCCGCCATGCGGGCGACCCCGCGCCCGAGGTCCCGCTCCCGATGCCGAGCGAACGCCGGCTCGCCCGGCTGCTGTTCGCCTTCGTGATGGCGATCCTGCCCGCCTCCGACAACCTGATGCCGATGGCCGGCGGCGCGCGTTTCGGCCCGAGACGGACGAACCCGCACCGCCTCGGCGTCGCGCTCGGCTTCGGGGCGATGTTCTTCGCGATCGAGCTCGGCGCCGGCGTCGCGCTCGCCTCGTCGCGGGTGCCGGGCGAGGCGATGCGCTGGGCGTCGATCGCGTTCCTCGACCGGATCGCCGGGTCGATCGCGACCGGGCCGGTGCGGGCGGCGGGCGCAGCCGACGGCGACGGCGCGGCGGGCACCTGCGTGCCGCAGGACGCGGGCAAGGGACTGGTCGTCTCGATGTCGGCGGCGCTCGCCGCGATCACCTGGGTGTCGGCCGGTGCCCGGAAGATCGCCGGGCGAGCGCTGCGCGCGTCGGGTCGGCGGCTCGCATTCAACCTCGCGATGGCGGTGCTGCGGGTCGCGTCGGTGGAGCCGGCGCTGCGCGACGACCCCTGACGCGGCGCGGCGGCCCGGTCAGGCCGCGCCCGCCGCGAGCCCCGCCACCGCCGCGCGCTGGCGTCGCGCGAGCTCGCGCACGTCGGCGGTCGCGAGGCGTCCTTCGTCGACGACGACCCGCCCGCCGACGATCGTGAATCGCGCGCGCACCGGTGCCGCGAACAGCAGCCCGGCGACCGCGTCATGGACGCCCGCGTGCTCGAGTCCACCGACGTCGAACACCGCGACGTCGGCCGCCATGCCGGGTGCGAGCGCGCCGACGTCGTCCCGGCCGAGCACCGCGGCGCCGCCGAGCGTCGCCATCTCGAGTGCGTCGCGCGCGCGCAGCGCCGCCGGGCCATGGCCGACGCGCGCGAGCAGCATCGCCTGGCGCGCCTCGCCGAGCAGGTCGGCGCCGTCGTTCGACGCGGAACCGTCGACGCCGAGGCCGACGCGCAGACCTGCCGCGCGCCACACCGGCATCGGCGCGATGCCCGAGGCGAGGCGCATGTTCGAGCACGGGCAATGCGCGATGCCGGTGCGGGTCGCGCCGAAGCGCGCGATGCCCGGGGCGTCGAGCTTCACGCAGTGCGCGTGCCAGACGTCGTCGCCGAGCCAACCGACCGACTCGGCGTACTCGGCCGGCGTCATGCCGAACTTCTCGCGGCCGTAGGCGACGTCGTCGTCGTTCTCGGCGAGGTGGGTGTGCAGTCGCACGCCGAGCCGGCGCGCGAGCGTCGCCGCCTCGCGCATCAGGCGCGGGCTCACCGAGAAGGGCGAGCACGGCGCGAGCGCGACGCGCGTCATCGCGCCGTGCGATGAGTCGTGCCAGCGGCCGACGACGCGCTCGCAGTCGGCGAGGATCGCGTCCTCGTCCTCGACGACCGAGTCGGGCGGCAGGCCGCCCGTGCCGCGGCCGACGCTCATCGCGCCGCGGCACGCATGGAAGCGGATGCCGAGCCGGCGCGCCGCCTCGATCGTGTCGTCGAGCCGCGCGCCGTTCGGGAACAGGTACTGGTGGTCGCTCGAGGTCGTGCAGCCCGAGCGCAGCAGCTCGGCGATCGCGACCTCGGCGGCGACGACGCACATCTCCGGCGTGTAGCGCGCCCAGATCGGATAGAGCGAGGTCAGCCAGCCGAACAGGTCGGCGTCCTGCGCCGCCGGCACCGCGCGGGTCAGCGACTGGTACATGTGGTGGTGCGTGTTGACCAGGCCCGGCGTCACCACGCAGCCGCGCGCATCGATGCGTCGCAGCCGCTCGCCGACGCGGCCCGCCGCACGGGCGGCGGCGAGCGCGGCGTCGAGCGCGGCGGCGTCGCCGACCGCCTCGATGCGGCCGTCGACCGCGAGCAGGCCCGCGTCGCGCAGCTCACGCCGGGCCGGATCCATCGTCACCAGCACGTCGGCGTGCCGGATCAGCAGCGGGGACGCGGACAGGGTCGCGATCATCGCGGCATCATCCCACGGATGTCCACGCTACCGCTCACCGCCCTCGCGATGCTCGCGTTCGCAGGCAACTCGCTGCTCTGCCGCGTCGCGCTGCGCGACACGGCGATCGACCCGGCGAGCTTCACCACCCTGCGGCTCGCGGGCGGTGCGATCGCGCTGTGGGCGATCGTGCGCTGGCGCGACGGCCCGGCGCGGCTCGCCGGGAGCACGGGCTCGGGGTTCGCCCTCTTCGCCTACGCGATCCTGTTCTCGCTCGCCTACGTCGCGCTGACGGCCGCCACCGGCGCGCTGCTGCTGTTCGGCGCGGTGCAGGCGACGATGATCGGCGTCGGGCTCGCGCGCGGCGAGCGGATGCGCCCGCTGCAGTGGGCCGGGCTCGCCTGCGCGGCGGGTGGCCTCGTGGTGCTGCTCGCGCCCGGGTTCGAGGCGCCCGAGCCCTTCGCCGCGGCTGCGATGGTCGGTGCGGGCGTGTCCTGGGGGATCTATTCGCTGCGCGCGCGCAAGGGCGAGGACCCGACCGCGGCGACCGCCGGCAACTTCGTGCGCGCGGCGCCGTTCGCGATCGCGGCGAGCGCCGCGGCGCTGCCGTGGGCGTCGGTGGACGCGGCCGGCGTCGGCTGGGCGCTCGCCTCGGGCGTGCTGACCTCGGGGCTCGGCTACGCGATCTGGTACGCGGCGCTGCGCGGCCTCGCGTCGACAGTGGCCGCGACCGTGCAGCTGTCGGTGCCGGCGATCGCGGCCGTGGGCGGCGTGCTGCTGCTCGGCGAGGCGCCGGGTGCGCGGCTCGCGGTCGCGTCGGCGGCAGTGCTCGGCGGCATCGCGGTGGTGGTGCTCGCGCGCCGGCCGGCCGGACGCTGAGGGTGTCCGCCGGGGCCCGGGTCGCCCGGAACGTGTCCGCGCAGGCGGTGTATCCTCGTCCGATCGAACTTGCCTCGAGCAACGCCGTGAAGGATCCCTTCCACCTCCGGTTCCGCAGGCGCCTGGGCGGCGCCTTCCTGGCTGCGAGCGTGTCCGCGCTCGCGCTGCCGCTTCAGGCCCGGGCGCAGCCGACCGGCCCGTTCCCGGGCGACCGACCGATCACGATCGTGATGACGTTCCCGGCCGGCTCGGGCGTCGACGTCGTCGGCCGCCAGATCCAGGAGCCCCTCGCGAAGCTGCTCGGCACGCAGGTGCTGATCGACTACAAGGTCGGTGCGGCCGGCAACATCGCCTCCGAGTTCGTCGCGCGCGCGCGGCCAGACGGCCACACGCTGCTGCTCGGCACCTCGGGCACGCACGGCATCAACGCGGCGCTCTACCGCAAGCTGCCGTTCGACGTCGAGGCCGACTTCACGCCGCTCGCGACGCTGGTCGACGTGTCGAACGTGCTGACGATCAACCCCGATGTCATCGACGTCCGCACGGTGCAGGAGTTCGTCGCGAAGGTGAAGGCCGAGCCGGGCAAGTACAACTTCGCGTCGACCGGCAACGGCACCGGCACGCACCTGGCGTTCGCCGAGTTCAACGCGCGCGCGGGCCTGGACATGGTCCACGTGCCCTACAAGGGCGGCCCCGAGGCGATGACCGCGGTGCTGTCGGGCCAGGTCTGCTGCATCATGAACCAGGTGCAGACGGTGCTGCCGCAGCTGCGGGCCGGCAAGGTGCGCCTGCTCGGCGTGACCACGCCGAAGCGCGTCGCGACGGTGTCCGACGTGCCGACGATCGCCGAGTCCGGGTATCCGGGCTTCAACAGCTACATCTGGTTCGGCCTGCTCGGCCCGAAGGGCATGGACCCGGCGGTCGTCGAGCGGATCAACGCAGCGGTGCGGCAGGTGCTCGAGTCGCCCGAAATCGCTTCGCGGCTCAACGGCGCGGGCAACAGCGTGCGCATCGAGACGCCGCAGCAGTTCCGCGAGACCCTCAAGGCCGATCGCGCACGCTGGACGCAGGTGGTGCGGCAGGTCGGCGTGACGATCGACTGAGAACCGATACGGGCGGGCGCGCCGCGCGGGCCGTCGGGCCTTGCGAGGCGCCCGCCGCGCTCAGCCCGCCGGCGCGATCCGCCAGCCGTCGGCGAGCCGCTGCTCGACCGGCCCGCCCTCGGGATCGATCCGCAGCAGGTGCAGCCAGCCGTTGACGACCAGATCGCGCACCACCGCGTGCTTCGCGATCACCGCGTCGATCATCGCGCGCGGCGCCTCGATGTGCACCGCGAGCCGGCGCGGCGTGTGCCGCCACCGCTCGCCGTCGTGCACCGACTGCAGCGCCAGGCCGATCCGCAGGTCGCCGCCGTTGCCCTCGAACACGCCGATGCCGCCGCCGACGACATTGTGCAGCGTCTTGTCGCCGCTGCCGTAGCGGCGGTTGTCCACGGTCGAGGCATGGTACTGAAGGTTGATCCAGTTCGTGACCACCATCGGCGCGGTCATGATCAGCTCGAGCACCGCGCCGCCCGCGTCCTCGCGGAAGTCGTAGTCGTGCAGGAACGCGCGCCCGCCGAGGTCGAGCCCCCGGGTGCGCGCGCGCGGCGCGACGACGAACCCCGCGCAGTCGGCCAGCCCCCACTCGGGCCGCACCTGCGCCCAGTCGGTGCCGCGGCGGCGGATCGCGTCGGCGAGCGCGTCGGCGTCGCCGGCGATCGGCGTGAGGCCGAGCGAGGCGGCGCGCTCGGCGCGGGCCGTACGGCCGGCAGCGGCGAGCCGCTCCCGCAGCGCCACGAGCGCCTGCGCGTGGGTCGCGGGCAGCGCGTCGAGGTCGAAGAGCCGCACGTCGTCGGTCGTCGTGTCGTGCAGGCCGGGCACGAAGTGCGTGCTCGCCGGGATCGCGACGCCGAGCGCGGCGAGCTCGGCGCGCACCATCGGCGCGTTCAGCAGGTCGGCGAGCACGCGCGCGTTCACCTCGCCGGTCTGGCCGCCGCAGGCGCCGCAGTCGAGGCCGGCCGCGTGCGGGTTGTTGACCGTGCGGCTGCCGTGCCCGGCAAGCAGCACCAGCGGCGCGAAGTCGCGGGTGAGCCCCATCGCGCCGAGGATGCCGCGGGCCATCGCGGCGGCGGCCTTCGGGTCGGTGTCGACGATCGCGAGCCGCGGGCGCGGCGACGTGCCCGCCGGCAGCCCCGCGTGCTCGACCGCCGGGGGCGGCTGGGTCGAGGTCGATCCGTCGGCGAGCAGCTTCGCGCCGTAGAGCAGACCGCAGGCCTCGACGAACGAGAAGCCCGAGGCGGCGGTGCCGCGCAGTTCGGCCCAGCGTTTCGTCGCCGCGAGCGCGTCGCGCCGCTTCGAGAGCAGCGCCGACGCGAGCGGCCGGCCGCCGTCGTCCGGCGCGGACTCGGTCGCGACCGGGCCCGGCGCGAGCAGGCCGGGCAGCTGCGGACGGGTCAGCGCGGTGCCGGCCGGCGAGTACGCGATCGGCAGGCCGAAGAAGCCGGCGAAACCGATGGTGCGCAGGTCCTCGCCGGTGGCCTCGAGCGCGCGGCGGAACACCTCCGAGCGCACGTCGATGCAGAACACCGCCTGGAACGCGGCCTCGACCGCCGGCACCCGCGGCGGCGCGGCGAATGCGGTCGCGAGCGGCATCCGCCAGGCGAGCTCCACCGCGTGCTGCAGCACCCAGTCGACGCGTTGCGCATCGCGCAGCGCGGCGGCCGCCGCGTCGGCCCGCGACCATGCGCGCGCCCAGCCCGCTTCGATCGCGCCGGGCGCGGCGTCGTCGCGCAGCAGGCGCTCCCAGGTCGCCCGGATCGCGAGCAGCTCGACGATCGTGTCGTCGTCACGGCCGTCGAGCCGCGCTTGCCAGCGCTGGTACGCGCACCACGCGGCCCAGCCGCCGACGCTCGCGAGCAGTGCGCCCAGGTACGGCGCGCGCGCGTCGGCGTCGACGCCGAGCGCCTCGAGCGCGGCGCCGATCGCGAGGTGCGGATCGGCCGGCACCGTGCGCAGCGATGCGAGCGCGGTGCGACGCCCGCGGCGCCACGGCAGCCCGCGGTCGGCCTCGACCTGGCGACGCCAGCTCGCGAAGAGGCCGTCGCCGCCGTCGATGCGCCAGCGCGCCTGGCCGTCGTCGAAGACGGCGGCGCAGTGCTGCGCGATCTGGTGGACGACGAGCTCGGTCCAGCGCATCGCGCGGCCTGGCTCCGCGTACGCGTCACGCAGGTCGGACACCAGCGGCGGCACGGCGGGCGAGGGCGTCGGGGCCGACATCGCGGCGGCAACCGCTTCCGCCGACATCGGTGCGCCGGTCAGAGCGATCGCGGCCTCGACGTGCTCGCGCCGCAGCGCGCCGTCGCGCCACCGCGCGAGGAACCATTCGCGCGGCATCGTGAGGCGCGTGCGCGCCAGCACGCCGAGCTCGGCGGCCGCCTCGTCGATCGGGCGGCCGACCCAGCCCCACCATGGGTTGACCGCGATGAACCGGTCCAGCGGCCAGGTCGGGGCGATGCGGTCGCAGGCGAGCGCGACGTCGCTCATCAGGGCTTCGATCGCGTGCAGCGAAGGATCGACGGGGGCGTTCATCAGCGGGCTCCGAGCGAGGGGGCGGTCTGGGCGACGTGAGGGACGTGGGGGGCCTGGACGGTCACGGGGATCGCGTGCATCGCGGCGGCGGCCGGCGGCGCGGCCGGTGCGGGCGGCGGCCACAGGCGGAAGGCCGCGCGGCTGACGCGCTCGTCGAGGAACAGGCCGCCGTAGAACCACGGGTACAGCCGCCTCGCGAGCGCACCGCGCGGGGCGGCCTGCACCGCGCACTGCAGCGCGAACAGCACCGCGAAGCCGAGCGCGGCGATCGCCCACAGCGGTGCGGCCGGCTCGCCGGCCGCGACCAACCGTCCGGCGAGCGCGGCGTGCAGCCCGAACCAGGCGAGCGCGAGCGCGAGCGCACCGAGCCCGGTGCGCGCGAGCGCACCCGCGGCCATCGGCCGGCCGAGCGGCACCAGCGCGAGGACGACGATCGCGGCGAGCGTCGCGAGCGTCGGCGTCGGGTGCAGCCACGGGCTCCACGCCAGCGCCGCGAGCGCAACCGCGGTTGCGCCGAGCGCGAGGCCTGCGAGGATCCGGCCCGCGCCCGGCGCGCCCTCGGAAGGCGCCATCCGCGCGAGCGTCGTCGCGCGGACCGCGCCGCCCGCGCCGAGGAACGCGTGCGCCTTGTACAGCGAGTGGGCGACCAGGTGCAGCAGCGCCATCTCACAGGCGCCGAGGCCGATCTGCATCAGCATGAAGCCCATCTGCGCGCACGTCGACCAGGCGAGCGCGACCTTGATGCTGATGCGCGTGGTCATCACCAGCGCGGCGACGACCGCGGTGAACGTGCCGACCGCGACCAGCAGCGCCTGGGCGGCGAGCGACTCGGCGAGGAGCGGCGCGAGCCGGATCAGCACGAAGCCGCCCAGGTTGACGACGCCGGCGTGCAGCAGCGCGGACACCGGCGTCGGCGCCTCCATCACCTGGATCAGCCACCCATGGAACGGCAGCTGCGCGCACTTGAGCAGCGCGGCGGACGCGACCAGCACCATCGCGAGCTGCGCCGAGGCCGGCAGCCCGGGCGCCTCGGCGGCGCGCCCGACCAGCTCGCCGATGTGCGCGGTGCCGAATGCGAGGTACAGCAGCGCCACCGCGCCGAGCATGCAGACGTCCGCGACGCGCCCGGCGATCCGCTTCTTGTGGGCGGCGAGCACCGCGGCCGGCCGGTGATCGAAGAAGATCAGCAGCCGATGCAGCGATACGCTCGCCGCGGTCCAGGCGAACGCGAGCACCAGCAGGTGGTCGGTGACGACGACGAGCGCGACCGCGGCGAGCGTCGCGGCGAGCCAGCGCGCATAGCGCTCGAGGCCGGGCTGGCCGTCGAGGTAGGGCGCGGAGTAGCGCGCGATCGCGAGGCCGACGAACGCGACGAGCACCAGCACGATACCGCCGGCGGCGTCGCCGCGCAGCCCGAAGCCGCTGCCGCCCCCGCCGAGCAGCACGGCCGCGAGCGAGGCCATCGCCGCGGCGAGCGCGAGGCCCGCCGCGCCGCGCACCGTCCGCCATGCGGCATCGGCGCCGCGCGACGGCCCGCAGGCGAGCGCAGCGAGGCCGGTGGCGAGTGCCGGGAGGGCGAGCAGGGCCGCGTGCCAGAGCGGCAGCGCGGCGGGGTCGAGGGCGGAGGAGGACATCGGGAGGCCCCTGTTCGGTCTGGTGACGTCACTCTGACGCGCCCAGGGTCATCCGTAAAATTCATTGTTCGTTCGTTATCGTTCTTCCAGATCGAACGATTGGGAGTGCCGCGTGCAGCGACTGAACTACCACCACCTGCACTACTTCTGGGCCGTCGCGAAGGACGGCAACCTGACCCGCGCCGCGACCCGTCTGCACGTGTCGCAGTCGGCGCTGTCGGTGCAGATCCGCCAGCTCGAGGAGCAGCTCGGGCAGGCGCTGTTCGAGCGGCGCGGCCGCACGCTGCAGCTGACCGAGGCGGGCCGGCTCGCGATGTCGTACGCCGAATCGATCTTCGCGGCCGGCGGCGAGATGGTCGCGCTGCTGCGCGAGGGGCGCCGGGAGAACCGGCAGGTGCTTCGGATCGGCGCGGTTTCGACCCTGTCGCGCAACTTCCAGGAGAACTTCGTGCGGCCGTTGCTCGAACGCGAGGACGTCGAGCTGGTGCTGCAGTCGGGCGCGCTCGCGGACCTGCTCGGACGCCTGCGCGTGCACACGCTGGACGTGATCCTTTCGAACCGGCGGGTGCACGGCACGTCGGACGACCCGTGGCGCTGCCGGCGGATCGCGCGCCAGCCGGTCAGCCTCGTCGGCCGACCGCGCCCGAAGCGGCGCGCGTTCCGCTTCCCCGAGGAGCTCGCCGAGGTGCCGCTGCTGCTGCCGGGCCCGGACCACGACATCCGCGCCGGCTTCGACCTGATGTGCGAGCAGCGCGGCATCCGATACCGGCTGCGCGCCGAGGTGGACGACATGGCGATGCTGCGGCTGCTCGCGCGCGACTCCGACAGCGTCGCGCTGCTGCCCACCGTCGTCGTGCAGGACGAGCTGCGCGCGGGCCGGCTGGTCGAGTACGCGGTGGTGCCCGAGCTCTCCGAGACCTTCTACGCGATCACCGTGCAGCGGCACTTCGAGCCGCCCCTGCTCAAGGAGCTGCTCAAGCGGCCCGAGGCGGACGTGCTCGGGGTTGCCGTGACGTGAGCCGCGGCGGTGCGCGTCTGCGCCGCGCCCTACTCGGTGCCCGCCGGCCCCGCCGCCGGGTGCCCGTCCCACCACCGCGTCGGCTTGAGCTCGCGCTCGTCGTGCGCGAGCAGCCGCGCGTGGTGCCGCCCGGCGTCCTCGACGAACAGGTGCGCCGCGATCGCCCCCGACAGGCGCGTCGCGCCGATCGCGAGCCCCGGGATGTCGCCCGCGACCGCGCCCTGGCTGAGCGTGCTGCCCCAGGAGAACAGGTGGATCCGCGACAACGCGTCGGCGACTTCGGGCGCGGCGCCCGGCCGCGCGAGCAGCTGGAAGCCCTCGCCGAGGTAGGGAAATCGCGCGATCTCGTCGTGCGCCGCACTGCCGTCGGAGGGCACGCGATCGCCCCACGGCAGCACGTGCGCGGCGAGCGTACCGAGCTCCGGCCGGTCGATCAGGTTCACGTCGAACCCGGTGCCGAGGATCACCGCGTCGAAGCGTCGCGTGCCCGCGGGCGTCGTCACCGTCACGCCGTCGGCGTCCGCCGCGACGTCGAGCCACGGCTCGCCGAGCCGCAGCGCGAAGGCCGGATGCCGGTCGCAGCGCAGCACGCTCTCGTAGGGCGGCGGCACCTGCTCGTCGAGCACGTGCGCGTAGAAGCGCACGCGCTCGGCGTCGGGCAGGGCCGGGTAGCCGCGGAAGAAGCCCGCGAACGAGGTCCACTTCGACTTGTTGACCTGCGGCATCGCCGCGCGCCGCGCGAACATCGCCACCTCGGCCGCGCCGTGCTCGAGCGCGAGGCCGGCGTTGTCGAACGCGGACGCGCCGACGCCGAGCACGCCGACGCGCCGGCCGGCGAGCGCGGCGAAGTCCACCTCGTCCATCGAGTGGAACACGTGCGCGCGGGCCGCGGGCGCGTCGGGCTCGAGCGAGGGGAACGCCGGCCGACGCGGCAGGCCGCTGCCCTCGCGGCCGAGCGCGAGCACCAGCTTGCGCACGTGCACCGTGCGCGCCGTGCCGCGCTCGTCGAGTCGCAGCGCGAGCCCGCCGCGCGCGGGCTCGATCGACTCCAGCCGCACGCCGCCGTCGACGGCGACGCCCACCTGCCGGCGCACCCACAGCAGGTAGTCCCTCCAGTCGAGCCGCCAGACCTTGTGCAGCGCGGCCCAGCCGTCGGCGCCGAAGCGCGCCTCGTACCAGGCGCGGAAGGTGAGCGAGGGCACGCCGAGGTCGGGCCCGGTCAGGTGCTTGGGCGAGCGCAGCATCTCCATCCGCGCGAAGGTCGCCCATGGGCCCTCGAGGCCCTCGCGCCGCGCGTCGATCGTCCGCTGCCGGCCGATGCCGTCGCGCCGCAGCGCATAGGCGACCGTCTGCCCGCACATGCCGCCGCCGGCGACCAGCACGTCGAGCATCGGCGTGCCGGCGGGGCCGGGCGTGGGCGGCACCCAGTCGGGCGGGGGGTAGTTGAGGCAGGCGAGGTCGTGCGCGACGCGAGCCTCGAGCGCTGCCAGCCCGGCGGGATCCTCGCGACGAGCGCGCTGCGCGTCGCGGGCGCCGCCGGACGACGCGAGGCACCCCCAGTCGCGCGGCGTGGCGGGGGTGGAACGGGCGGTCGGGTCGGGCACGGTCGCGGTCATAATGGCCGTCATTCTGCCTGCACCGACGCCGCCGTGACCCGACCCGTCCTGCACTGCTTCTACAGCCTCTCGTCACCGTGGGCGTACTTCGCCGGCCCGAGGCTGCAGGACGTCGTGCGCCGGCACCGGGCGACGCTGCTGCTCAAGCCCTACGACTTCCAGGCGGTCGTGCCGAAGACCGGTGGCATCCCGCTGCGCACGCGGCCCGAGCCGCGCCGGACCTACCACGCGCTCGAGCTCGACCGCTGGCGCGCCTACCTCGGCATGCCGCTCGAGCTCGTGCCGAAGCACTACCCGGCCGACGGCCAACCGCCCGACTGGAACAAGCAGGCGGGCTGGATGGTGATCGCCGCGCAGCTGCGCGGCGAGGACGCGTTCGTGCTGTCGCACGCGATCCTGCGCGCGCTGTGGGCCGAGGAGCGCGACATCGCCGACCCCGCGACGCGGATCGCGATCGCCGACGAGAACGGCTACGACGGGACGGCGCTGCAGGCGATGGAGCGCAGCGACGCGGTCCAGGCCGCGTACCGCGCGAACACCGACGAGGCCGAGCGGCTGGGCGTGTTCGGCGCGCCGACCTTCGTGCTCGACGGCGAGCGCTTCTGGGGCCAGGACCGGCTCGACTTCGTCGACCGCGCGCTCGCGGCGAAGGCCTCGGCCGCGCGCGGCTGACGGCGCGCCCAGCGGCGGCGCGCGGCGCCTGCGCCGTGGCATGATCGTTGCTCAACTGCCGAGCCGGACCTCGACGGGCCGTGCGCCCTCCTCTCCACGCGAGCCCCATGAGCAAGCTCTCCACCCACGTCCTCGACACGGCCGGCGGCCGCCCCGCGGCCGGCGTCGCCGTCGTGCTGTGGGTCGCCGACGGCGATGGCTGGCGCGAGCTCGCGCGCACGACGACCAACGCCGACGGCCGCACCGACGTGCCGCTGCTGTCCGGCGACGCGGTGCGCCCCGGCCGCTACCGGCTGACCTTCGCCGCCGGCGACTACTTCCGCCGCCTCGGCGTCGAGCTGCCCGAGCCGCCCTTCGTCGACGTGGTGACGCTCGACTTCGGTCTCGCCGAGGCGGGCGGGCACTACCACGTGCCGCTGCTGGTTTCGCCATGGTCGTGGTCGACCTACCGCGGCAGCTGACCCGATGGACGCCTACCTCCTCGAGTGGCTGAACCTGCTCGGCCGCTGGGTGCACCTGATCACCGGCATCGCGTGGATCGGCGCGTCGTTCTACTTCGTTTGGCTCGACGCGCACCTGCACGCGCCGCGCGACCGCGCCGAAGGCGAGCGGCTCGACCTCGCGGGCGAGGTCTGGTCGGTGCACGGCGGCGGCTTCTACCGCGCGCAGAAGTTCCGCGTCGCGCCGCCGGAGTTGCCCGAGCCGCTGCACTGGTTCAAGTGGGAGGCCTACGGCACCTGGCTGTCGGGCATGTTCATGCTGGTGCTGGTCTACTGGCTCGGCGCGAAGGTGTACCTGGTCGACCCGCAGGTCGCCGACCTGTCGCCGGGCGCGGCGGTCGTGATCGCGGCTGCGTTCCTCGTCGGCGGCTGGCTCGTGTACGACGCACTGTGCCGCTCGCGGCTCGGCGCGAACGAGCCGGTGCTCGCGGCGCTGCTGCTGGCCGGGTGCGCCGCGGCCGCGTGGGCGCTGTGCAAGCTGTTCTCCGGACGCGGCGCGTTCATCCACTTCGGCGCGATGCTCGGCACGATCATGGCGGCGAACGTGTTCTTCGTGATCATCCCCGGGCAGAAGGACCTGGTGCGCGCGAAGGCCGAGGGCCGCGCGCCCGACCCGATCCACGGCGTGCGGGGCAAGCAGCGCAGCGTGCACAACACCTACTTCACGCTGCCGGTGCTGTTCACGATGATCAGCAACCACTACGCGAGCCTGACCAACCACCGGCACGCGTGGCTCGCGCTGGTCGCGATGGCGGTGGCCGGCGCAACGATCCGGCTGTGGTTCGTGCTGCGCCATCGCGGGCATTCGAAGCCCGCGCTGCTCGCGGTCGGCGGCGCGGCGATCGCCGGCACCTTCGTGCTCGCGTCGCCCGCCTCCGCGCCCGCGCCGCAGGCCGGCGCGAAGGCGCCCGACCTCGCGCAGGTGGCCCCGATCGTCGTGCAGCGCTGCGCGGGCTGCCACGCGGCGCAGCCGACGTATCCGGGCTTCGCCTCGCCGCCGAAGAACGTGGTGCTCGACTCGCCCGAGGCGATCGTGCGGCAGGCGCAGGCGATCCACCAGCAGACCGTCGTCGCCAGGGCGATGCCGATCGGCAACCTCACGCAGATCACCGACGCCGAGCGCGCGACGATCGACGCCTGGTACCGCGCCGGCGCGCCGCGCTGAGCCGCCGGCGCGCGCGGAACGGCCTGCGACGCGCCCGGGCGGGCCGGCGATAATCGGCCCCCGTTCCCCGCCACGAGGCCGACCGCCATGCCGCATCCCGGACCCCTCGCGGGCCTGACCGTCGTCGAGCTCGGACAGGTGCTCGCCGGCCCGTTCGCCGGCGCGATCTTCTCGGACCTCGGCGCCGAGGTGATCAAGATCGAGCGGCCCGAGGTCGGCGACGACGCGCGGCAGATGGGCCCGGCTTTCCGCGGCGGCGACTCGCTCGCGTTCCAGGTGTTCAACCGCGGCAAGCAGTCGGTGGTGATCGACCTGAAGTCGGCCGAGGGCCTCGCCGCGCTCGATGCGCTCGTCGCCGGGGCGGACATCCTCGTGCACAACCTGCGGCCCGGCGTGCCCGAGGCGCTCGGCCTCGACGGGCCGACGCTCTGCGCGCGCCACCCGCGGCTGGTCTACTGCGGCATGTCGGCGTTCGGGCACGTCGGTCCGCTCGCGATGCGCCCGGGCTACGAGCCGCTGCTGCAGGCCTGGAGCGGGCTGTCGAGCATCAACGGCGAGCCCGACGGCCCGCCGATCCGCAGCGGCGCATCGATCTGCGACCAGGGCACCGGCATGTGGATCGTCATCGGCGCACTGTCGCTGCTGCACCGGCGCACGCTCACCGGCCGCGGCGGCATCGTGCAAGGCTCGCTCGCCGAGACCGCGCTGTCGTGGCTCGCGCAGAAGGGCGACGCCTGGGCCAACGAAGGGACGCTGCCCGAGCGCCACCCCTCGGGTCATCCGAGCTTCGTGCCCTACGAGGCCTTCGACGCGTCCGACGGGCCGTTCCTGATCTGCGCGGGCAACGACCGGCTGTTCGCGAAGCTCGCGGCGGTGCTCGGCCACCCGGAGTGGGCGGCCGATGCGCGCTTCCGGACGAACCGCGACCGGCTCGCGAACCGGGCCGCACTGCTCGGGCCGCTGCGCGAGGTGCTGCGCACGCGCCCCCGCGATGCATGGCTCGAGGCGCTCGAGGGCGCCGGCGTGCCCTGCGCGCCGATCCACACCGTGCCCGAGGCGCTGTCGCAGCCGCAGGTCGCAGCACTCGGCCTGGTGCAGCCGGTGCCGGGCGGCGACGGCCTGACGCTGACCGGGCTGCCGCTGTCCTTCGACGGCACGCGACCCGCGATCCGCGGGCCGGCGCCGGCGCTCGGCGCGAACACCGCGCGGCACGTCCACGGCCGGACGCGCCGCTGACGGGCACCATGCACCATGACCGCGCGGCCTCGCCGTAGAATCGCCGCCGGCACGGCTCTTGCAACCACGCTCGCAGGGCGGCACCGATTCCCGGCCGGCCGCGCGCACTTCCAGGAGAGCCCCCGATGTCCGTCCACCATTCGTCCGCCCGGCTCGTCGCCGCCCTCGCGCTCGGGGCGGGGCTGATCGCCGCCGCGCCCGCGTCCGCGCAGGAGACGAAGATCCGCTTCCAGCTCGACTGGCGCTTCGAGGGGCCCGCGGCGCTGTTCACGCTTCCCGCGAAGAAGGGCTACTTCAAGGACGAGAAGCTCGACGTCACGATCGACGCCGGCAACGGCTCGGGCGGCACCATCACGCGCGTGGCCACCGGCACCTACGACATGGGCTTCGCCGACATGGCGGCACTGATGGAGTTCTGGGGCAACAACCCCACCGCGCCCTCGAAGCCGGTCGCGGTGATGGTGGTCTACAACAACACGCCGGCCGCGGTGCTCACGCTCAAGAAGTCGGGCATCAAGACGCCGGCCGACCTGGCCGGCAGGAAGCTCGGCGCGCCGGTGTTCGATGCGGGCCGCAAGGGCTTCCCGATCTTCGCGAAGGCCAACGGCATCGACCTCGGCAAGATCCAGTGGACCTCGATGGACCCGCCGCTGCGCGAGACGATGCTGGTGCGCGGCGACGTCGACGCGATCACCGGCTTCTACTTCACCTCGCTGCTGAACCTCAACGCGCGCGGCGTCAAGGACGAGGACGTGGTGATCCTGCCGTACCCGCAGTACGGCGTGAAGCTGTACGGCAACGCGATCATCACCACCGAGGAGTTCCTGAAGAAGAACCCCGAGGCGGTGAAGGCGTTCCTGCGCGCGTTCACGAAGGGCGTGCGCGACGTCATCGCCGACCCGGCCGCCGGCATCGCCAGCGTGAAGGATCGCGACGGCCTGATCGACGTGGCGCTCGAGACCCGGCGGCTCAAGCTCGCGCTCGCCGGCAGCGTGCTCACCTCGGACGCCAAGGCCGAGGGCTTCGGCGAGGTCTCCCCGCCGCGGCTCGCGCTGATGGCCTCGCAGGTCAACGACGCCTACGGCCTCAAGGAGCGCGTGCAGCCCGACCGCATCTTCGTGCAGGGCCTGTTGCCGTCGAAGGACCAGCGCAACATCTTCGGCAAGTGACGGCGGTGCCGCGATGAGCGTCGCTGCACCGAGCTTCGTCGACTTCCGCGAGGTCTGGCTCGCCTACAGCGACGAGCTCGCCGCGCGCAACGAGTTCGCGGTCGAGGACATCTCGCTGCAGACTCGCGACGGCGAGTTCATCGCGATCGTCGGACCCTCGGGCTGCGGCAAGTCGACGTTCATGAAGCTCGCCACCGGGCTCAGGCGTCCGACGAAGGGCACGGTGACGATCGCCGGCCAGCAGGTCACCGGCCCGCTGAAGATCGTCGGCATGGCGTTCCAGGCGCCGACGCTGCTGCCCTGGCGCACGACGCTCGACAACGTGCTGCTGCCGCTCGAGATCGTCGAGCCGTACCGCTCGAGCTTCAAGGCGAAGCGCGCGCAGTACGCCGATCGCGCGCGCAGGCTGCTGGCCACCGTCGGCCTGCAGGGCTACGAGGACAAGTTCCCGTGGCAGCTGTCGGGCGGCATGCAGCAGCGGGCGTCGATCTGCCGCGCGCTGATCCACGAGCCGAAGATGCTTCTGCTCGACGAGCCGTTCGGCGCGCTCGACGCGTTCACCCGCGAGGAGCTGTGGAACGTGCTGCGCGATCTGTGGACCACGCAGCGCTTCAACGTGATCCTGGTCACGCACGACCTGCGCGAGGCGGTCTACCTCGCCGATACCGTGTACGTGATGAGCAAGCGGCCCGGCCGCATCCTAGCGCGCAGGGAGAACCCGCTGCCGCGGCCGCGCGACCTCGAGATCACCTACACCGAGCCGTTCACCGCGCTCGTGCACGAACTGCGCGAGCGGATCGGCTCCATCCGCAAGAGCTGAGCCGATGACCTCCCGCACCGCCGAGCGCTTCGCGCCGCTGCTCCTCCTGGCCGCGATCCTGCTCGTCTGGGAGATCGCCTGCCGCGTGCTGTCGGTCAGCGAGTTCGTGCTGCCGACGCCGTCGTCGATCGCGGTCGCGCTGGTCGAGTTCGCCGGCCCGATCATGACCAACGCGTGGCGCACCTTCTGGACCACGATGATCGGCTTCGGGCTGTCGATCGTCGTCGGCGTGCTGCTCGGCTTCCTGATCGGCTCGTCGAAGTTCGCCTACTCGGCGATGTACCCGCTGCTCACCGCGTTCAACTCGGTGCCGAAGGCGGCGCTCGTGCCGATCCTGGTGGTCTGGTTCGGCATCGGCGCGGGCCCGGCGATCCTGACCGCGTTCCTGATCTCGTTCTTCCCGATCATGGTCAACATCGCGACCGGCCTCGCGACCCTCGAGCCCGAGCTCGAGGACGTGCTGCGGGTGCTCGGCGCCAAGCGCCTGGACGTGCTGCTCAAGGTCGGCCTGCCGCGCTCGATGCCGTACTTCTTCGCATCGCTCAAGGTCGCGATCACGCTCGCGTTCGTCGGCACGACCGTCTCGGAGATGAGCGCGTCGAACGACGGCATCGGCCAGCTGCTGCTGTCGGCCGGCTCGCAGTCGCGCATGCCGCTCGCGTTCGCCGGGCTGGTGGTGATCGGCGTG
>JADCHE010000022.1 GCA_020248665.1 Burkholderiales bacterium | reverse complement strand
TCCCGGTCGCCGGCCGCGCCGCGGCCGGCACGTCGGCGGCCCGCTGCGCGGTGCCCGCGGGCGCGTCCGCGGTGCCGGTCGCACCCGGGCCCATGCCCAGCGCCCACAGCAGCAGCAGCGCGGCCGCCAGCGCAGCCGCGCCGATCGCGTAGCGCCTGTTCAGCGCGACCCAGGCGTCCTGGACGAGCGGGCGCGGCGCGCCCTCCAGCGTGGTCGCGTCCTCGAAGGTGGCGGCGGTCATCGTCGGCTCCTGGTGTCGGTCAGCGGCGGCCCGCGTTCAGCGAGTCCTGCAGCGATCTCAGCTCGTCCCAGCGGCCGTCGGCGGCGAGGCGCGCCTGCTCCGGCCAGGTGCTCGGGTCCGCGATCCGGTAGGCCGGCCCGTTGTCGTCCAGGATCTCGCGCAGCGTGCCGGGCGACGCCTGCGCGAGCGCGCCGAACGAGCCGAGCCCGCGCGCGCGCAGCAGCTCGGCGATCTTCGGGCCGATGCCCTCGACGATCTCGATGTCGGCCCCGGGGCCGATCGAGCGGCTGCGCAGGTCCGGCCGCGCCGCGCGCGCACGGTCCTCGGCGAGCCGCTCGGCCTGCACCGCGACCAGTGCCTCGAGGTGCTCGATCCGTGCGCGCAGCGGACGCAGCGCATCGTTGCCCGGAACGGGGTCCGGCGAGGCGCTCGGCGCCGCCACCGCGTCGACCCGGGCCGCCTTGGCCACGCGATCGGCGAGCACCGCCGCGAGCGCGTCGAGGTGCTCGATCCGCCGACGCTGCGCGCGCAGCGCCGCGTCGCGCTCGGCGATCGCCGCGAGATCGCGCACGACGCGCTCGAGGACGCGGTCCACCGGCCGCTCGACGACCTTCTCCACCACCTTCTCGACGATCCGGTCGACCGGCTTCTCGATGACGCGGTCCAGCGTGCGCGTGACGACCTTCTCGACCACCTTGGGCGGCGCGGCGAGCAGCTCGTCGACGCGCGCCTGCAGCGCCGGCACCCGCGCGGCCTCGTCGCGCAGCGCGGCGAGCTCGCCCTCGAGCGACGCGATCCGCGCGACGTGGCGCGGGTTGTCGAGCACCCGCTCGAGGATCTGGATCACCGGCTGCGTGAGCAGCCGCTGCGTCGAGCGCCCGAGCCACCATGCGGCGACCCAGCCCACGAGCGCGCCGAGCACGGTCCACCAGAGCATTCCACCGACGAACGTCATCACGCCCTCCCGCCGCGACCGCGGCCCGCGTCGAATCCCCGTTCCAGGTCGAGGCGGACGTCGTGCGCGCCGCCTCGACGCGACGGACGCGAGTATAGGCGCGTCGCGCACCGGCTGCGGCGCGCGGGACCGGCGCCCGCGCGCCCGCCCCAGGGCCGGACGGCCCGCACGGTGCCCCGGGGCGCCTCACGCGTCCGGGTTCAGCGCCTCCGAGACCTGGTGCGGGAGCCGGTCGCGCGCGGCGACCAGGTCGCGTTGGAAGCGCAGCAGCTGGTCGACGACCTCGTCCGGCCTGCGATCGAGCGCGCGCCGGATGCAGCGCTCGGCGTCGGCGAACTCGCCCATCCGCCGCAGCAGGTCGACCTCGACCACGTCCTCGACGCCCGGGCCCGGCCCGACGCGGCGGCCGGCCGCACGCGCCATCCGCAGCGCGGCGAGCGCGAGCGCGCGGCAGCGCTCGGCGCCGTCGCGGTCGTCGGCGTCGTCGGCGATCCACGCGGCCGACAGCGTCGACCAGAACGCGTCGTCGAAGCGGCCTGCGGCGCCGTCGAGTCGTGCGAGGCAGAGGAACTCGCGCGCCTTCTCGGGCAGCTCGTCGTCGTCGAGCACCTCGACGTACTCCTCCTCGTCGACGGCCTCGCGCGAGCCCGGGGTCTCGACGGTGAGGTCGCGCGCGCAGTAGCCGCAGGACGGGCAGCACTGCACGCGCAGCGGCAGCGCGGCGCGGGCGGCGCCCGGCGGGCGCGCGTCGAGGTCGGGCGAGCCGATCGCGTTGGTGGCCGGCGCGGGCGTCACGCGGACGGTCTCGCCGCACAGCGTGCAGGCGAGCTCGAGGGCGTCGTCGTCGGGCATGGAGGCGGGATCCGGTCGCGGTGCGGGGGCCGCGTCGACCCGAAGGGTAGCGTGCGGCCACGCTCGGCGGTGCGAATCGCCGGGTCGGATACGTCGAAGCGCGCGGACCGCGCCGTCGCCCGCACGCCCGAGCGTGCGTCCGCGGTCCTCGGAACGCGGCCGCCGGCAGCACGACCCGACCCGCTACAGTGGCGTCCCCGCGGCCCCGCCGCGCCCGTCGCCGCACCGCCCTCACGTGCCGTCGCTCCACGCCCTGCGCGACCGCCTCGCCGGCTCGGTGCTGCACGAGCGCGACTTCCGCCGGCTGTGGGTCGTCGGCGTGCTGCTGTACGCGGTCCGCTGGCTCGAGATGCTCGCGGTCGGCGTCTACACCTACCAGGTGACCGGCTCTGCGAGCTGGGTCGCGACGCTGACGCTGGTGCGCCTGGTGCCGATGGCGCTGCTCGGCGTGCCGCTCGGTGCGCTCGCCGACCGGATCGACCGCCGGCGCGCGCTCGTCGCCACGGTGTCGATCTCGCTCGCGATCGCGGTCGCGGTGGCGGCGATCGCCGCGGCGGGGCGGCTCGAGCTGTGGCACCTGGTCGTGTCGAGCTTCATCGGCGGCATCGGCTGGGCCGCGGACAACCCGGTGCGGCGCGCGATGCTCGGCTTCGCGGTCGGCCCGGAGCGCATGGCGCCGGCGATGTCGCTCGACGCGGCGAGCAACCACGGCTGCCGCGTCGTCGGGCCGGTGGTCGGCGGCGCGGTGCTCGCCTCGAGCGGCATCGTCGGCACGCTGCTCGTCTGCGCAGCGGTGTACGCGCTCGCGCTGCTCGCCGCGCGCCGTGTCGGCGCCCGCCCCGTGCCCTCGAGCGGCGCGCCGCTCACGATCCTCTCCGGTGCGCGCGAGACGATCGCGGTCGCGCGCGCCGACCCGCGGCTGCTCGGCGCGCTGCTGGTGACGATCATCTGGAACCTGTGGGGCTGGCCGCTCTTCAGCATGATCCCGGTCGTCGGCAAGGACCGGCTCGGGTTCGGGCCGGAGGGCGTCGGCGTGCTGACCGGGCTCGACGGGCTCGGCGCGATGGTCGGCGCGCTCGCGATCGGCGCGTTCGGGCGTTCGGTGCCGCCGCGCACGCTGTACGTCGGCGGGGTGGTGCTGCACCTGGTCGCGACGCCGCTCTTCGTGCTGTCGACGGTACCCGCGGCGAGCGGCGCCGCGATCCTCGCGATGGGCCTCGGGCAGGCGGCCTTCGGCATCACGCAGGCGACGATCGTGTTCGGCGCGTCGCCGCCCGCGATGCGCAGCCGGATGATGGGGCTGCTCACGATGTGCATCGGCACCGCGCCGATCGGGGTCGCGCACATCGGCTGGCTCGCGGACCTCGTCGGCGTGCACGTCGCGGGCGTGGTCGTCGCGGCCGAGGGCGCGCTCGCGCTGTGGGCGACGCGGCGCTGGTGGCGCGCGATCTGAGCGGGCTCCGGGACGCCCGGGCGCCGGGGCGCGGCGTGCGCCGCCTCGAGCGGCGCGGACCCGTGCTCGGCATCGCCGCGCCGGCGTGCGCGGTCATGCCCGGCGGCGTGCCGCCGCTCGGCGCGGCCTTCCAGTTCCTGTTCACGATGCTGGCCGGTGCCGGGCACGGTCCGCTCCTCGCGCTCGGCGGCATCGCGCTCGTGCCCGGGGTCCGGTGGCTCGTCCGGTTGCGTTCGCTCGACGGGGCCGAGCCGTACGCGCGGTGACGCCGCGCCCCGTTGCGCGTCGACTCGCGCCGCCGGCCCGGCGATCCGTCGCGCCGCGATGGGCCGCAGACGCCCCGAGGCCGACAGACCGTCCATCGACCACCCGACGGACACCCCGATGAACGCGTCCCGCCTCGCCCGCGCGCTGGCGCCCGCCCTCGCCTGCCTCGGCACCGCCACCGCCGCCCGTGCCTCACCCCTGCTCGACCCGCCTGAGCGCCGCCAGCACCACCGACACCGCCGGCTCCGCCTCGCCCGCTCGGCACGCGATGCCGAGCGCCCGCCACAGCGCCGGTCGCACCGGCAGGATCTCGATCCGCGGGTCGGGCTGCGGCGCGGTCGCCTCGTGAGGCAGCAGCGCCGCGCCGTAGCCTGCGCCGACGAGGCTCTTGATCGCGTCGTTGTAGTTCAGCTCGATGCGCGCCTGCGGGCGCAGCCCCGCAGCGGCGAACCACTCGGCGGTCTGTCGCGACAGCCGCGTCCCCGCGTCGTTGAGGATCAGCGGCCGAGCGGCCAGCCACGCGGGCGACGCGTGCCGCGGCCGCGGCCATGCCGCCGGCACGAACGCGACGATCGGATCGCGCCGCCACGGCGTCACGCGCAGCCCGGGCCGCGCCGGCTGCGGCAGCGCGACCAGGCCGACATCGAGCGTGCCCGCCGCGAGCCCGGCCATGGACTCCTCCGAGGTCAGCACCGCGACGCGCACGTCGACCTCGGGGTGCGAGCGGCCGATCGACTCGAGCGCGCGCGGCAGCAGGTGCGCGATCGCGCCGGTCGACGCGCCGAGCCGCACGCGACCGGCCCGGCCCGCGACCTGGCGGCGCACCGCGTCGAGCGCGTCGTCGGCGTCGGCGAGCAGCCGGCGCGCGCGCTCGACGAGCGTCGCGCCCGGGCCGGTCGGC
>JADCHE010000218.1 GCA_020248665.1 Burkholderiales bacterium | reverse complement strand
GCGTGGCGCTGCGCGTTGCTCTTGGTGACGACCGTCAGCAGCTTTCGGGGCCGCGACCGCGCCAGCGAGAACGCGAAGCGCATGATCCGCTCGACCCCGGCGCGGGTCATCATCGACACGTCGGTCGCGGCCTCGATCGGATGGCCCTGGTGCACGCGCCCGCCGACCCCCGCGTACTCGCCCTCGGAGTTCTCCCGCACGATGACCCAGTCGAGGTCCTCCGGGCCGCAGCGCTTCAGCGGCGCGTCGATACCGGGCAGGATCCGCGTCGGGCGCACGTTCGCGTACTGGTCGAAGCCCTGGCAGATCTTCAGCCGCAGGCCCCACAGCGTCACGTGGTCCGGGATGTCCGGGTCGCCCGCCGAACCGAACAGGATCGCGTCGTACCCGCGCAGCGCGTCGAGCCCGTCGAGCGGCATCATCTCGCCGCGTACGCGGTACCAGTCGCCCCCCCAGCCGAAGCGCTCGAACTCGAAGCGCAGGCCGCCCGTGCTCGCGGCGAGCGCGTCGAGCACCTCGGCGCCGGCCGGGATCACCTCCTTGCCGATGCCGTCGCCGGGGATCAGCGCGATCCGGTAGGTCTTCATCGGGGTCTCCTCGTTCGCTCGTCCGGGGCATCGATGATCGCCCGTGGACGCCCCGCGCGGCCGGCCGTACAGTGAACCCATCGTTGACTGCAGATCAACGATCGACCCGGACCGCCCCGATGACCGCCGCGATCCAGCCCGACGACCTCGGCTTCTTCTCGGTGCTCGCCGCCTCGGGGAGCCTGAGCGCGGCCGCGCGCGAGCTGGGCGTCACCACGCCCGCGGTCAGCCGCCACCTGGCGCGGATGGAGCGCGCGCTGGGCGTGGCGCTCGTGGCCCGCACGACGCGCCGGATGGCGCTCACCCCCGAGGGCGAGCTGTATCTCGCGCACGCCCGGCGCATCCTCGGCGACATCGACGACCTCGAGCACCTGCTCGGCGCGTCGCGGGCCTCGCCGCGCGGGCTGCTCCGGGTCAACGCCACGCTCGGCTTCGGCCGCAGCCACGTCGCGCCGCTGATCTTGCGCTTCGCGCGCGCGCACCCGCGGGTCGACGTGCAGCTGCAGCTGTCGGTGGACCCGCCCTCGCTCGGCGACGACGCGTTCGACGTCTGCATCCGCTTCGGCGAGCCGCCCGACGCGCGGGTGGTGGCGCGGCGGCTCGCACCGAACCGGCGGCTGCTGTGCGCGTCGCCCGCCTACCTCGCGTCGCGCGGCACGCCGCGCACGCCGCGCGAGCTCGCACGGCACGACTGCATCTGCATCCGTCAGGGAGAGGACGCGTACGGGGTCTGGCGGCTCTCGCCCGCGAAGGGCCGCGAGCCGGGCGGCGAGGCGGGCTTCGAGACGGTCAAGGTGCGCGGCCCGCTGACCACGAACGACGGCGGCATCGCGGTCGAGTGGGCGCTCGCCGGCCACGGCATCGTGATGCGCGCCGAGTGGGACGTCGCGCGGCACCTGCGCGCCGGTCGGCTGGTGCGCGTGCTGCCTGACCACGACACGCCGAACGCCGACATCCACGCGGTGTGGCCGCAGCGGCTCGCGTCCGCCGCGCGCGTGCGCGCGTTCGTCGACTTCCTCGCGGCGGCGTTCGGGCAGCGCGCGACCGGCTCGAGGCGCACCGCGCCCCGAGTCGTCGTCAGTCCGGCCGGTGCAGCACGGCGTCGAAGCCCTCGTCGGGGCCCGGCGGCACGAAGAACCGCGTGAAGGCCGCGAAGGTCGCGTCGTCGACCACGTAGCGAGCCCGCCGCCGGCGTTGCGCGCGTGCAGCCGCGCGAGGCAGGTCGCGTCGGGCACGTCGAGCCAGTGCAGCCAGTGCAGCCGGTGCGACGCGCCGCTGCGCTCGACGATGCCCTTCATCCACGCGCGCCGCACGGCGGTGTTCGCGTGGAAGTCGAGCACGACGTCGAGCCCGGCGCGCAGCAGCGCCTCCGCGTGCGGACCGAGCACCGCCTCGATCCGCGCGGCACGCACGCGGAAGTCCTCGGCGGTCGCGATCTCGCCCGGGTACGGCGTCGCGGTCCGGTCGTCCTCGTTCAGCCGGACCGTGCCGGGCGCGGCCGACGGCGCGTCGGCCAGCGTCGACTTGCCGGCGGCGATCTTGCCGCAGAGCAGAGGTGCGGCGTGGCCACGCGCCGCCCGGCCTCAGAGCAGCTCGGCCGCCCGCGCCTTCGCGAGGCGCGCGGCCCGGATCGCGAGCGCGACCACCGCCCCGACGGTGAACCCCGCGGCGGCCTGCGCCCACCAGTAGTCGCCGAGGTCGGTCACCGAGCGCCCGGCGACGAACTCGACGATCGTCGAGAAGAAGAAGCCGAGCACCGCGCCGATCGCGCCGCCGGCGAGCGCCCGCAGCGCGCCCTCGCGCTCGCCGGCGCGGAACAGCCGCGCGAGCGCGACGACGAGCACCACCGGCGCGAGCGCGGCCAGCAGCAGACCGACGAGCCAGAGGACGAACACGAGGGCGGGCGCGAGGAGGCAGCCGGGAGGGGGCGGTCAGCGTACCTTGGCGATCCCGCGCACCGCAAGGACGCTGCCGGCGCGCCGTGCGGGCGCTTCGCCGCGCGCTCGCGCCGGCGGGCGGCGGCTCGACAGGGTCGCCTCCACGCGGTCGACCATCTCCATGATCATCGCGTCGAGCGCCGCTTCGCCCGACGGCACGACCGATCGCGAGATCAGCAGGTCGGCCAGCCCATGGGAGGCCGACCACGCGAAGCGGGCCGCCGACTGGCGCACCGGGTCGGGCACGCCCTCGCCGAGGAGATCCCCGACGGCCTTCAGCAGCAGCTCGTACGGCGTCGCGCCCGACGCCGCCGAGCGCCCCGCCACGTCGCGGCCCGAGCCGGCCCCCCAGGGGCCGAACATCACCCGGTAGCGCGTCGGGTTCGCGAGCGCGAAGCGCACGTAGGCGACGCCCTGCGCCCTGAACGCGGCCGAGGCGCGCGAGGCCGCCGCGCGCCGGCCGCGCATCGCCTCGTCCATCGCGGCCTCGATCGCGTCGGCCAGCTCGGCGAAGGCCCGACGCGCGATCTCCGCGAGCAGCGCGGCCTTGTCCTCGAAATGACGGTACGCCGCGCTCGGCGAGACCCCCGCCTTGTGCGCCGCCTCGCGCAGGCTGAAGCCCTCGGCGCCGCGCTCGGCGATCGCCTCGAGCGCGTTGTCGATCAGCGCGTCGCGCAGCCGCCCGTGGTGGAACCGCTCCCGCGTGCCGGACGTGGTGGTACTGGACATCCGCACATGTTGACACCGTTCACTTCCCACCGTAAAGTGAACACTGTTCTCATCCACGCGGGGGCGCGATGGCAACCTTCCGGACACGGCTCGCGGCGCTGGCCACCCTCCTGTCGATCGGCGTCGGTCCCGCGTGGGCCGCACCCGACGCCGCGGGCACGGCTTCGCCGGAGGTGCTGACCCTCAGGCTGCGGATGTCCAACGTGCACCTGCTGAAGACCGCGACGCCGGTGCTGGTCGACGCCGGCGGACCCGGCGACATGCCGGCGCTGGTCGAGGCGCTGGCGCCGCACGGACTGAAGGTCGAGGACATCGCCCTCGTCGTGCTCACGCACGGACACTCCGACCACGCGGGTCTCGGCGCCGCGATCCAGCGCCTCGGTCGAGCGAAGGTCGCGGCGGGCGCCGGCGACGTGCCGATGCTCCAGCGCGGCGACCACGGCGAGCTGACGCCGACGAACCTCACGGCCCGGCTGCTCGCGCGCTTCGCGGTCGATCCGCGCTTCCCGCCCTTCGAGCCCGACCTGGTCGTGCGTTCGGAGCTCGATCTCGCGCCCTGGGGCGTCGCGGGCAAGGCGATCGTGCTGCCCGGTCACACGCCGGGCTCGATGGCGGTGGTGCTCGACGGCGAGCGCGCGATCGTCGGCGACATGCTGCTCGGCGGCTACCTCGGCGGCGCGGTGCGGCCGGACCGGGCCGGCCGGCACTACTTCCACGCCGACGAGCCGCGCAACGACCGGAACATCGAGGCGCTGCTGCAGCGCGGCGTCCGCACCTTCCACCTGGGCCACGGCGGCCCGGTGGGCCGGGACTCCGTGATCGAGGCGTTCCCGCACGCCGCGCCCTCGACGCGCGACGCGGCGGGCGGACGCTGAACCGGCGTCCCGGCGACGACGCGTGCCGCGCGCGCGCGACGCGGCCGTCCCCGGCGCAGGGCTGCGCGCGTCCTGCGCCGCGACCCCGCTCCCCTACTCCGCCTTCGCCCCCGTCTCGGCCACCACCTTAGACCAGCGCGCGAGCTCGCTGCGCAGGTAGGCCGCGTACTCCTCCGGCGTGCTGCCGAGGATCTCGGTGCCCTGAGCGATCAGCTTCTGCCGCGTCTCCTCGTGCGCGAGCACCTTGCGCAGCTCGCCGTTGAGCCGCTGGACGATCGCGGGCGGCGTGCCGGCCGGCAGCACGACGCCCTGCCACGCGCTCATCTCCATGCCGGGCAGCACCGTCTCGGCGAGCGTCGGCACGTCGGGCAGCACCGCGAGCCGCTTCGGCATCGTCACCGCGAGCGCGCGCAGCCGGCCGTCCTTCACGTAGGGCAGCGCGCTGTTGACGGTGTCGGTCATCAGCTGGACGACGCCGGCCGCGGTGTCGACCAGCGACGGCGCGCTGCCCTTGTAGGGCACGTGCGTCATCTGCAGCCCGAGCGCCGAGGCGAGCGCCGCGGTCGCGAGGTGGGTGATCGTGCCGGTGCCGGAGGAGCCGTAGTTCAGCTTGCCCGGGTTGGCCTTCGCGTGGGCGACGAACTCCTGGATCGTCTTCGCCGGCACCGACGGATGGACCATCACGATCATCGCGTTGGTCGCGGTGGTGCTCACCGGCACGAAGTCCTTCATCGTGTCGTACGGCACCTTGCCGTACAGCGCCGGCGCGATCGTGATCGCCGAGGTGTTGTAGAACAGCGTGTGGCCGTCGGGCGCGGCCTTCGCGGCCAGGTCGGCCGCGAGGTTGCCGCCGGCGCCCGGCTTGTTGTCGACGACCACCGGTTGGCCGAGCTGCTCCGACAGGCGCTGCGCGACGACGCGCGCGACGATGTCGGTCGGCCCGCCCGGCGCGAAGCCGATGATCATCCGCACCGGCCGGGTCGGCCACGCGGGCGCGGCGGTCTGCGCGAGCGCCGGGCCGGCCACCGGCAGCGAGGCGCCGGCCAGCAGCAGGCGACGGCGGAAGGGATGCGGGGTCATCGTGGCGTCTCCTCGTGTGTCGAGTGTCGTATGTCGTGTCTTGCGCGGCGGGCCGCGCGTCAGGTGTCGAACCGGTCGAGCACGCGGCCCGGCCCCTGCCCCGGCGGCTGCGCGACGATCGCGTCGCCATCGAAGGTTCGCGTCCCGTTGACCCAGGTGCCGTGCACGCCGACCGGGTCGCGCACCAGGCGCCGCCCGCCGCCGGGCAGGTCGTGCACCGCACGCAGCGGCCTCAGGCCGACGCTCGCCGGATCGAACAGCAGCAGGTCCGCCGGTCCGCCGACCTCGATGCGGCCGCGCCCGGCGATCCGGAACGCCTGCGCCGGGTGCGAGGTCAGCCGCCGCACTGCCTCCGGCAGGTCGAACGTGCCGGTCTCCCGGACCCAGTGCCCGAGGAAGTGCAGGCCGAAGCCCGCGTCGCACAGGTAGCTCAGGTGCGCGCCGGCGTCCGACAGCGTGACCACGCCCGCGCGGTGCTTGAGCAGCGGCGCCACGCCCTCGTCGCGGTTGTTGAAGAAGCGGCCGCCGAAGCGCGTCGCCAGATCCTCCGACAGTGCGAAGTCGAACACCCAGTCGATCGGATCGCGGCCGGCCCCCGCCGCGAGCGACGCGACCGGGCGATCCTGCAGCGCGCGGTTCGCATCCAGCCCGACGAGGCCGACCGTCACCTGCGACCAGTCGCCGGTGAAGATCACGCCCGACGGCGGCGAGCGCAGGTCGGCGCGGAAGCGCTCCCGGAAGGCCGCATCCGCGTAGAGCCGGGCGAGCGCGTCGCGGTCGCCGGCGGCGGCCGCGGCCTTGACCGGCTCGAACGACGGCAGCGGGAACCACACGTACGGCGACAGCAGGTCGAAGTCGAAGGTGAGCGGCTGGCAGCTGGTCAGCATCCGCACGTCGCGGCCGCGGTCGAGCGCCTGCGCGCAGCGCTCGTACATCGCGAGGCCGCGCGTGGGCGCCGCGTCGCTGTACATGCCGAGCACCGTCGAGATGAACGCGGGGCGCCCGGTGCGCGCGGCGACGTCCTCCATGTAGTCGGGCGTCGCGCGCGGGCCGGTCGCGCTCATGAACACGCCGCGGCCCGCGTCGCGCAGCGGCCCGAGCAGCGCGTGCAGCTCGTGGTCGGGCGCGATCGTCGAGGGCATCGGCGCGCCGGCCCAGCCGCTGTGGTTCGGCGAGAACGACGACGCGAAGCCGATCGCGCCGGCGGCCATCGCGTCTCGGACCTGCGCGACCATCGCGGCGAGCTCGTCGGCCGTCGGCTCGGCGCGCTCGGAGGCGGCCTCGCCCATCACCGCGGTGCGGATCGTCGAGTGCTGCGCGAACACCGCGACGTTCAGCGAGGGCTTCAGGCGCCGCAGCAGGTCAAGGTAGCCGGTGAAGGTCTCGAAGTCCCAGCGCGTGCCGTCGCGCAGCGCGGCGAGGTCCATGCCCTCGACCACCGACAGGTTGCGCAGCATCGTGTCGCGCAGCCCCGGCGGGCACGGCGCGATCCCGAAGCCGCAGTTGCCGATCACCGCGGTGGTCACGCCGAGCGCCGGCGACGGCGAGCAGCCCGGGTCCCAGGTGAGCTGCGCGTCGTAGTGGGTGTGCAGGTCGACGATGCCGGGCATCAGCGCGAGGCCCCCGGCGTCGACGACCGCGGCATCGCCGGCGTCGCGCGCGGCCGCGTCGCCGAGCACGGCCACGCGGCCGTCGCGCACCAGCAGGTCGGCGCGCACCGGGTCGGCCCCGGTGCCGTCGAACACGGTCGCCCCGCGGAACAGCGTCGCTTCGGCCATGGGCCGGTCTCCCCGTCGTGTCGTTGTGGGTCGCGGCGCGCGGCCGGTGCCGGCGCCCGGCCCGATGATAGCCGTCGCGACGCCGGGTCACGCGCGGGTGCGACGCCGCGCTGTGGCAGCATCGCTCCGCCGACGACCCTTCCGGACACCCCCTCATGACCCCGACCGCCGCCGCCCGACTGCTCGTCCTCGCCGCGCTGTGCGCCCCGCTGCTCGGCGCCGTCGGCTGCGCGACCGCCCAGCCGGCCGCGGGCCCGACGGTGGTCGCGACCGAGCGCGTGCAGGTGGAGGTCACCGAGGTCGCGCGCGGGCTCGCGCACCCGTGGGGCCTCGCCTTCCTGCCGGACGGCCGGATGCTGGTCACCGAGCGTCCCGGGCGGCTGCGGATCGTCGCGCGCGACGGCACGCTGTCGCCGCCGGTCGAGGGCGTGCCCGCGGTGCGCACCGGCGGCCAGGGCGGCCTGCTCGACGTCGCGCTGTCGCCCGCGTTCGAGCGCGACCGGACGGTGTTCCTGTCGTACGCCGAGCCGTCCGAGACCGGCGGGCGCACCGCGGTCGCACGCGGCGTGCTCGACGGCACCACGCTGCGCGAGGTGCGCACGATCTTCCGCCAGTCGCCCGACGGGTCGGGCGGCAACCACTGGGGCGGCCGCCTCGTGTTCGACCGCGACGGCACGCTGTTCGTGACGCTCGGCGACCGGTTCTCGCTGCGCGACCGCGCCCAGGACCTCGGCACGACCCTCGGCAAGATCGTGCGGATCCGGCCCGACGGCTCGGCGCCGGACGACAACCCGTTCGCGAAGCGCGCCGGCGTGCTCCCCGAGATCTGGTCGTACGGCCACCGCAACGTGCAGGGCGCCGCGCTGCACCCGTCGACCGGCCGTCTGTGGGCGCACGAGCACGGGCCGCAGGGCGGCGACGAGCTCAACGTGGTGCGCCCCGGGCGCAACTACGGCTGGCCGGTGATCACCTTCGGCCGCGAGTACGGCACCGGCTTCAGGATCGGCGAAGGCACCGAGAAGACGGGCGTCGAGCCGCCGCTGGTGCAGTGGACGCCGTCGATCGCGCCCTCGGGCATGGCGTTCTACGTCGGCGAGCGCTTCCCGCAGTGGCGCGGGCAGCTGCTGGTCGGCGCGCTGTCCTATGCGAGCGTCTACCGGCTCGAGCTCGACGGCGAGCGCGTCGTGCGCCAGGAGCGGATGCTCGAGTCGCTCGGGCGACGGATCCGCGACGTGCGCGTCGGACCCGACGGACTGGTGTACCTGCTGACGGATTCGCCGGAGGGCACGATCCTGCGGCTGAGCCCGCGCTGACGCGCGTCAGCGCGCCGCCCCCGCGAGCCGCACCGCCATCGCCGCCCAGCTCGCGCCGACCGCAGCGAGCGCCCCGGCACTCAGCACCGTGCGCAGCGTCAGGAACCAGCGCGGCACCGGCGCGGCGCGGTAGAGCAGCCAGTCGACGACGAGCGCGACCGCGAGCCCTGCGAACAGCAGCGGCAGCGACACGTCGGTCGGGTACAGGGTCACGATCCAGCAGAAGATCGACGGGATCACGCTCCACAGCATCCGCGTGACCGCGGCACCGTCGACGATCGACGGCGAGGCGAGCGTCACGCCCCAGTGCAGCGCGCCGAGGAAGGTGAGGATCGACGCCGCGTAGTGCGCCTGCGAGCGCAGCACGCCGTCGAGCTCGGAGGGCGGCGACAGCCACGAGAACATCGCGTGCGCGGCGAACGGCAGCAGGCCGGCGAGGCCGAGGATCCAGGCGAAGCGTTGGGTGGCGGGGATGTCGCGCGAGTCGGTCATCGTGCGGGAACGTCGGCGCCGGACGGCAGGGGTGCCGAGCATAGCCGGATCCCGAAGACCCTTCGGCCGGCCGGCGGGCCGGCGGGCCGGCCGGTCGGGGGAAGGATCAGGCGCGACGGCGCCGGCGCGAGATCGCGTCCGGATCGCAGATCGCGGGCGCGACCGGCGTCACCTGCGACGGCTGGGGATCATCGCGAACCGGTCCCCGTCACCGGATCAGCGCACCCGGAAGCCGAACAGCACCTGGCTGCTGCGCAGCCCGGGCAGCCACCTGACCGGCCGGCCCTCGACCAGGTAGCCGCGCCGGGTGATCGCCAGGCCGAGATGCTCGAGGAAGTCCTCGAAGTCCCTGAGTGTCGACCAGTGCAGGTTCGGCGTGTCGTACCACTGGTACGGCATGTCGCGCGACATCGGCATGCGCCCGCGCAGCAGCGACCAGATGTTCCACCAGTAGCCGAAGTTGGGGAACGAGACGATGCACTCGGCGCCGAGCCGGCTCATCTCCCGCAGCACCCGCTCGGTCTCGTGGGTCGCCTGGATCGCCATCGACAGCACGACGACGTCGAAGCGGCTCGCGGCGAACATGTCCAGGCCGGCCTCGATGTCGCGCTGGATCACGTCGACGCCGCGGCGCGCGCAGGCGAGCACCTGCGCGTCGTCGATCTCCACGCCGTAGCCGGTGCAGCCCTTCGCGCGCTGGAGGTGGTCGAGCAACGCGCCGTCGCCGCAGCCGAGGTCGAGCACGCGCGCGCCCGGCGCGACCCAGTCGGCGATCAGCGCCAGGTCGGATCGCAGGCCGTTGCGCGCCGGTCCGTGCACGGTCACGCGCGGCGCGCCGCCGTTGCGCGGACGCTCCGGAAGCAGCGCGCTCATCCCGCCGTCCCAGCCGTCGCGACAGCCCGCGGCGACGTCGCCCGCGTGGCGGCCGTCCCGGCGATCGACGCGGCGATCCGTTCGAAGTACGCCCGCACCAGCGCGTGGTAGCGCGCATCGTCGAGCAGGAACGCGTCGTGGCCGTGCGGCGCATCGATCTCGGCGTAGGTGACGCGTCGGCGGTTCGCGAGCAGCGCCTGGACGATCTCGCGGCTTCGCGCCGGCGCGAAGCGCCAGTCGGTGGTGAACGACGCGACGAGGAAGTCGCAACACGCGGGCGCGAGCGCCGCCGCGAGGTCGCCGCCATTCGCGCGTGCCGGGTCGAAGTAGTCGAGCGCGCGCGTGATCAGCAGGTAGGTGTTCGCGTCGAAGTACTTCGAGAACTTCTCGCCCTGGTAGCGCAGGTACGACTCGATCTCGAACTCGACGTCGAAGGTGAAGCGGTACTCGTCGCGCAGCGCGGTGTCCGTCGCGTGCCGGCGCAGCGTGCGGCCGAAGCGCTCGGCCATCGTGTCGTCGGACAGGTAGGTGATGTGGCCGATCATCCGCGCGACCTGCAGCCCGCGCGACGGCACCGTGCCGTGGTCGTAGAAGCGACCGCCGTGGAAGTCCGGGTCGGTGACGATCGCGCGGCGCGCGACCTCGTTGAACGCGATGTTCTGCGCCGAGAGCTTCGGGGCGGTCGCGATCGCGACGCAGTGGCCGAGCCGCTCGGGGAACAGCGTGCTCCAGGCGAGCGCCTGCATGCCGCCGAGCGAGCCGCCCATCACCGCCGCGAAGCGCCGGATCCCGAGCGCGTCGGCGAGTCGCGCCTGCGCACGCACCCAGTCCTCGACGGTCACCACCGGGAAGTCCGGGCCGTAGGGCCGGCCGGTCGCCGGGTTCGTCGACATCGGGCCGGTCGAGCCGAAGCAGGAGCCCAGGTTGTTGACGCCGATGACGAAGAACCGGTCGGTGTCGACCGGCTTG
>JADCHE010000217.1 GCA_020248665.1 Burkholderiales bacterium | reverse complement strand
TCTTCCGATCTGTCGGACTCGGGCGTCAGCTGGAACACGATCTCGACGCCGTCGATCCTGTGCGCCTCGGTCTCGACGACGATCGTGCGGGTCGGCGCGATCAGCGTGAGCCGCCCGAGCGAGGTGGTCTTGCCGAGCCCCGCATCGACCTGCGCGGCCGGCCCCTTCGGCAGCAACGGCCCGAACTGGTACTGGCCGCGCCGCGCCATCGGCACGCCGGCGAGCAGGTTCTCCGAGACCGCCGCCTCCATGAAGCGCGCCGGTGCGATGACCTGCACGCGGCCCGCGCGCACGTCGGCCTCGTCGACCACGCCCTTGACCCCGCCGAAGTGGTCGGCGTGCGAGTGGCTGTAGATCACCGTGTGCACCGGGCGGCGCGGCCGGTGCGCGAAGTAGAGCTCGAGCGCCGCGCGCGCGACCTCGACGCCGGTCAGCGGATCGATCACGATCAGCCCGGTGTCGCCCTCGAGGATCGTCATGTTCGCGATATCGAGGCCACGGACCTGCCAGGTGCGCTCGCAGACCTCGAACAGCCCGTGGACGGTGTTGAGCCTCGCCTGCCGCCACAGGCTCGGGTTCACCGTGTCGGGCGGCGCCGGGTCGTCGAGGAAGCGGTAGGGCGCCATGTCCCAGATCGTGCGGCCGTCCTCGGACTCGACGCGCGCGTCAGGGATCGTGCCGACGAAGCCGCGGCGCGCGTCCTCGAAGTCCTGCGTGTCGGCGAACGGCAGCGCTTCGGCGAGCGCTCGATGCGCACGCAGCGTGCTCGGGTGGACGTCGGGCATCGCGGTCTTCTCCGGTTCGGGGGCACGGCCGTCGTCGCGGCCGCGTCTCCCCGCGCAGCGCCCGGCACGGGGCCGGGCCGCCCGCGCGGCGCTACTTGGACAGCTCGCGCATCGCCTTCTCGAGCCCGGCGAGCGTCACCGGGTACATCCGGTTCGACATCACCTGACGGATCACCGAGATCGACTGCCGGTACTCCCAGACACCCTCGGGTTCGGGGTTGAGCCACGCGAACTTCGGGAAGCGCTCGGCGAGGCGCTGCAGCCAGATCGCACCCGCCTCCTCGTTGTTGTACTCGACCGATCCGCCCGGCTGCAGGATCTCGTACGGGCTCATCGTCGCGTCGCCGACGAAGATCAGGCGGTAGTCCGGGTTGTACTTGCGCAGCAGGTCGAAGGTCATCAGCCGCTCGGAGTGGCGCCGGCGGTTGTTCTTCCACACGAAGTCGTAGACGCAGTTGTGGAAGTAGTAGAACTCGAGGTGCTTGAACTCGGCCTTCGCCGCCGAGAACAGTTCCTCGGTGCGCTTGATGTGGTCGTCCATCGTGCCGCCGACGTCGAGCAGCATCAGCACCTTGATGGTGTTGTGGCGCTCGGGGACCATCTTGATGTCGAGGAAGCCGGCGTTGCGCGCGGTGCTCGAGATGGTGTCGTCGAGGTCGAGCTCCTCCTCGGCCCCCTCGCGCGCGAACTTGCGCAGCCTCCGCAGCGCGACCTTGATGTTGCGCGTGCCGAGCTCGACCTGGTCGTCGTAGTCGCGGTACGCGCGCTGCTCCCAGACCTTCACGCCGGTCCGGTTGCCCGCCGAGGGGCCGCCGACGCGGATGCCCTCGGGGTTGTAGCCGCCGTTGCCGAACGGCGAGGTGCCGTTCGTGCCGATCCACTTGCTGCCGCCCTCGTGGCGCTCCTTCTGCTCCTCGAGCAAGGCCTTCAGCCGCTCGAGCAGCTTGTCGAGCCCGCCCATCGCCTCGATCGCGGCCTTCTCCTCGGCGGTGAACTCGCGCTGCAGCTGACGCTTGAGCCATTCGAGCGGCACGTCGACGTCGATGCCCTGGATCGCCGCGACGCCCTTGAAGTAGGCGGCGAACGCGCGGTCGAACTTGTCGAAGTTGCGCTCGTCCTTGACCAGCGCGGCGCGCGAGAAGTAATAGAAGTCGTCGACCGAAGTGCCGACGACGTGCTGCTTCAGGCCCTCGATCAGGGTCAGGTACTCCTTGATCGAGACCGGCAGCTTCGCCGAGCGCAGGTGCAGGAAGAATTCGATCAGCATGGGTCGCTCCGGTGGAGGGGGCGGGGCGGCGCGCTCAGGGCGCGGGCAGCCGGGCCTGGCGGTGCGCGAGGTGCCGACGCACCGCCGGCCACTCCGAGTCGATGATGGAGAACACGACGGTGTCGCGCAAGCTGCCGTCGGGCAAGCGCTGGTGGTTGCGCAGCACCCCGTCCTGCTTGGCGCCGAGCTTGGCGATCGCCTCGCGCGAGCGCTGGTTGAACCAGTGCGTGCGGAACTCGACCGCGACGCAGGCGAGCCCCTCGAACGCGTGCTGCAGCAGCAGCCGCTTGCATTCGGTGTTGAGGCCGCTGCGCTGCACGCTCGCCGCGTAGAACGTGGTGCCGATCTCGAGGCGGCGCTGCGTCTCCTCGACGTTCATGTAGCGGGTCGAGCCGACGACGCGATCATCGCGCCGGCGGACCACCGCGAACGGCAGCGCCCGGCCGGCGGCCTGCAGCGCGAGCGCGGCCTCGATCCACCCCGGTACCGCCTTCGGCGCCGGCACGATCGTGTACCAGAGCGCGTCGAGCCCGCCGTCGGCGACCGCGTCGGCGAGCGCGTCGGCGTGTGACGGCGCGAGCGGTTCGAGGCGGACGTGCTCGCCCTCGAGTACGACCGGACGTGGGGGCCAGGAAAGGGGGGCGGCGTCGCTCGCGCGCATGTGTTCAGCTGCTGGTCGCCGACAGGGCCAGGCCGACGACCCCGGTGACGATCAGCGCGATGCTGGCCAGCCGCAGGGCCGTGATCGGCTCCTGGAACCAGGTCATGCCGATGACCGCCACCGCGGCGGTGCCCAGGCCCGACCAGATCGCGTAGGTGACCGACAGGTCGAGCTTCTTCAACGCCATCGCGTTGCAGGCGAAGGCGACGGCATAGAAGGCGAACATCATCGCGGTCGGGCCGGCCTTCGACAGGCCCTGCGACAGCTTCATCGAGGTGCTGCCTGCGACCTCGAAGACGATCGCTGCGGCGAGGAAGTACCAGTGCATGGGGTCGGGCGAGGGGCGGGACGGGCGCGCGCCCCGCGACGCTCAGCGGTTGTGCCGCGCCATGAAGATCAGGCGCTCGAACAGGTGAACGTCCTGCTCGTTCTTCAGCAGCGCGCCGTGCAGCGGCGGGATCGCGGCCTTGCCATCCTTCGACTGCAGGGCCTCGACGGGGATGTCCTCGGCGACCAGCAGCTTCAGCCAGTCGAGCAGCTCGGAGGTCGAGGGCTTCTTCTTGATGCCCGGCAACTCGCGGATCTGGAAGAAGCTTTCCATCGCCTCCTTCAGCAGCGTCTTCTTGATGCCCGGGTAGTGGACGTCGACGATCCGCTGCATCGTCTCCTTGTCGGGAAACTTGATGTAGTGGAAGAAGCAGCGGCGCAGGAACGCGTCGGGCAACTCCTTCTCGTTGTTCGAGGTGATCATCAGCACCGGGCGGTGCTTCGCGCGGATCAGCTGGCGGGTCTCGTAGACGTAGAACTCCATCCGGTCGAGCTCGCGCAGCAGGTCGTTCGGGAACTCGATGTCGGCCTTGTCGATCTCGTCGATCAGCAGCACGACCGGCTGGTCGGCCTCGAAGGCCTGCCACAGCACGCCCTTGACGATGTAGTTGTGGATGTCCTTCACGCGCTCGTCGCCGAGCTGCGAGTCGCGCAGCCGCGACACCGCGTCGTACTCGTACAGTCCCTGCTGGGCCTTGGTCGTCGACTTGATGTGCCACTGCAGCAGCGGCATGCCGAGTCCGCGCGCCACCTCCTCGGCCAGCATCGTCTTGCCGGTGCCCGGCTCGCCCTTGATCAGCAGCGGACGCTGGAGCGTGATCGCCGCGTTGACCGCGAGCTTCAGGTCGTCGGTCGCGACGTACGTGGAGGTGCCTTCGAATCGCATGGATGGGGGTCCGCTCGCTGTGGAAAGGCCGCTCCGCGTCAACGCGCCGGGCGCCGCCGCGGGCCGCGGCCCGATCCGGCCGAGTATACGGAAAAGTGTCCCGTCGGGTAGAATGCGGCGTTTGTCCGGGCCCGCAAGGGGTCCGGAGCACGTTCCGACAATACGCTGCATCCCCGACCGCTTCTCCCGTCTTTCACCCGATCCATCCGCTCGATCCACTCGCCCATCCCATGACGAGAACACGCCACCCCGGTCGCACGTCGACCGCCGTCCGCGCCCTGTCGATCCTCGCCGCCGCGCTCGTCGCGCAGGGGGTCGCCGCCCAGGGCGCGCCCGTTGGCAATGCGGAGGCGGGCCGCGCCAAGGCCTCGAACTGCATCGGCTGCCACGGGATCCCGGGCTACAAGGCGTCCTTCCCGACGGTCTACCACGTGCCGAAGATCACCGGCCAGTCCGCGAAGTACATCGAGGCCTCCCTGCAGGCGTACCGCAAGGGCGACCGCAGCCATCCGACGATGCGTGCGATCGCCGGTAAGCTGTCCGACCAGGACATCGCCGACCTCGCCGCGCTGTACGGCAGCAAGTGAACCCGTCCCGACTCACGATGAAGCCCTTCGCGATGCCCCGAATCCTCCGTCACGGCGCGGTCCTGCTCGCGCTCCCGCTGCTGGCCGCGCCCGCGCTGGCGGCCGACAAGGCGGCCGGCCAGGCCAAGCACGAGGCCGCCTGCGCGGCCTGCCACGGCAAGGATGCGAACACCCCGATCGACCCGTCGTACCCGAAGCTCGCGGGCCAGTACCGCGACTTCATCGAGCGCGCGCTGCTCGACTACAAGAGCGGCGCCCGCAAGAACGCCATCATGGCCGGGCAGGCGCAGCCGCTGTCGAAGGCGGACATCTCGAACCTCGCCGCGTACTACGAGAGCCTCCCGGGATCGCTGCGCGTCAAGCGCTGAGGTGCGTCCCATGACCGCTCCGGCGTTCGCGACCACCGACCTCTGCGACGCGCACGAGGACCGGCTGCGCGACGGACGCCTGCTCGTCGCGGCACTGCCGTGGCTGGCGTTCGGCGCGGTCGAGCGCTTCGCGGGTCCGGCGGTGACGCTGCGCCTGCCGGAAGACAATTCTCTGGTGCGCAAGACGCTGCAGCGGCCGGGCGAAGGCCGGGTGCTCGTCGTCGACGGTGGCGCTAGCCTGCGCTGCGCGCTCGTCGGCGGCAACCTCGCGAAGCTCGGACAGGACACCGGCTGGGCCGGCGCGATCGTCAACGGTGCGGTGCGCGACGCGGACGAACTCGACGCCTGCCGGTTCGGCGTGCGCGCGCTGCAACTCGTGCCCCGGCGCAGCGACAAGCGCGGGCTCGGCGAGTCCGGCGTGGTCGTCGCCTTCGCCGGCGTCCTCGTGCGACCCGGCGACTGGATCTACGCGGACCGCGACGGCTGGCTGGTCTCGGCGGGCGGCCCGCTGCCGGCCTGAGTTGGCCTGACCGAAGGGTGACCGACGCCCGGCTCCGCGGCCTCAGCCGCGCGGCGTCGGCTCGCCGTTCCAGTGGGGGGGCTGGGTCTTCAGCTTCAGCCCGAACACCGTCTTCATCGCGCCGGTGACGATCGCCCAGAAGGCGACGATCGACACCACCGACAGGCTGCCGGCCTCGGGTCTGGCGAGCACCATCACGCCGAACAGCAGCGACACCGCGCCGGTCAGGTACAGGATCCACTCGCCCTCGGCGACGCGGCGTACGCGCCAGCCGAGCATGACGGTCAGCACGCCGAGCACGATGGCCTGGAAGGCGACCACCGCGACGAACGCGGCGACCGCGGCCGGCGGCACCAGCAGCGCGTAGCCGCCCACCAGCACGCCGAGTGCGCCGAGCAGCGCCATCACCCACCAGCCGTCCTTGTCGCGGTGCTGGAACGCCCCCGACAGCGCGGCCGCGCCGTCCAGCAGCACGGAGCCGGCGAAGAACACGCTCAGCACGAACAGCGCGGCCACCGGCGCGAGCAGCGCGAGCACGCCGAAGGCCATCGAAGCGAGGCCGCCGAGCACGAAGGCCCACCAGGTCTTCCGGACCAGCTCGGTGGCGGGGGCCGGCGCGGGGCCGGGACGGGCGTCGGAGGACGTCATGCGGCACTCCCTCTGGTCTCGCGATCGCGAGGTGCGGACGACTCTAGCCGAACGCGGCCGTGGCGGCCAGCCGCTCCCTTCCCAACTCGACACGAGGAACGGTCATGGCACAACGCATCGACCGGAGCGCGACCGCGCTCCCCGCGGCGATCCTGCTCGCGTACGCGTCGGTCGCGAACGCCCAGCACACGACCCGCGAGGGCGCGATGCAGCGCACCGACCGCACGACCGCGGCGCAGGCGCCCGCGAGCGCGCAGTCGTTCCGCGGCGTGCGCGTCAGCGACCTGATCGGCTTGGACGTGCGCAACGCCCGCAGCGGCGACGCAGCGGTCGGCAAACCATCGGGCCGCGCCCTCGGCGGCATGGAACTCGTGCTCGACGCCGTCCGCAGCGTCTGGAGCGCACCCCCGACGTCGAGCGCGACCAGTGGACCGACTGCAACGACTCGAAGTACCGTGGCGAGGTCGATCGTGCGCCGGGCGGCGGCACGACCGATCCGGCGACGATGCCGCCGACCGGCACCGGTCAGGACAGCGGCAGCGGCACCGGCGCGGAGACCGGGACGACGCGCTGACGCGCGGGGCGGCCGAGTAGGGCGCCTCCCGGGGCGCGTCGCGGGACGGGGGCGACGGGTCGCCGGACCCGCGTCACATCAGGCCGTCGAACGGGATCGCGTCGACCCAGTCGCCGGCCGCGACGTCGCCCTGCTCGTGGTGCAGCACCACCAGCGCGTTCGCCTCGCTCATCGAGCGCAGCACGCCCGAGCCCTGGCTGCCGGTGATGCGGGCCTGCAGCGCGCCGTCCGGCCCCGGCTCGACGATCGCGCGCTGGTACTCGGTACGACCCGGCCGCTTGCGCATGCGCGCGACGCTGCGCGCGCGCAGCGGCAGCACCGGGCGCGGGCTCGCGCCCGACTGCCGGATCAGCGCGTCGCGCACGAAGAACAGGAAGGTCACCATCACCGCGACCGGATTGCCAGGCAGGCCGAAGTACCAAGCGTCGCCCACACGGCCGAACGCCATCGGCCGTCCCGGGCGCATCGCGATGGTCCAGAACGCGACCTCGCCGAGACTGTCCATCACCTCGCGGGTGAAGTCCGCCTCGCCGACCGACACGCCGCCCGAGGACACGATCGCGTCGGCGTGCAGCGACGCGGTGCGCATCGCGGCCTCCAGCGCCTCGCGCGAGTCGGGCACCACGCCCATGTCGAGGAGCTCGACGCCGAGCCGCGTCAGCATGCCGTGCAGCGTGTACCGGTTCGAGTCGTAGACGCAGCCCGCGTCGAGCGGCTCGCCGATCGAGCGCAGCTCGTCGCCGGTCGAGAAGAACGCGACACGCAGGCGCCGCTGCACCGGCACCTCGGCGACGCCGAGCGACGCGAGCAGGCCGAGGTCCGCGGGGCGGATCAGCCGACCCGCGTGCAGCGCCGCGCGCCCGCGCGCAAGGTCCTCGCCGCGCAGCCGCCGGTTCTGGCCGGCCTGCTGCCCGCGGGGCACGACGATCCGGTCGCCGTCGGCGCGGACCACCTCCTGGATCACCACGGTGTCGCAGCCGTTCGGCATCACCGCGCCGGTCATCACCCGCACCGCCTGCCCGGGGCCGACCGCGCCGTCGAACGCGACGCCGGCGTACGCGGTGCCAATCGTCGCGAGCGGGGTGTCGGCATCGGCCGAGAGGTCCTGAGAGCGGACCGCCCAGCCGTCCATCGCGGAGTTGTCGTGCGCGGGCACGTCGATCGGCGAGACCACGTCGCGCGCGAGCACGCGACCGAGCGCCGCGCGGATCGCGACGCGCTCGACGCAGTCGATCGGCTCGACGAAGCGCTCGATCGCCTCGCGGGCACGCGCGACCGGCACGGCCTTCGGGTCGAAGTCGGACAGGCACGAGACGATCTCGGCCAGCGTGGTGCGTGCGGTCATCGCGGTGCGCCCGGTGCGGTGCCGGCGGCGTCGTCGCGCTCCCAGCGCGCGAGCTCGTCGGCGGTGTTGATGTTGCGGAACGCGGCCTCGTCGTCGAAGGGCACCTCGACGACCGGCAGCGGCGCATACCACGCGTCGATGCGCCGCCGCCCGGTCGCGAGGAAGGCCCCCAGGTGCTCGCGCAGCGTTCGGTCCACCAGCGCGAACACCGGCTGCGACTGCCCGCCGGTGCGCGCGATCGCGATCCGCGCGCCGGCCCGCGCGAGGCCGTAGGCCAGCCGCTCGACGAGGTCCGGCGGCAGGAACGGCGAGTCGCAGGGCGCGGTGACCAGCCACGGCGTGGTCGCGTGCGCCATCGCCGCGTGCAGGCCCGCGAGCGGCCCGGCGAATCCTTCGATGCGATCGGCGAAGACCGGCAGCCCGAACGCGCGCCACGCGTCGGCGTTGCGGTTCGCGTTGATCGCGAGCGCGCCGACCTGTGGCGCCAGCCGCTCGATCACGTGCGCGGCCATCGGGCGGCCGCGGAAGGGGCGCAGGCCCTTGTCGTCGCCGTCGGCGTCGGCGCCCATCCGGCGCCCGAGGCCGCCGGCGAGCACGATACCGGTGATCGCCTCGCGGGCGGGCACCCCGGTCATGACGGGCTCACGAGGCGGACCCGCCGCGCACGAAGCGCTCGGCGCCGGTGAAGAGCAGGTAGTGCCTGCCCTGGCAGCGGCCGATCATCGTGATGCCGATGCGGCGCGCGATGTCGTGGCCCATGCCGGTCAGGCCCGATCGCGACAGCAGCACCGGGATGCCCATCTGCGCGCACTTGATGACCATCTCCGAGGTGAGTCGCCCGGTCGTGTAGAAGATCTTGTCGGCGCCGTCGACGCCCTCGACCCACATCCAGCCGGCGATCGCGTCGACCGCGTTGTGGCGGCCGACATCCTCGACGAAGCTGAGGATCCGCGGCGCCGAGCCGTCGGACGGATTGGTGCACAGCGCGCAGCCGTGGACGGCGCCCGCGACCTTGTAGATGGACTCGTGACGGCGCATCTGGTCCATCACGCCGTAGACCGCGGCCTCGGAAACGCGCACGTCCTCGGGCAGGCGGATCGTACCGAGGCTGTCCATCAGGTCGCCGAACACGGTGCCCTGGCCGCAGCCCGTGGTGACCGTGCGCCGGCCGAGGCGCTCGTCGAGCGCGTCGCCGCGCTCGACGCGGTCCCACAGTGCCACGCCGTCGTCGTGCAGCGATCGCGAGGTCACCGCGACCGAGCCGGTGTCCCAGTCGACCTGTACCGCGGCGAGGTCGTCCGGCGAGTCGACGAGGCGCTGATTGCGCAGCCAGCCGAGCGCCAGGTGCTCGGGTGCGGCCCCGAGCGTCATCAGGGTCACCAGCTCGCGCTTGTCGAGGTACAGCGTGAGGGGGTGCTCGCCGGCGATCGGTGTCGCGACGACGCACCCGGTCTCGTCGATCGCGTCGACGGTGCTGGTGACCGGCCGGGCGTTCCGGGTCAGCTCCAGGCGCGGCATCGCGGGGCGCGGCGGCTCAGCCGCCGATGTAGCTCATCTCGATCTTGCGCAGGCCCGCGGTTTCGGCCGAGCGGACCTCGGAGTAGTGGTCCGCGCGCAGCGCCCACAGGTGCGACACCGCGCCGGCGAGTTGCACGTCGTCGCAGCCGCCTCGCAGCAGGCCGCGCAGGTCGTGCCCGGCGCTCGCGAAGAGGCAGGTGTAGAGCCGGCCCTCGGTCGACAGCCGGGCGCGCGAGCACTCACCGCAGAACGGCTGCGTCACCGACGAGATGACGCCGATCTCGCCCGTGCCGTCGCGGTAGCGCCAGCGCTCGGCGACCTCGCCGGGGTAGTTCGGGTCGACCGGCTCGAGCGGGTGCGCAGCGTCGATCCGCGCGACGACCTCGCGGCTCGGCAGCACGTCGTCGAGCCGCCAGCCGTTGGAGGCGCCGACATCCATGAACTCGATGAAGCGCACGATGTGGCCGCTGCCGCGGAAGTACGCGGCCATCGGCACGATCTGGTCGTCGTTGACGCCGCGCTTGACGACCATGTTCACCTTGACCGATCCGAAGCCCACGGCCTTCGCGGCCTCGATGCCGGCGAGCACGTCGGCGACCGGGAAGTCGACGTCGTTCATCGCGCGGAAGGTCGCGTCGTCGAGGGCGTCGAGGCTGACCGTCACGCGCCGCAGGCCGGCGTCGCGCAGCGCGCGGGCCTTGCGGGCGAGCAGCGAGCCGTTGGTGGTCAGCGTGAGGTCGAGCGGCTCGCCGGAGGCGGTGCGCAGCTCGGCGAGCATTCCGACCAGCCGCTCGACGTCCTTGCGCAGCAGCGGCTCGCCGCCGGTCAGCCGGACCTTCTCGACGCCGTGCGCGACGAACACCCGCACCACGCGGGCGATCTCCTCGAAGCTCAGCAGCGAGGACTGCGGCAGGAACGCGTAGTCCTTGTCGAACACCGACTTCGGCATGCAGTAGGTGCAGCGGAAGTTGCAGCGGTCGGTGACCGAGATCCGCAGGTCGTGCATGCGGCGCCCGCGCGTGTCGAAGAGCCGCCCGCTCGGCGGCTCCGGCGACTCGGGCACGTGGGGCAGCGCCGCATCGTAGCGGCGCTCGGCGATCGGGATGACGATGCGGTCGGTCATGGGAGTCCGGCTCGTTCCGATTCTAGCAGCGGGAGGCGGCACGGCCGGGGGCGGGGAAACGAGGCGGGCAAGGCCTCATGCAGCGTGAGCGGGGCCTGCGCGCGATCGCGTGGGCATCGGCGGTCTTCGCGGGCCCCGGAAAAGACGACGGGCCGCGCGGGCGGCCCGTCGCATGCACTCGGTCGCCCGGATGAGGGGGCCGGCCTCAACCTTCGCTGCGCGGCGCCTGGGTCTCGACCTGCACCAGCGGCTCGCTCGCCACCGGGGCGCGCGGCTTGCGCACGCGCGGCGCGCGCTCGACCGGCACGATCGGCTCGGGCTCGGCCTCCTGCGCGGCAGGCGCGGTCTGTACCCATTGAAGGCCGGCCTGCTCGACGACCGACTGGAGCGTGCTCGCGTCGATCGGGTCGGAGGCCGGGATCGGCGCGGGGACCTTCGCGGCTGCGGCCGCGACCGGCGCCGGCATCACCGGCTTCGGCGCGGGCGCCTCTGCGACCGTCGCGGGCGGGGCGACGGCCGCCGGTGCAGGCGCGATCGGCGCCGACGCTTCGACCGGCGTCGGAGCGGCGAGCGGCGCCGGCGCGGCGTCGATCGGATGGCGGCCGACGACCGGGCCCGGCGGTGCCGGCGCGATCGCCGGAGCCGGCGCGTCGGTCCCCGTCGCGCGCGCGGCGACCTGAGCGGGCGCGCCCTCGCGGTCCGCGTCGGCGGCGGCGTCGACGCCATCGCCCGAGTCCTGCCCGTTGTCGGCGCCCGCCTCGCCGGGCGCGCGGCTGCGTCCGCGGCCGCCGCGGCGGCGGCGGTTGCGGCGACGCGGCTCGTCCCCGTCCCCGTCACCGGCTTCGAGCGGCGCCTCGGCGACCGGCGGCAGTTCCGTGCCCTCGGAGGTCGAGGGCGCGGTCACCGCGGTCTCGTCCTGGACCGGACGCGTGCCCTCGCCCTCGACCGGGCGACGCGGTTCGCGCCGGCGACGCGGCTCCTCGGTGCGCGCGTCGGAGGCGACGGCCTCGGCGCCCGCGACCGTCGCCGCACCGGCGACCGTGGCCGCCTCGACGCCGTTCGCGCGCTCCTCGCGCGGCCCACGGTCGCGGCGCTCGCCGCGGCCGCGACGCGGCTCGCGCGGATCCGCCGGCTCACGCGGCTCGCGGCCTTCGCGCCCCTCGCGGCCTTCCCGTCCTTCGCGCGCCTCCGCGTCGCGCCCGTCGCGCGGTGCTCGCCCGTCGCGCCCGCGGCCCTCGCCGCGCTCGCCCCGGCCTTCGCCGGCGCGCTGCTCGTCGCGCGGCGGCCGCCCGTCGCGGCCTCGACCGTCGCGCCCGCCGCGACGCTCGTCGCG
>JADCHE010000216.1 GCA_020248665.1 Burkholderiales bacterium | reverse complement strand
GTCAGCAGCGCCAGGCGCTCGACGAAGTAGTCGGGCCGGTCCGAGGGCTGCGCCTCGGCCGCGCGCGGGCGCAGGTCGCGCTCGGCGACCTGCGACAGGTAGAACGTGAACAGGCCGAGGCCGACGAGCAGCACCAGCGAGACGACCGCGGCGAGCCGATCGAGCGAGCGGCCCTTCATCGCGCGCCGGCCTCATGGCGCGGCCGCGCGGCGCGGGCCGCCGGGCTCACGACAGGCGGCCGTCGAAGCGGCCGAGGGCGTCGCGGAACAGGCCCTGCGCGCGCAGCAGGTGCTCGGCGAGCTCGCGGACCGCCCCGCCGCCGGCGGGCTGGGTCGCGGTCCAGTGGGCGACGCGCCGGACCTCGGCGGCGGCGTCGGGCACCGTCGCCGCGAAGCCCACCGCGAGCATCGCCGGCAGGTCGGGCCAGTCGTCGCCCATGAAGCCGGCCTGTGCCGGCTCGACGCCCATGTCCGCGCAGAGCTCTCGCATCGCCGCGGCCTTGTCGGCGACGCCCTGCAGCACGGCGTCGATCCGCAGCTCGCGCGCGCGCTGCGCGACGATCACCGAGCTGCGGCCGGTGACGAGCGCCACCCGGATGCCGGCCTGCTGCAGCAGCACCAGCCCGAAACCGTCGCGCACCGAGAAGCGCTTGTGCGACTCGCCGTTCGGACCGATATGGATGCCGCCGTCGGTCAGCGTGCCGTCGACGTCGAAGGCCATCAGGCGCACCGCGGCCGCGCGCGCACCGGGATCCGGGGCGCTCATACGACGCGCGCCGCCAGCAGGTCGTGGATGTGCAGCGCGCCGACCATCCGCCGCTGCGCGTCGACGACCACGAGCTGGTTGATCCGCCGCTCCTCCATGCGCCTGACCGCCTCGACCGCGAGCGACTCCGGCGCGATCGTCGCCGGCGTGCGCGACATCACGTCGTCGACCGCGAGCACACCGACGTCGGTGGTACGCTCGAGCAGCCGGCGCAGGTCGCCATCCGTGAACACGCCTGCGAGCCGGCCGTCGGGGGCGATCACCGCGGTCATGCCCATCCGCTTGCGCGTGACCTCGAGGATCGCGACCGGCAGCGGCGCGCCCGCGGCAACCGAGGGCAGCGCGTCGCCGGTGCGCATGACGTCCGCCACGCGCGTGAGCAGCCTGCGCCCGAGCGAGCCGCCCGGGTGCGAGCGCGCGAAGTCGTTCGCGTCGAAGCCGCGCGCGTCGAGCAGCGCGACCGCGAGCGCGTCGCCGAGGGCGAGCGCGGCGGTGGTGCTCGCGGTCGGCGCGAGGTTGAGCGGGCAGGCCTCCTTGTCGACGCGCGCGTCGAGGTGCACGTCGGCCTCGCGCGCGAGGGGGGAGGTCGCGTCGCCGGTGATCGCGACGAGCTTCGCGCCCTGGCGCTTGACCGGCACGACGATCGCGAGCAGTTCCTCGGTACGGCCCGAGTTCGACAGCGCGATGAAGACGTCGTCGCGCGTGACCATGCCGAGGTCGCCGTGGCTCGCCTCGGCGGGGTGCACGAAGAAGGCCGGCGTGCCGGTGGAGGCGAGGGTCGCGGCGAGCTTGCGCGCGACGTGCCCCGACTTGCCCATGCCGCTGACCACGACGCGCCCGCGGCACGCGAGGATCAGGCCGCAGGCCGCGGCGAACTCGGTGCCGATCCGGGGCACCAGCGACGCGACCGCGTCGGCCTCGATGCGCAGCACCTCGCGCGCCTGCTCGACCAGCCGGGCGACGTCCGCAGGCGTGGCTACAATCGGGTCGGTCATCGGTCGAGTATAGCGTGCCCCCCCGCGCGCCCGGCCGCCCCGACCGTCCCCGAGGACCTGCCGTGCCCGCCTTCCCGCCCCGATGCTGACGGCCCTCGAGATCACGCTGCTGCTGCTCGCGGCGAGCATCGTCGCGGTGCTGCTGCTGCGGGCGGTGGGCATGCCGGCGCTGGTCGCGTACCTGCTGGTCGGCGTGGTGCTCGGCCCCTACGCGGGCAACCTCGCGGCCAACACCGACGCCGTGCACACGCTCGCCGAGCTCGGGGTGGTGTTCCTGATGTTCACGCTCGGGCTCGAGTTCAACCTGTCGAAGCTGGGCGCGATGCGCCGCTTCGTGCTCGGCCTCGGCTCGGCGCAGGTCGTGACGACCATCGGCGTGGCGATGCTCGCGGCGGCGCTGCTGCCCGCCGCGTGGATCGCGGTCGCGATGCCGGGAGGCCTCGACTGGCGCGGCGCGCTCGCGCTCGGCGGCGCGGTCGCGATGTCCTCGACCGCGCTGGTGAGCAAGCTGCTCGCCGAGCGCCACGCGCTCGAGACCGACCACGGCCGACGCGTCTTCGCGGTGCTGCTGTTCCAGGACCTCGCGCTGATCCCGCTGCTGATCGTGATCCCGGCGCTCGGCGGCGGCCGCGACGACTGGTTGCTGCCGGTCGGCTGGGCGCTGGCGAAGGCCGCGGTGCTGCTGGTCGTGCTGCTGCGCTTCGGGCCGCCGCTGATGCAGGGCTGGTTCCTGCGGGTGGCGCGCCAGCGCTCGCACGAGCTGTTCACGCTGAACATCCTGCTCGCGGCGCTGCTGTTCGCGTGGCTGACGAAGCAGGCGGGCCTGTCGATGGAGCTCGGCGCCTTCGTCGCCGGCATGCTGATCTCCGAGACCGAGTACCGCTACCAGGTCGAGGAGGACATCAAGCCGTTCCGCGACATCCTGCTCGGGCTCTTCTTCATCACGATCGGCATGAAGCTCGACCTCGGCGTGGTGCTCGGTTCGTGGCCGCTGGTGGCGCTCTACCTGACGCTGCCGATCCTGCTGAAGTTCGCGATCGTCGTCGCCGTCGCGCGCGCGATGGGCGACAGCGCGCCGGTCGCGATCCGCACCGGCGTGTGGCTCGCGCAGGCGGGCGAGTTCGCGTTCGTGCTGCTCGCGCTCGCGGCCGACTCGGCGCTGCTCGCGCCCGCGACGCTGCAGCCGATGCTGGCCGCGATGCTGCTGTCGATGCTCGCGAGCCCATGGCTGATCGGGCGCGCCGACTGGCTCGCGCTGCGCGTCTCGAACCAGGAGTGGCTGCAGCGTTCGCTCGACCTGCAGAAGATCGCCGCGCGCAGCCTGTCGCGCGACCGGCACGTGGTGATCTGCGGCTACGGGCGAAGCGGACAGAGCCTCGCGCACGTGCTGGAGGCCGAGAAGGTCCCCTTCGTCGCCCTCGACCTCGATCCCGACCGCGTCCGCGAGGCGGCGTCGGCCGGTGAGTCCGTGGTCTACGGCGACGCGACGCGGCGCGAGACTCTGCTCGCGGCAGGGGTGCACCGGGCCTCGGTGCTGGTGGTCACCTACGACGACACCCCGACCGCGATCCGCCTGCTGCACCAGGTGCGCGCGCTCGCGCCGCAGCTGCCGGTGGTGGTGCGTACCGCGACCGACGCCGACCTCGAGCGGCTGCGCGAGGCGGGCGCCACGGAGGTTGTGCCCGAGGTGGTCGAGGGCAGCCTGATGCTCGCGTCTCATGCGCTCGCGCTCACCGGCGCGCCGCTCGCGCGGGTGCTGCGCCGCATCCGCGCGATCCGCGAGGACCGCTACAGTCTGCTGCGCGGCTGGTTCCACGGCGCCGACGACCGCGAGGCCGAGACGATCGAGATCGATCACCAGCGGCTGCACGCGGTGACGCTGCTCGCGGGCTCCGCGGCGGTCGGACGGCCGCTGTCCTCGCTGACGCTCGACGGCTGCGAGGTGAGCGCGCTGGTGCGCGGCGGACGTCGGCAGCGCGAGTGGCCCGAGGAACTGCGGCTGCAGCCGGGCGACACGCTGGTGCTCGCCGGGACGGTCGAGCAGGTCCACGCCGCCGAGGCGCGCCTGCTGAGGCCCTGAGCGCCGCGAGGGCGCTCCGGGCGGCTTGCTACACTCCTGGCCTTTCCATCCACGGGTCGCCGCGCCCGGTGCCGGCGGCCGCAACGTGCCCCATCCCGACGCCTTCGTCTCGTTCGACGCGCTCCGGTTCGGCTACGGCGGACGCCCGCTGCTGCGCGACGTGACGATGCACGTCCCGCGCGGCGAGGTCGTCGCGCTGATGGGCGGCTCGGGCTCGGGCAAGACCACGCTGCTGCGGCTGCTCGGCGGTCAGCTGCGGGCCGACGCGGGCGCGGTGCGCTTCGACGGCGTCGACGTCGGCACGCTCGGGCGCGACGCGCTCTACGCGATGCGCCGGCGGATGGGCATGCTGTTCCAGTTCGGCGCGCTGTTCACCGACCTGTCGGTGTTCGACAACGTCGCCTTCCCGCTGCGCGAGCACACGAAGCTGTCCGAGGCCACGATCCGCGACCTGGTGCTGATGAAGCTCGACGCGGTGGGCCTGCGCGGCGCCGCGGCGCTGATGCCCTCGCAGGTGTCGGGCGGCATGGCGCGTCGCGTCGCGCTCGCCCGCGCGATCGCGCTCGACCCGCCGCTGCTGATGTACGACGAGCCCTTCGCCGGTCTCGACCCGATCTCGCTCGGCACCATCGCGCACCTGATCCGCGCGCTGAACGACGCGCTCGGCGCGACCTCGATCGTCGTCACCCACGACGTGCCCGAGACCTTCGCGATCGCCGACCGCGTCTACCTGCTCGGCGACGGCCGCGTCGTCGCCGCCGGCACGCCTGCCGAGCTGCGCGCATCGGCCGACCCGTACGTCGTGCAGTTCCTGCACGGCTCGCGCGACGGCCCGGTGCAGTTCCACCGGCCTGCCCCGCCGATCGCGGTGGACCTGGGGTTGCCGCGATGACCGGCACGCTCGCCCGGCTCGGCGCCTGGACGATCGCGCGGATCGCGCGGATCGGTCACGGCGCGCGTTTCTTCGCCCGGCTGCTGTGGCTGTCGCCGGCGGCGCTGCTGCGCCCGCGCCTGGTGATCGACCAGCTGCACGTCATCGGCAACCGCTCGCTGTCGATCATCGCGGTCTCGGGGCTGTTCGTCGGCTTCGTGCTCGCGTTCCAGGGCTACTACATCCTGCAGCGCTACGGCTCGGCCGAAGCCCTCGGGCTGATGGTCGCCCTGTCGCTGCTGCGCGAGCTCGGCCCGGTGGTGTCGGCGCTGCTGTACTCGGGCCGCGCGGGCACCTCGCTCACCGCCGAGATCGGCCTGATGAAGGCCGGCGAGCAGCTCTCGGCGATGGAGATGATGGCGGTCGACCCGATGGCGCGCGTGCTCGCGCCGCGTTTCGTCGCCGGCGTCATCGCGATGCCGGTGCTCGCGACGATCTTCTCGGCGGTCGGCGTGCTCGGCGGCTGGGGCGTCGGCGTGCTGCTGATCGGCGTCGATCCCGGCGCGTTCTGGTCGCAGATGCAGGCCGGCGTCGAGGTGTTCAAGGACCTCGGCAACGGCGTCGTCAAGAGCGTGGTGTTCGGCTTCATCTGCACGTTCACCGCGCTCTACGTCGGCCACGAGGCGCAGCCCACGCCCGAAGGCGTGTCGCGCGCCACCACCACCACCGTCGTCGCGTCGTCGCTGGCAGTGCTGGGCTTCGACTTCATCCTGACGGCGCTGATGTTCGGCGCCGAATGAGGGCAACACGATGACTCGCATCCACGGCGCGGCGACGCGCGACACGACGGGAGCCACCCGATGAAGACGAACCGGGGCATCGACGTGATGGTCGGCGGCTTCGTGCTGCTGGGGCTGGCCGCGCTGCTGTTCCTTGCGCTCAAGGCCGGCAACCTCGGCAGCTTCTCGACCGGCTCGACCTACGAGGCGCGCGCGCGCTTCGACAACATCGGCGGCCTCAAGGTCCGCGCGCCGGTGAAGAGCGCCGGCGTCGTCGTCGGGCGGGTGACCTCGATCGGATTCGACGACAAGACCTACCAGGCGCTGGTCGTGATGTCGCTCGACGAGCGCTACCGGTTTCCGAAGGACAGCTCCGCGAAGATCCTGACGTCAGGACTGCTCGGCGAGCAATACATAGGAGTCGAAGCCGGGGCGGACGAGAGGATGATCGCCGCCGGAGGCGTCTTCTCGATGACCCAGTCGGCGATCGTGCTGGAGAACCTGATCGGTCAGTTCCTCTTCAGCCGGGCCGCCGAGGGAGACAAGAAACAGTGATCCGACCCCTTTTCCAGGTGGCGCGTACGGCAGGTGCGGCGGCGGTGCTCGCGGTGCTGCTCGCGACCGGGGCCTGCGCGGCGCCGGGCGCCGACCGCGCGCCGCCGGCCGGTGGCGCCGACGCGGGCGCGTTCGGCGCGGCCGGCGCCGGCGCCGCGAACGCGGCGAACCGCGACGCCGAGGACGAGCCCGACGACGGGCCGCGCCGCGCGAACATCGACCCGCTCGAGCCGCTGAACCGCGGCGTCTGGGCGTTCAACGACGCGCTCGACGGCACGGTGATACGGCCGGTCGCCCGGTTCTACGACCGCTGGACGCCCGAGGTCGTGCGGATGATCGCCCGCAACTTCCTGTCGAACCTGCTCGATCCGTACATCGCGCTGAACAACTTCCTTCAGGGCAAGCCTTCGGAGGGCTTCTCCGACCTGGCTCGCTTCCTGCTGAACACCACCTTCGGCTTCATCGGTTTCGGCGATCCGGCTTCCGAGGCCGGTTACGTCAAGCACCGAGAGGACTTCGGCCAGACGCTGGGGGTCTGGGGCGTGCCCACCGGGCCCTACCTGGTGCTGCCGGTGTTCGGCCCGTCGAACGTGCGCGACGGCGTCGGATTCGGCGTCGACGCTGTTCTCGCGGTGTTCAATCGATTCGATGACGTATCGTTCCGGAACAGCTTGGTCGCGCTCGGATTCGTCGAGACCCGGGCCGGGCTGCTGTCCGCCGACCGGGTGCTGGACGACGCGCTCGACCGTTACCTGCTGGTGCGCGACGGTTACCTCGCGCGCCGCCGTTACCTGGTGTATGACGGCAATCCGCCGGACAAGGACTGACTGGACCCGCCATGCCCCGATTCCTGCTCGCGGCGCTCGCCGCGTGGACCCTCGCGCTCTCCCCAGCGGCGCCCGCCCGGGCGCAGGCCGCGCTGCCTGCCGCGCCCGACAAGATGATAGAGGTGCTCAGCAACCAGGTGCTCGACAGGATCAAGGGCGACCCCGAGCTTCGCACCGGCGACCTGCGCCGCCTGTCGCAGTTCGTCGACGACACGGTGATGCCGTACGTGAACTTCGAGCGGATGACCGCGCTCGCGGTCGGCCGCGCGTGGCGCACCGCGACGCCCGAGCAGCAGAAGCAGCTGATGGCCGAGTTCCGCGCGCTGCTGCTGCGCACCTACTCCGGCGCGGTCTCGCAGGTCCGTGACCACGTCATCCGGGTCAAGCCGCTGCGCGCTGCGCCCGAGGACGCCGAGGTGATCGTGCGCAGCGAGATCGTCAGTACCCGTGGCGATCCGATCCAGCTCGACTACCGGATGGAGAAGAACAACCCGCACTGGAAGATCTACGACATCAACGTGCTGGGCGTCTGGCTCGTCGAGACCTACCGGAACCAGTTCGCGCAGGAGATCAACGCGCGTGGCATCGACAGCCTGATCAAGGTGCTCGGCGACCGCAACCGCCAGTTCGCGCAGCAGGGCGGGAAGTCCTGAACACGTTGGGCGCGGGCGCGCCGGCTCCGTTCGAGATCACGCTCGCGAACGCGCCGGCGGCGCTCGAAGCCGCGCGCGCCGCGCTGCGCGCCGGCGGCGGGCGGCTCGACCTCGCGCCGATCGCGCGCTTCGACTCCGCGGCGGTCGCCGTGCTGGTCGCGCTGCGCCGCGAGGCCGGGATCGGGGCCGACTTCCGGAACCCTCCGCCGAACTTGCGTAAACTCGCGTCCCTCTACGGCGTCGAGGCGGCGCTGTTCGGCCCGCCGGCGTCCTGATGCCGGCACCCGCGGCGCGCGTCTGCCGCGCGGGGGCGCCGGCGCGGTGGTCCGCGCCGGCTCCGGGCGCCGCCCGTGCCCGGCTCCCCGTGTTCCCATGCCGCCCGCGATCGAGATCCGTTCCGTCCACAAGCGCTACGGCGCCTTCGAGGCCCTGCGCGGTGTCTCGTTCGACGTCGCCCAAGGCGAATTCTTCGGGCTGCTCGGCCCGAACGGCGCCGGCAAGACCTCGCTGATCGCGATTGTCGCGGGCCTGAACCGGCCGAGCTCGGGCACGGTCCGCGTGATGGGCCACGACGTGGTCGCCGACTACCGCGCCGCGCGCCGCGCGCTCGGCGTCGTGCCGCAGGAGCTGGTCTTCGATCCCTTCTTCACCGTCCGCGAGACGCTGCGGCTCACTTCGGGCTACTACGGCCTCGCTCGCAACGACGCCTGGATCGACGAGATCCTCCACCACCTCGACCTCACCGCGAAGGCGGACGCGAACATGCGCGCGCTGTCCGGCGGCATGAAGCGCCGGGTGCTGGTCGCGCAGGCGCTCGTGCACCGGCCGCCGGTGATCGTGCTCGACGAGCCGACCGCGGGCGTCGACGTCGAGCTGCGCCAGACCCTGTGGACCTTCGTACGGCGGCTGAACCGCGAGGGCCACACGATCGTGCTGACCACCCACTACCTCGAGGAGGCGCAGGAGCTGTGCGGCCGGATCGCGATGCTCAAGCAGGGGCAGGTGGTCGCGCTCGAGCGCACCGCCGACCTGCTCGGGCGCTTCGGCGGCGGCACGGTCACGCTGCGCCTGTCGCGCGCGCCGCTGCCCGGGGCGCTGCGCCCGCTGCTCGCCGGCGAGCCGCTGCCCGACGGCCGGATCGCGCTGCGGCTCGACGACTGGCAGGCGCTCGAGCCGGTGCTCGCGCGGCTGCGCGAGGCCGGCTGCCACGTCGACGAGATGGAGCTCGCGCACACCGACCTCGAGGACGTGTTCCTCAGGGTCATGGCTGCGGAGACCGCGCCCGCGGCGGCCGGAGGCGCGTCGTGACCGGCTTCCGCACGCTGCTCCACAAGGAGCTGCTCCGCTTCTGGAAGGTCGGGGTGCAGACGGTCGCAGCGCCGGTGCTGACCGCGCTGCTCTACCTGCTGGTGTTCTCGCAGGCCCTCGCCGAGCACGTCCAGCCGTTCCCCGGCGTGCCCTACGTGTCGTTCCTGGTGCCCGGCCTGGTGATGATGTCGGTGCTGCAGAACGCGTTCGCGAACGCGTCCTCGTCGCTGATCCAGTCGAAGGTCACCGGCAACCTGGTGTTCGTGCTGCTGCCGCCGCTGTCGCCGCTGGAGCTCTTCGGCGCCTATGTGCTCGCCGCCGTCGCGCGCGGGCTGATGGTCGGCTTCGGGGTGTTCGCGGTGACCGCGTTCTTCGCGCCGCCGATGTTCGCCGCCCCCGGCTGGATCCTGGCCTTCGCGGTCCTGGGCAGCGCGATTCTCGGTACAATGGGGCTGATCGGCGGGATCTGGGCCGAGAAATTCGACCAGATCGCGATGTTCCAGAACTTCCTGATCATGCCGGCCACCTTCCTGGCCGGGGTGTTCTATTCGGTGCACACGCTGCCGGCCTTCTGGCAGACGGTCTCGCACCTGAACCCGTTCTTCTACATGGTCGACGGTTTCCGCTACGGCTTCTTCGGTCAGTCCGACGTGCCGCCCACCGTCAGCCTCGCGATCGTCGTCGCGACGCTCGCGCTGGCGGCCGGGGTCGCGCTGCGGCTGCTGCAGACCGGCTGGCGCATCCGCCATTGACCGGCGGCGGGCCGCGCCCGTCGCCCGTCCGCCGCCCCGGTTCCCGCAGCACGCCCCGTCTCCTTCGCCGTCGCACCGTCCTCCCGAGCCCGCCACGCCATGACCACTCCCGACGCCATCCACCGGTATATCGCCGACGGCCTGCCCTGCGAGCACCTGCAGGTCGAAGGCGACGGCCGGCACTTCGAGGCCGTGATCGTCTGCGCGAACTTCGCGGGCAAGCGCCCGGTGCAGCGCCACCAGATGGTCTACGCGGTGCTCGGCGACCGGATGCGCGAGGAGATCCACGCGCTGTCGATGACTACCCTGACGCCCGAGGAGTGGGCGGCGCAGCGCCCGAAGCAGGGCTGAGATGGACAAGCTGCTGATCCACGGCGGCCGTCGCCTGCAGGGCGAGGTGCGCATCTCCGGCGCCAAGAACGCGGCGCTGCCGATCCTGTGCGCGGGCCTGCTGGTGCCCGGTACGCTCGAGCTCGACAACGTGCCGCAGCTGCAGGACGTCGGCACGACGCTGAAGCTGCTCGAGCGGATGGGCGTGAAGGCCTCGCGCGACGCGCAGGCCGGCACGGTGTCGCTCGACGCGCGCGGGGTCACGAACACCGAGGCCGCCTACGACCTCGTCAAGACGATGCGCGCCTCGATCCTGGTGCTCGGCCCGCTGGTCGCTCGCTTCGGGGAGGCGCGCGTATCGCTGCCCGGCGGCTGCGCGATCGGCCAGCGGCCGGTCGACCAGCACATCAAGGGCCTGCAGGCGCTCGGCGCGCAGATCGAGATCGAGCGGGGCTACGTGGTCGCCAAGGCCTCGCGCCTGCGCGGCGCGCGGATCGTCACCGACATGGTCACGGTCACCGGCACCGAGAACCTGATGATGGCCGCGACGCTCGCCGAAGGCGAGACGATGATCGATAACGCGGCGCGCGAGCCCGAGGTGGTCGACCTCGCGAATGCGCTGAACGCGCTCGGCGCGAAGGTCCGCGGCGCCGGCACCGACCGGATCGTCGTCGAGGGCGTGCGCGCGCTGCACGGCGGGCGCCACCGGGTGATGGCCGACCGGATCGAGACCGGCACCTTCCTGTGCGCGGTCGCGGCCGCCGGCGGCGAGCTGACGCTGACCCACTGCGAGCCGGACACGCTCGATGCGACGCTCGAGAAGCTGCGCGAGGCGGGCCTGCGGATCGAGTGCGGCCCCGACTGGATCCGCGCGTCGATGGTCGGCCGGCCCAAGGCGGTCAACGTCCGCACCGCGCCGTACCCAGGCTACGCGACCGACATGCAGGCCCAGATGATGGCGGTGAACTGCGTCGCCGAGGGCACCGGCGTGATCACCGAGACGATCTTCGAGAACCGCTTCATGCACGTGCAGGAGCTTCGCCGCCTCGGCGCCGAGATCGACACCGAGGGCAACACCGCCGTCGTGCGCGGCAAGCGCGGGCTGTCGGGCGCGATCGTGATGGCGACCGACCTGCGCGCGTCGGCCGGACTGGTGATCGCCGGGCTGGTCGCCGACGGCGACACGCTGGTCGACCGGATCTACCACCTCGACCGCGGCTACGACCGGATGGAGCGCAAGCTCGCCGGCGCCGGCGCGAGCATCGAGCGGGTACGCACGGTGGTCGAGGCATGATCACGCTCGCCCTGTCCAAGGGCCGGATCCTCGACGACACGCTGCCGCTGCTGAAGGCGGTCGGCATCGACGTCGACCCGGCGGTGCTCGAGTCGCGCAAGCTGATCCTGCCAACCGCGGCCCCCGGACTGCGGCTGATCATCGTGCGCGCCTCCGACGTGCCGACCTACGTGCAGTACGGCGCGGCCGACCTCGGCGTCGCCGGCAAGGACGTGCTGCTCGAGCACGGCGGCGAGGGCCTGTACCAGCCGATCGACCTCGGCATCGGCCGCTGCCGGATGTGCGTGGCGACGAAGCGCGGCTTCGACTACGCGGCCGCGGTCCGGCGCGGCGCGCGGCTGCGCGTGGCGACCAAGTACGTCGCGGTCGCTCGCGAGCACTTCGCCGCCAAGGGCGTGCACGTCGACCCGATCAAGCTCTACGGCTCGATGGAGCTCGCGCCGCTGGTGGGGCTGGCCGACGCGATCGTCGACCTGGTCTCCACCGGCAGCACGCTGAAGGCCAACGACCTCGTCGAGGTCGAGGAGATCATGCCGATCTCCTCGCGCCTCGTCGTCAACCAGGCGTCGCTGAAGACCCGCCACGCCGAGCTCGCGCCGCTGCTCGAGAAACTCGCGCGCGCGGTCGGCGCAGAAGCATCCGCCTGAACGTCCCCGCGGCACCCCCATGAACGCACCCGGCCCCGACATCCACCGCCTCGACTCCGCCGAGCCCGGCTTCGACGCGCGGCTTGCCGCGCTGCTCGCGTGGGAGGCCGAGCAGGACGAGGCGATCGAACGCGCCGCGGCCGACATCCTGCGCGATGTGCGCGCGCGTGGCGACGCGGCGGTGCTCGAGTACACGCGCCGCTTCGACCGCGTCGACGTGACGGACGCGCGTGCGCTCGAGCTGCCGCGCGCCGAGCTCGAGGCGGCGCTCGCCGGCCTCGACGCAGTGCGCCGCGACGCGCTGCGCGCCGCCGCCGAGCGCGTGCGTAACTACCACGAGCGCCAGAAGGCGCCGTCGTGGTCGTACGTCGACGCCGACGGCACGCGGCTCGGCCAGAAGATCACGCCGATCGACCGCGTCGGCCTGTACGTGCCCGGCGGCAAGGCCGCCTACCCGTCGTCGGTGCTGATGAACGCGATCCCCGCGAAGGTCGCCGGCGTGCCGGAGCTGGTGATGGTGACGCCCACGCCCGGCGGCGTGCGCAACCCGCTGGTGCTCGCCGCGGCCGCGATCGCCGGTGTCGACCGGGTGTTCACGATCGGCGGCGCGCAGGCGGTCGGCGCGCTCGCCTACGGTACGGCGACGGTGCCGTCGGTCGACAAGATCGTCGGCCCGGGCAACGCCTACGTCGCCGAGGCCAAGCGCCGCGTGTTCGGCACGGTCGGCATCGACATGATCGCGGGGCCCTCTGAGATCCTCGTGATCTGCGACGGCGGCACCGACCCCGACTGGATCGCGATGGACCTGTTCTCGCAGGCCGAGCACGACGAGCTCGCGCAGGCGATCCTGCTGTGTCCGGACGCCGCGTACCTCGACGCGGTCCACGTCGCGATCCGCCGGCTGCTGCCCGCGATGCCGCGCCGCGACGTGATCGCCGCCTCGCTCGCCGGCCGCGGCGCGCTGGTGAAGGTGCGCTCGATCGACGAGGCCTGCGAGATCGCGAACCGCATCGCCCCCGAGCACCTCGAGATCAGCACCGCCGAGCCGCAGCGCTGGGCCGACCGCATCCGCCACGCAGGCGCGATGTTCCTCGGGCCCTGGAGCAGCGAGTCGCTCGGCGACTACTGCGCCGGTCCCAACCACGTCCTGCCGACGATGCGCACCGCGCGCTTCTCGTCGCCGCTCGGTGTGTACGACTTCCAGAAGCGCTCCTCGATCATCGAGGTGTCGCGCCGGGGCGCGGTCGCGCTCGGCTCGATCGCCTCCGAGCTCGCCCGCGGCGAGGGCCTGCAGGCCCACGCGCGCAGCGCCGAGCTGCGGACGGAGACGAGATGAGCACGACGCCGCAGGATCTCCTGCGTCCGGACATCCTCGCGATGTCGAGCTACCACGTGCCGCCGGCCGCCGGCCTCGTGAAGCTCGACGCGATGGAGAACCCGTACGCGCTGCCTGGGGCGCTGAAGCGTGCGCTCGCCGATCGCCTCGCCGCGGTCGCGATCAACCGCTACCCGGCGCCGTCCTACGTGCGCCTGAAGCAGCTGATCCGCGAGAAGCTCGGCGTACCCGCCGGCGCCGAGGTGCTGGTCGGCAACGGTTCCGACGAGCTGATCACGATGATCTCGGTCGCGACCGCGAAGCCCGGTGCCACCGTCGTCGCACCCGCACCCTCGTTCGTGATGTACGACCTGTCGACGCGCCTCGCCGGCAGCCGCTTCATGCCGGTGCCGCTCGCCGCCGACCTGTCGCTCGACGTCGATGCGATGCTCGCCGCGATCGCCGAGCACCGTCCGGCGGTGGTGTGGCTCGCCTACCCGAACAACCCCACCGGCGACTGCTTCCGGCGCGCCGACGTCGAGCGGATCCTCGCGGCCGCCCCGGGCCTGGTGGTGCTCGACGAGGCCTATCAGCCGTTCGCGCTCGACAGCTGGATGGACGAGCTCTCGCGCCACGACCACCTCGTCGTGATGCGCACGGTCTCCAAGCTCGGGCTGGCCGGCATCCGGATCGGGTACATGGCCGCGTCGCCGCGCTGGATCGCCGAGTTCGACAAGGTCCGCCCGCCGTACAACGTCAGCGTGCTCGACGAGGCCGCGGCCGAGTTCGCGCTCGAGCACCTCGACGTGCTGCAGGCCCAGTGCGCGCGGATCCGCGACGACCGGGAGCGGTTGCGCGCGGCGCTCGACGCGATCCCCGGCGTGGCGACCTTCCCGTCGCGCGCGAACTTCGTGCTGGTCCGCGTCGCGGGCGCCACCGCGGTCGCCGCCGGGATGCGCGAGCGCGGCGTGCTGATCAAGGACGTGAGTAGAATGCACCCGCTGCTGGCCGACTGCCTGCGCCTGACCGTCGGGACGCCCGACGAGAACGCGGCGATGCTCGAGGCGCTGCGCGGCGCGCTTGCCGGCCGCTGACGCCGAGCTCCCCCTTCCTCCCGCGACCGACCGACCCGCCTTCACCGCCATGCGCACCGCCGAAGTCCGCCGCGACACCGCCGAGACGAGGATCCGGGTCAAGATCGACCTCGACGGCACCGGCCGCCAGAAGCTCGCCTCCGGCGTGCCGTTCCTCGACCACATGCTCGACCAGATCGCCCGCCACGGGCTGGTCGACCTGGAGATCGAGGCCGACGGCGACCTGCACATCGACGCTCACCACACCGTCGAGGACATCGGCATCACGCTGGGCCAGGCCGTCGCGAAGGCCGTCGGCGACAAGAAGGGCATCCGCCGCTACGGCCACGCGTACGTGCCGCTCGACGAGGCGCTGTCGCGCGTGGTCGTCGACTTCTCCGGACGGCCGGGCCTGACCTGGAACGTGCCGTTCACCCGCGCGATGATCGGCACCTTCGACGTCGACCTCGCCCACGAGTTCTTCCAGGGCTTCGTCAACCACGCGCAGATGACGGTCCACGTCGACTGCCTGCGCGGCGAGAACGCGCACCACCAGTGCGAGACGGTGTTCAAGGCCTTCGCGCGCGCGTTCCGGATGGCCGTCGAGGCCGACCCGCGCGCCGCCGGCACGATCCCGTCCACGAAGGGGAGCCTGCAGGGCTGAGCCCGCGGGCCGGCGCACGGGGCGCGACGCGATGACGACGATCGTGGTGGTGGACTACGGGATGGGCAACCTGCGCTCGGTCGCGAAGGCGTTCGAGCACGTCGCCCCGAAGGCGCGCGTGCTCGTCTCGGGCGACGCAGCCGGGATCCGCGCGGCCGACCGCGTGGTCTTCCCCGGGCAGGGCGCGATGCCCGACTGCATGCACCACCTCGACGAGGCCGGCCTGCGCGAGGTGGTGATGGAGGCGGCGCGCACCAAGCCGCTCTTCGGGGTGTGCATCGGCGAGCAGATGCTGTTCGACTCGAGCGAGGAGGGCGACACCCCGGGGCTCGGGCTGCTGCCCGGCCGGGTGGTCCGCTTCCCGGCCGAGCGGATGGTCGGGCCGGACGGCGCCCGCCTCAAGGTGCCGCACATGGGCTGGAACCGGGTCGCCCAGGACCGCCCGCACCCGATGTGGGCGGGCGTGCCCGACGGCGCCTACTTCTATTTCGTGCACAGCTACTACGCCGAGCCGGCCGACCCGGCGCTGTCCGCCGGCAGCGCCGAGTACGGGCTTCGCTTTACCTGTGTCGTGGCGCGGGATAACATTTTCGCTACCCAGTTCCACCCGGAGAAGAGCGCGGCCCACGGGCTGCGGCTCTACGCGAACTTCGTCGACTGGCGCCCCTGACCGCACCGCCGCCGTCCCGGCCCTTCGCACCCTCCCTCACGCCGTCGCAGGCCCGCTCCCATGCTGCTGATCCCCGCCATCGACCTCAAGGATGGCCGCTGCGTGCGCCTGCGACAGGGCGACATGGACGATGCGACCGTCTTCTCCGAGGACCCCGCCGCCACCGCGCGCCGCTGGCTCGAGCTGGGCGCCCGCCGGCTGCACCTGGTCGACCTGAACGGCGCGTTCGCCGGCAAGCCGAAGAACGAGGCCGCGATCAGGGCGATCGTCAACGAGGTGGGCGCGCGGATCCCGGTGCAGATCGGTGGCGGCATCCGCGACCTCGACACCATCGAGCGCTACCTCGACGGCGGCATCGCCTACGTGATCATCGGCACCGCCGCGGTCAAGAACCCCGGCTTCCTGCACGATGCCTGCGGCGCGTTCCCGGGCCAGGTGATCGTCGGGCTCGACGCCCGGGACGGCAAGGTCGCCACCGACGGCTGGAGCAAGCTCACCGGCCACGACGTGCTCGACCTCGCCAGGAAGTTCGAGGGCTACGGCGTCGAGTCGGTGATCTACACCGACATCGGCCGCGACGGCATGCTGACCGGCGTGAACATCGAGGCCACGGTGCGCCTGGCGCGCGGGCTGACGGTCCCGGTCATCGCCTCCGGCGGCGTGGCCGCGATCGACGACGTCGACCGGCTCTGTGCGGTCGAGCACGAGGGCATCGAGGCCGCGATCGTCGGCCGCGCGATCTACGAGGGCACGCTCGACTTCGCGGCCGCGCAGGCGCGCGCCGACGAGCTCGGCGGCGAATCCTGAAGTGCTGACCAAGCGCATCATCCCCTGCCTGGACGTCACCGCGGGCAGGGTGGTCAAGGGCGTGAACTTCGTCGAGCTGCGCGACGCCGGCGACCCGGTCGAGATCGCCCGCCGCTACGACCGCGAGGGCGCCGACGAGCTGACCTTCCTCGACATCACCGCCTCGTCGGACGAGCGCGACATCATCCTCCACGTGATCGAGGCGGTCGCGGCCGAGGTGTTCATCCCGCTGACCGTCGGCGGCGGCGTGCGCACCGTGGCCGACGTCCGCAGGCTGCTGGTCGCGGGCGCGGACAAGGTGTCGATCAACACCGCCGGGCTGCAGAACCCGCAGCTGATCGCCGACGCTTCGCACCGCTTCGGCTCGCAGGCGATCGTCTGCGCGATCGACGCCAAGCAGGTCGCGCCTGGACGCTGGGAGGTGTTCACGCACGGCGGGCGCAAGGCCACCGGCCGCGACGCGGTCGAGTGGGCGCGCGAGGTGGAGCGCCTCGGCGCCGGCGAGATCCTGCTCACCAGCATGGACCGCGACGGCACGAAGCAGGGCTTCGACCTCGGCCTCACGCGCGCGGTGTCCGACGCGGTCGGCATCCCGGTGATCGCATCGGGCGGCGTGGGCACCCTGCAGCACCTCGCCGACGGCGTCGCGCAGGGGCGTGCGGACGCGGTGCTCGCCGCGAGCATCTTCCACTTCGGCGAGCACACGATCGACGAGGCCAAGCGCCACCTGGCGGCGCGGGGCATCCCGGTCAGGCTGCAATGAGCACGCCGGGCACCGGCGGCGAGGCCGTCGCCGCGGGCGCGGCGTCCGACTGGCTGGACGCGGTCCGCTGGGATGCGGTCGGGCTGGTGACCGCGATCGCGCAGGACGCCCACGACGGCCGCATCCTGATGGTCGCCTTCATGAACCGCGAGGCGCTCGCCGAGACCGCGGCCACCGGCCGCGCGGTCTACTGGTCGCGCTCGCGCGGCCGGCTGTGGCGCAAGGGCGAGGAGAGCGGCCACGTGCAGCGCGTGCGCGAGCTGCGCCTCGACTGCGACGGCGACGCGGTGCTGCTGCGCGTCGAGCAGGAGGGCGGCATCGCCTGCCACACCGGCCGGACCTCGTGCTTCTTCAGCCGCTGGGAGGACGGCCGCTGGGTCGTCGTCGACCCGGTGCTGAAGGACCCGGAATCGATCTACAAGTGAGCCACCCACGATGACCGAGCGCAGCGAAGACGTCCTCGCCCGGCTCGCCGCGACGCTCGCGTCTCGCCGCGGCGGCGACCCCGACCGCTCCTACGTCGCGAAGCTGTTCCACAAGGGCGGCGATGCGATCCTGAAGAAGATCGGCGAGGAGGCGACCGAGACGGTGATGGCGGCCAAGGACGGCGACCGCGCCCGGATCGTCGCCGAGACCGCCGACCTGTGGTTCCACACGATGGTGATGCTCGCCCACTTCGACCTGTCGCCGGCCGACGTCATCGCCGAGCTTGCGCGGCGCGAAGGGGTCTCGGGCATCGACGAGAAGGCGTCGCGCGCCGCCGCCCCCGCGCCGAAGGAGTCCCGATGAGCCAAGACTGCATCTTCTGCCGCATCGTGCGCGGCGAGATCCCCTGCCGCAAGGTGTACGAGGACGACGAGATCCTCGCGTTCCACGACATCAAGCCGGCCGCGCCGGTGCACTTCCTGATCATCCCGAAGGTCCACGTCGAGACCCTCTACGATTCGGACCTGAAGTACCAGCAGGTGCTGGGCCGGATGCTCGGAATGGCCGGACAGCTCGCACGGGAACAGGGGCTGACGGACGGCTTCAGGACCATCATCAACTGCGGAAGGGTGGGCAGGCAGGAGGTGTATCATCTCCACATGCACGTGTTGGGCGGTCCCGACCCCCTTCGCGGCGGGCTGATCTCGCCCTGAAAGGAGTCTCGCTATGGGTTCGTTGAGCATCTGGCACTGGCTGATCGTCCTCGTGATCATCATGCTGGTCTTCGGCACCAAGAAGCTGCGCAACATCGGTTCCGACCTGGGTGGCGCCGTGAAGGGCTTCAAGGAAGGCGTCAAGGAAGGCTCGTCCGAGGCCCCGGCCAACGGCCAGGCCTCGAAGACCATCGACGTCGACGCGAAGCCCAAGAGCTGACGCCCGGGCCGTCGGCGCGTCGCGCCGCCGGTCCGTCCTCGACGGTCGGGTCGATGCGAGCGGCTGCGGGCCGCTCGCTGCGTTTGGGTCCTCATGTTCGACATCGGTTTCTCCGAGATGCTGGTGCTGGCGGTCGTGGCGCTCGTCGTCCTCGGCCCCGAGCGCCTTCCCAAGGTGGCCAGGCAGGCGGGTGCCTGGATGGGCAAGCTGCGCCGCTACGTCGACGACGTGAAGTCCGACATCAACCGCCAGATGGAGCTGTCCGAGCTGCGCGACCTGAAGAACCAGGTCACCGACGCGGCGCGCGACCTCGAGACCTCGGTGCAGTCGACCGTGTCGGGCATGAAGACGGACTTCGACGACGTGCAGAAGTCGCTCGAGGGTGCGGCCGCGACCGCGCCGCAGACCGACTGGGACAAGATCTACGCGACGCGCCGGCAGCGAGAGAAGATCAAGGACCGCCGGATCGAGCGCGAGAAGGAGCTCGGCATCAAGCGGCCCAAGCGGCCGCTGCACCGCTGAGGCCCCGCCGTGGCGCTGCCCAAGCTGTTCAGCCGCAAGAAGCCCGACGTCGACCCGGCGCAGGACGAGAGCTTCATCTCGCACCTGGTCGAGCTGCGCGACCGGACGATCAAGTCGCTGGTCGTCGTGCTCGTGCTCTTCGGCGTGTGCTTCTACTTCAGCGGCGACATCATGAAGTTCCTGTCGCAGCCGCTCTACCAGGCGCTGCCTCCGGGCACCAAGCCGATCTTCACCGACCAGGCGGGCGCGTTCTTCACGCTGACCAAGGTCGCGTTCCTGACCGCGCTGCTCGCCGCGCTGCCATGGGTGCTCTACCAGGCGTGGGCGTTCGTCGCGCCGGGGCTGTACGAGCACGAGAAGCGCTTCGCGCTCCCGCTGATCGTCTCCAGCGTGTTCTTCATGGTGGTCGGCATCTCGTTCGCCTACTACTTCGTGCTTCCGGCGGCCTACAAGTTCTTCATCTCGTTCTCGGCACAGACCGGCGCCGAGACGCTGCAGGACCTGCAGAAGTACTGGGACTTCACGCTCGCGATCTTCTTCGGCTTCGGGCTGACCTTCGAGGTGCCGGTGGTCCAGATGCTGCTGGTCAAGCTCGGCATGGTCACCCAGCAGCAGCTGCGCGAGGCGCGCCGCTACGTGATCGTGGCCGCCTTCGTCGTCGCGGCGGTGCTCACGCCGCCTGACGTGCTGTCGCAGTTCATGCTCGCGATCCCGCTGATCATCCTCTACGAGCTCGGCATCTGGCTGTCGGGCTTCATCACCGCGCACAGCAACGCGCCCGCCGAGGCGGCCGAGCCGGCCGGCTCGACCGACCCGCGCTGACGGCGCGGCCTCAGCGCGGGCCCGGGTCGGGCAGCGAGCCGAGCTGGCGCGCGAAGCGGCGCATGCCGCCGAGCCATCGGTCGTAGTCCGAGCCCTTGCGCCGGAAGTAGTCCAGCACCTGCGGGTGCGGCAGGATCAGGAAGGACTCGGCGTCCATGCCGTCGACCACGCAGTCGGCGAGCGCCTCGGCGCTGATCACGCCGTCGTTCGCCGCCGCGGCGGCGCCGGCGCGGTCCTGGATCATCGGCGTGTCGACCGCCTGCGGGCAGAGCACCGACACGCGCACGCCGGCGTCGCCGTGCTGGATCGCGAGCCACTCGGCGAGCGCGACCGCCGCGTGCTTGGTCACCGCGTAGGTCGCCGAGGGCAGCGAGGTGATCAGCCCCGCGGCCGACGCGGTGTTCAGCAGGTACCCCTCGCCGCGCGCGCGCATGCCGGGTGCGACCGCGCGCGCGGCGAACACGTGCGCCATCACGTGCACGCGCCACGACAGGTCCCAGTCGGCGTCGGGCGCGTGCTCGCTGCCGTCGCGGATGATCCCGGCGTTCGAGCAGAACACGTCGACGTGCCCGAAGCGCGCGTCGGCCGCGACGACCAGCGCGCGGATCGAGGCCTCGTCGGCGACATCGGTCGGCACCACGATCGCCGGCACCGGCGGGCGCCCGTCGCCGCCGGCCTCGAGCGCCGCGGCGAGCACGCGCAGCGCGTCGTGCTGGCGGGGCAGGTCGGCGAGTACCAGACCGCGCGGGCGCTCGCGCGCGAAGCGCAACGCGAGGGCGCGGCCGATACCGCTCGCGGCTCCGGTGACGACGATGCAGCGGTCTGCGAGCTTCACGGCGCGGGTCTCCTCGGTGTGGAGGCCCGAGCCTAGCGCGGGCGAGCGCGCAGCGCCCGGCCGCGTTCCGTGCCGCGGCGGGCTACGGCCGCTGCAGGGTCTGCAGGTAGTCGACCAGCGCGACGATCCGGCCGCGCACGCTCCACTCCGCGGGGAACGGCGTGCCGCGCGTCTGCGCCTCCGACTGCTCGCGGTAGACCCGTCCCCAGACCGGCATGTCGCGGGTGCCGTGCGAGCCGGGCTGCTCCTGGCCGCGGCCGTCGATCAGGTCGGCGATGCGCGTGCGCGGGAACGTGCCGCCGTTGCGCTGGGCGAGCGTCGTCAGGTCGGTGGGCGGGCGCACGAGGAACGGGCGCATCGGGCCGTCCCCGCGCGCCTCCATGCCGTGGCAGGTCGCGCAGTTGTCCTCGAACTCGCGGCGGCCGAGCTCGGCGGCGCCGGCGCGCGGCGCCACGGCGGGCTGGGCGGCCGGGGCGGGTGCGGCCGCCT
>JADCHE010000215.1 GCA_020248665.1 Burkholderiales bacterium | reverse complement strand
GTTCGCCTGCGCGAGCATCGCGGTGCCGGCCTGCTGCAGGATCTGGGCTCGGGTCAGGTTGGCAGTCTCCTTGGCGAAGTCGGCGTCCATGATCCGGCTGCGGGCCGCGGTCTGGTTCTCCGCGGCGATCGACAGGTTCGCGATGACCGCCTCGAAGCGATTCTGCATCGCGCCGTAGGTCGCCCGCTCGCTGTTGACCGCGTCGAGCGCCGAGTCGATGGTCGTGATCATCGCCGCCGAGGCCGTACCGCTCGAGCCGTTGATCACCGCCGCCGTGCCGGTGACCGCGGTGATCGAGGCCGAGCTCTGCATGTTGGTCGTCGAGACCGTCAGCTGGTCGGTCACCGCGTTGTTGGCACCGATCTGGAACTGCAGCGAACCGGCCGAGGCTGCCAGGATCGAGCTGCCGTTGAAGCGGGTCGAGCCGAGCGTGCGGTCGATCTCGCCGGCGAGCTGGCGGAACTCGGCGTTCAGGCTGTCGCGGTCGGTCGAGGTGTTGCTCGCGTTGGCCGACTGCACGGCGAGCTCGCGCATCCGCTGCAGCATGTCGCCGATCTTGCCGAGCGCGCCCTCGGCGGTCTGCGCGAGCGAGATGCCGTCGTTGGCGTTGCGCACCGCGACGTTCATGCCGCGGGCCTGAGCGTCCATGCGGTTGGCGATCGCCAGGCCCGCCGCGTCGTCCTTCGCGGTGTTCACGCGCAGGCCGGTCGACAGCCGCTGGATCGAGGTCGACAGCTGGTTCTGGGTGGAACTGAGGTTGCGCTGCGCGTTCAGCGACGTCGTGTTGGTGTTGATGACTTGCATACCGATACTCCTGTGTCTAAGCGTCGGTCCGTGTCAGGACCACTCACCCGCGGACGCCGGTCCTTCGGATGTGTTGCCTGGCCGACACTCGCCGGACCCGGCGGCGGGATGACTCCCGTTGCAGGGGTTATCGGGCGGACCGTGACGGGACTTTAGGAAGGGGGCGAGCGGCGCGTTTCAAGGCCGCCCGTCGGACGGCCGCCGCCGCTCGTGGCGTGGCGGTCGGAAAAGCCTTACCCGCTGTCGGCGGGGGCAGGACGAACGATGCGGAAACGGCCCGATGTTCGGTCCTTCGGGCGGCGCGGACACTTGCTTCCATCGACACGCCGCCACCGAGGATCACCATGGAAACACAGATCGACAGCCGCTGGATGCCCGAAATCCGGGAAGTCAACCTCTCTTATCTCATGCTCGCGCAGAGCATGGTCCGGGCCGACAAGGCCCATGCGATGTTCTGCCTCGGCGTGTCGGAGGAAGTGGCCGACATCCTCGCCGACCTCGGCCCCGGGCAGCTGCTGAAGATCGCCTCGGGCAACATGCTGATGTGCCGCTTCCGATTCGACGACGAGATGGTCTGGGCGCTGCTGTCCGAGCACGGCCGCCGCAGCCCGACCGGCATGGACGCGAACGCGTCGCGCCTGCACGCCAGCATCGTGATGGCGGGCAACTTCGCCGAGGCGGTCTGACATGGCCGCCCGCAGCCTCCTCGCCGAGAACCGCCAGATCCAGCGCGCGATCGAGCTGATCCGCCTGGGCGCGCGCCTGCAGGTCCTGGAGTCCGAGACCGACCTGCCGTACGAGCGCCTGCTGCGCCTGTACAAGGAGGTGGCGGGCCGCTCGCCGTCGAAGGGCCAGCTGCCGTTCTCGACCGACTGGTTCATGACGTGGCAGCCGAACATCCACGCCTCGCTGTTCCTGAACATCTACGAATACCTGCAGAAGTCGACCGACATCGAGTCGATCGACGCGATCGCGAAGGCCTGGCGCCTGTACCGCGACGAGGTCGGCGCCCACGGGGTCGAGCCGATGCTGTCGGTGACCCGCGCCTGGCGCCTCGTGCGCTTCGTGGACTCGGGCATGCTCTGCCTGACGAAGTGCGCCAAGTGCGGCGGCCGCTTCGTCAATCACACCTACGAGATCGACCGCGGCTTCATCTGCGGGCTGTGCGAGCCGCCGGCTCGCGCGGGCAAGGCACTGCGCAGCGGCACGATCCACTGACACGGGGCCGAAGCGGCGGATTGCGGGGCTTCGGCCCCGCTTTTCGTTTGCGGCAACCGGAACGGTCGGTCGCGTGCGACAGGCGGTGGGGTCGGCGCCGCGCGATGCGCGGGTCGGCTCAAGTCGCGGAGGGTAGGGCCGATATCGGGAGCGTACGAGCGCGCTCCGCGTCCGGGTGAACAGGCTTCCTCCTACATGTTCGTCATCGTCGGTTACGTGGTGGTCATCCTGGCCGTCTTCGGCGGCTACGCGCTCGCCGGGGGCAAGTTCGCCGTCATCATCAAGGCGGCGCCGATCGAGCTGTTCATCATCGGCGGCTCCGCGCTCGGCGCGTTCTTCGTTGGCAATGACGCGAAGACCATCAAGGCGACGATGGGTGCGGTGCCGACGCTCTTCAAGGGCTCCAAGTACACCAAGGCGCGGTACATGGAGCTGATGGCGCTTCTCTACGAGATCCTCGCGAAGGCTCGCAAGGAGGGCCTGATGTCGATCGAGGCCGACGTGGAGAACCCGCACGACTCGGCATTGTTCAAGAAGTTCCCGAACATCGCGGGCGACCACCACCTGGTCGAGTTCATCACCGATTACCTGCGGATGATGGTGTCGGGCAACATGAGCTCCCACGAGATCGAGAACCTGATGGACAGCGAGATCGAGACGCACCATCAGGAAGCCCACAAGCCGATGGCTGCCATCCAGTCGGTCGGCGACGGCCTGCCGGCGTTCGGCATCGTCGCGGCGGTTCTCGGGGTGGTGAAGACGATGGCTTCGGTCGGTGCGGCGCCCGCGATCCTCGGCCAGATGATCGCCGGCGCGCTGGTCGGCACTTTCCTCGGCATCCTGCTGGCCTACGGCTTCGTGAGCCCGCTCGCCAGGCTGCTCGAAGCCAAGGGCGAGGAGTCGCACAAGGAGCTGCAGTGCGTGAAGATCACGCTGCTGGCCAGCCTCCAGGGCTACGCCCCGGCGATCGCGGTCGAGTTCGGCCGCAAGGTGCTGTTCTCCACGGAGCGCCCGACGTTCCAGGAGCTCGAGGCGCACGTCAAGCAGAAGAAGGCCTGACCGATCATGGCGAGCGGCGACAAGAAGATCCAGCCGATCATCGTCAAGAAGATCAAGAAGGGCGGCCACGGGCATCACGGCGGGGCCTGGAAGATCGCGTACGCGGACTTCGTGACCGCGATGATGGCCTTCTTCCTGCTGATGTGGCTGCTCGGCTCGACGACGAAGGGCGACCTGAAGGGCATCGCCGACCACTTCAGCACCCCGCTCCAGGTCGCGCTGTTGGGCGGATCGGGCTCGGGCGACAGCTCGAGTGTTCTGAAGGGCGGCGGCGAGGACCTGACCCGGACCGTCGGCCAGGTCAAGCGCGGCGATGTCGAGCAGACTAACTCCAAGATCAACCTGCAGGCGCTGCCCGAGGAGTTGCAGAAGCTGAACGAGCAGCAGGCCCGGCACGTGCGCCAGCGTGTCGAGGAGGCGATCGAGCGCAACCCGAGGCTGCGCGAGCTGCGCTCGCAGGTGAAGATGGACATCACGGCCGACGGTCTGCGCATCCAGATCGTCGATGACCAGGCGCGCCCGATGTTCGACTCCGGCTCGGCGGTCGTGAAGCCCTACATGAAGGAGCTGCTCGGCGAGATCGGGCGCGTGCTGAACGAGGTCGACGCGAAGGTCACGCTGACCGGCCATACCGACAGCGCGCCGTTCTCGGGCGGCGAGCGCGGCTACTCGAACTGGGAGCTCTCCGCCGACCGCGCGAACGCATCGCGCCGCGAGCTGCTCGGGGCCGGCATGGATGAGCGCAAGATCCTGCGGGTCGTCGGGCTCGCGGCCGTGCTGCCGTTCGATGCGTCCGCACCGAACGCGCCGGTCAACCGCCGCATCTCGATCGTCGTGATGAACCGGATGGCCGAGCGCCGCGTGCTGTCGGGCACCGAGTTGCAGGCGAGCGACGTCGGGCAGTTCGAACAGGCGGTCGAGAAGGTCGTGCCGCGCGGGGCGGGAGGCATCGTGCCGCCGCCGCCCGGCCCGCCGTCGGTGGTGCCTCCGCTGCCGCGCGAGGGTGCCGCCGCCTCCGCCGCGACCGTCGCACCCGCGCCCGAGGCGACTTCGCCGAAGCGCTGACCGGGGTCGCCCGGCCCGTTCCGCCGCCTGGCGGACCGTTCGTCGCGATACGGCCGATGTGGGCGGTCGCGTCCCGCCTATTCCTTGGTTCGCCGCAGGGCGCCCCCCGGGACAATCGCCGGACCGGGACTCATCGGCGACCATGGCGGAATCTACAGACGATCGCGACGAACGGCGGCTACCAGCCTCCGAACGCAAGCTCCAGCAGGCGCGGGAGGGCGGGCAGGTTCCGCGCTCCCGCGAAGCGGGGCATGCGGCGGCACTGCTGGCCTCGCTCGCCTGCGTCGGACTCTACGGCCCGACCTTCGCCGAGCGCACGCTCGACCTGGTGCGCGGCACGCTGCGCTTCGACCGCGCGCTGACCCGCGAGCCGGAGCGCGCGCTCGCGGCGGCGGCCGCCGCGGGCGCGGAGGCGCTCTGGGCGGTGATGCCGCTTCTGGTCGTGCCGATCGTGGCGAGCCTCGGGGCGACCCTCGCGATCGGCGGCCTGGTGTTCTCCTCCAAGCCGATCACTCCCGACCTCTCGCGGATCGACCCGGTCGCCGGGCTCGGACGACTCTTCTCGATGGAGTCGCTGATCGACCTCGGCAAGCTCGCGGTGATCGCGCTCGCGATCGGCTCGGTCGGCGTGTGGATCGCGGCGGGCGGGCTCGCGCAGTTCGCGGCCTACGCGGGGATGCCTCTGCCCGCCGCGCTCGCGGCCGCCGGCAGCGACCTGCGCTTCGGCATCTTCGCGATCGCGGGCGTCGTCGTCGCCGCGGCGCTCGCCGACGCGCCGCTTCAGATCTGGCGCTTCAACCGCCAGATGATGATGACGCCGGCCGAGGCGAAGCAGGAGTTCAAGGAAAGCGAGGGCGACCCGCTCGTCAAGGGCAGGATCAAGGAGCGGCAGCGCGCGATGTCGCGCGGCCGGATGCTCGCCGCGGTGCCGACGGCCGACGTGGTGGTCACCAACCCGACACACTTCGCGGTCGCGCTGAAGTACGAGGACGGCGCGATGGGCGCGCCGAAGGTGATCGCCAAGGGCGCCGACCTGCTCGCCGCGCGGATCCGCGAGATCGCCGCCGAGGCGGGGGTGCCGCTGCTCGAATCGCCGCCGCTCGCGCGGGCGCTGTACCGGCACGTCGAGGTCGACCGGGAGATCCCGGCTGCGCTGTACGCGGCGGTCGCTCAGGTGCTCGCGTGGGTGTACCAGCTGGACCAGCATGCGCGCGGCCGTGGCGCGAGGCCCGCAGTGCCGGGCATCGTGCTGCCGCCAGGCCTCGATCCGCAGGAGCGTGACGCATGAGCGCGAACCCGCGTCCGGCGTGGATGCCGTTCCCGATGCCGGCGGCGCAGGCGCTCGCCGCGCCGGTGCTGATCGTCGTGCTGCTGGCGATGCTGGTGCTGCCGCTGCCGCCGTTCCTGCTCGACGTGTTCTTCTCGTTCAACATCGCGGTCGCGCTGGTCGTGCTCCTAGTCGCCTCGTACACCGTCAAGCCGCTCGACTTCGCGGCGTTCCCGTCGGTGCTGCTGCTGACGACGATGCTGCGGCTGGCGCTCAATGTGGCCTCGACGCGCGCGGTGCTGATGCACGGGCACACCGGTCCGGACGCTGCGGGCAAGGTCATCGAGTCGTTCGCGAACTTCCTGATCGGCGGCAACTTCGCGGTCGGCATCATCGTGTTCGCGATCCTGACGGTGATCAACTTCATCGTCGTCACCAAGGGTGCCGGCCGGATCGCCGAGGTGTCGGCGCGCTTCGCGCTCGACGCGATGCCCGGCAAGCAGATGGCGATCGACGCCGAGCTCAACGCCGGCGCGATCGACGACAAGGAGGCCCGCCGCCGCCGCCAGGAGGTCTCGCAGGAGGCGGACTTCTACGGCTCGATGGACGGTGCCTCGAAGTTCGTCCGCGGCGACGCGATCGCCGCGATGCTGATCCTCGCGATCAACGTGGTCGGCGGCCTCGCGATCGGGCTGCTGCAGCACGACCTCCCGCTCGGGCGTGCCGCGTCGAACTACGTGCTGCTGGCGATCGGCGACGCGCTGGTCGCGCAGATCCCGGCGCTGGTGGTGTCGCTCGCCGCGGGCCTGATCGTCTCGCGCGTCGGCTCGGACGACGACGTCGGGGGCCAGGTCGGCAAGCAGCTGTTCTCGATGCCGCGCGCGCTCGGGCTGACCGCGGCGGTGCTCGCGCTCCTCGGCGTGATCCCCGGCATGCCGCACGTCGCGTTCCTGACGCTCGCGGGCGCCTGCGGCTGGGCCGCGTGGTGGCTGACGCAGCGCCGGCAGACCGAGGCGGCGCGAGCCGCCGAGCCGCCGCCCGCGCTGCCCGCCGCGCCCTCGACCGAGGCGAGCTGGGAGGACGTGACCCCGGTCGACGTGCTCGGCCTGGAGGTCGGCTACCGGCTGATCCCGATGATCGAGCGCACGCAGGCGAGCGACCTGCTGACCCGCATCAAGGGCGTTCGAAAGAAGTTCGCCAACGACGTCGGCTTCCTGCCGCCGGCGGTCCACATCAAGGACAACCTCGAGCTGCGCCCGTCGGCGTACCGCGTGACGCTGAAGGGCGCGGTGGTGGGCGAGGGCGACGTGTATCCGGACCGCTTCCTCGCGATCAACCCCGGCCACGCGATGCTGCAGCTGCCGGGCACGCCGACGCAGGATCCGGCCTTCGGCCTGCCGGCGGTGTGGATCGACGCGTCGCAGCGCGACGAGGCCCAGGTCGCCGGCTACACCGTCGTCGACGCGGCCACGGTCGTCGCCACGCACCTGAACCACCTGATGGGTACGCACGCGAGCAAGCTGCTCGGGCGCGCCGAGGTCCAGCAACTGGTCGAGCACCTCGCCAAGTACGCCGGCAAGCTCGCCGACGAGGTGGTGCCCAAGCAGGTGCCTATCGCGGTGCTGCAGAAGGTGCTGCAGAACCTGCTCGACGAGTCGGTCCACGTGCGCGACCTGCGGACCATCGTCGAGTGCCTCGCCGAGCACGCCGGGCGCACGCAGGATCCGGCGGAACTCACGCGCGAGGTGCGCGTGGCGCTCGCGCCGGCGATCATCGACCAGATCTACGGGCATGCCCGCGAGCTGGAGGTGATCGCCTTCGACCCGAACCTCGAGACGCTGCTCGCCCAGGCCCTCGCGCCCGGCGCGCCCGGCGCGCTCGAGCCGGGCGTCGCCGACCTGGTCGTCAAGGCGGCCGGCGAAGCGGCGACGAAGCAGGAGAACACCGGCGTGCCGGCGTGCCTGCTCGTGCCCGACCGGATCCGCGTGCCGGTCGCCAGGCTGCTGCGCAAGGGCGCGCCGCGGCTGCGCGTGCTCGGGCACGCCGAGATTCCCGACACGCATTCGATCCGGATCGGCCGGATCATCGGAGACGCGACATGAACGTGATGCGATTCGTCGGCCGCACCTCGCGCGAGGCGATGCGCAAGCTGCGCGACACGCTCGGGCCCGACGCGCTGGTGCTGGCCAACCGTCCGTGCGCCGAGGGCGTCGAGCTGCTCGCGGCGGCCCCCGACGCGCTCGCGCCGATCGGCGACGACGGCGGCGCGCCGCAGCGGCCCGCCCCGCTCGAGGGCCGCGCCGCCGGCGGTGCGAGGCGGGCCACGCCCGCTCCCGCCGAGGTCGCGGTGCCCGCCGGCATGAGCACCGTATCGTTCCAGGACTACGTGCGCCAGCGTCTGCGCGATCGCAACCGCGCGCAGCTCGGCGAGCCCGCCGCGCTCGGCACCGGGGCGCTCGCCGCGGGCGCACGTGAGGCGACCGCGCAGGGGCCGACCGCGCAGGCGACGGCCGAACCCGTCGGGTCCGTCGCGACGGTGCGGCCCGCGCCGGCCGCCGCCGTCCGCGGACCGGCCGCGCCCCGCGCCGCAGGCCACACCGGCGGCGTGTCGCACGAGCGGGTCGCGCCGATCGCCTCGCCGAAGGCCGCGTTCGCGCCGCCGGGCGGGCCCGCCGCGGGGCTCGCGGCGACCGGCCTGCACGTGCCCGACTCGCTCGACGCCGCGCCGCGCGACGACGCGTGGTCGATGCCCGCCGCGTCGTCGCGCGCCGCCGCGGGGCCCGGTCAGGACGCGCTGGTCGCCGAGCTGCAGTCGCTGAAGGGGATGATCGCGCGCCAGTTCGCGACGATCAGCTGGTTCGAGGGCGTGCGCCGCAGCCCGGTCCAGGGCAAGCTGCTGCGCACGATGGTCGCGGCCGGCTTCTCGCTGAAGCTCGCGCGCTCGGTCGTCACGCGGCTGCCTTCGGATTATGGCGAGCGCGACGCGCAGGTCTGGCTCGAGGAGGTGCTTGCCCGCAACCTGCGCTGCGCGCCGCCCGGCGAGGCCTTCGAGGCGGGTGGCGTGTTCGCGCTGATCGGCCCGACCGGCGTGGGCAAGACGACCACCACCGCGAAGATCGCGGCGCGCCACGTGCTCAAGCACGGTGCGCAGTCGGTCGCGCTGATCACCGTCGACACCTACCGTCTCGGCGCGCACGACCAGCTGCGCGCGTTCGGCCGGATCCTCGGCGTGCCGGTGCACATCGCGCACGACGCATCGGCGCTGCACGACCTGCTGCGGCTGCGCGGCAGCCGCCAGCTGGTGCTGGTCGACACCGTCGGCATGGGCCACCGCGACGAGCGGATCCGCAGCCTGCTGATGTCGCTGCCGCGGACCGACATCCGGCACGTGGTGGTCGCGAGCAGCGCCGCGCAGGCCGAGACGATCGACGAGTCGCTGCGAGCCTACGAGGCGCGGCAGGCGGCCGGCGTCGTGCTGACGAAGGTCGACGAGGCCGCGCGGATCGGCGGCGCGCTCGACTGCCTGCTGCGCCAGCGGCTGCGGCTGCTGGGCGTGTGCGACGGCCAGCGCGTGCCCGAGGACTGGCAGGCGCCCGACGCCCCGAAGCTCGTGCGGCGCGCGCTGCTCGCGCCGCCCGGCGGCGCGTTCGCCCTCGATGACGAGGAGCTGCCGCTGGTGTTCGGCGTGGCGGCCGCGCTCCAGGGGGACGTCGCCCATGCTTGATCGCGGGGACGACCAGGCGAGCGGCCTGCGCCGCTCGATGCCGCGCCGCGGCGGCGCGGTGCTGCCGGTGGCCGGCGCGGGCGAGCACCCGGAGTTCGTGGTGCGCCTCGCGCAGGCGTTCGCCGACGGCGGCACGCGCACGGCCGTGGTCAGCGACTTCGACGCGGTGCTCGAGCAGCTCGCGCAGGGACGGCCGCGCAACCGGCTGACGGCGATCCACTCGATGCAGACGGGCGACGACCTGCAGCGGCTGTCTACGATCGCGGCGCGCGCCGACGTGGTGCTGGTGGCGGTCGACGACGGGCGCCTCGCGCGCGGGCTCGCGCTGCCGGCGAGCGAGGCGGTGGTGCTGGCGGGCGCGGACCCCGAGGCGCTCGCGACCGCCTACGCGCGGATCAAGGCGCTCGTCGGGCTCGGCTCGATCCGCGACGTCTGCACGCTGTTCGGCCGCGGCAGCGGCGGGGCGCCGGCCCGGATCGGGCACGAGCGGCTCGCGCAGACCGCCGCGCGCTTCCTCGGGGTCGACCTCGCGTTCGGCGGGGCGGCACCCGACACCTCGATGCCGAGCGCCTACCGGCGGCTCGCCGACGATCTCGCGGACTGGGCGCGCGGGCGCGGGGAGGCGGCATGGCAGCCCCACTGACGAAGGGAGGCGAGATGTACACCGCCCGCGGCACCCTCGACCGCAGCGCCGCGGTAGAGCGCTACGCGCCGATGGTGCGTCGGCTCGCCTCGCAGCTGATCGCGCGGCTGCCTGCGAACGTCGAGCTCGACGACCTGGTGCAGGCCGGCATGATCGGCCTGATGGACGCGCTGTCGCGCTACGAGAGCGGGCACGGCGCGCAGTTCGAGACCTTCGCGATGCAGCGGATCCGCGGCGCGATGATCGACGAGCTGCGCGGCGGCGATTGGCTGCCGCGCTCGGTGCGGCGCAACCAGCGTGCGATCGAGTCGGCCGTCCACGCGGTCGAGCAGCGGCTGCGGCGCTCGGCGACCGAGGCCGAGGTCGCCGCCGAGATGGGCGTGCCGCTCGCGCAGTACCAGCAGATGCTGGGCGACTCGCATGGCGGCCAGCTGCTGTACCTCGACGAGATGGTCGGTCCCGACACGGACGAGAGCTTCGTCGACCGGCAGCCGGGCACGGACGCAACCGATCCGATCAAGGTGCTCAACGACCACCGCTTCCGCGGTGCGCTCGCCGCCGCGATCGAGGCGTTGCCCGAGCGCGAGAAGCAGGTCATGGGCATGTACTACGAGCACGACATGAACCTGAAGGAGATCGGCGCGGTACTCGGTGTCACCGAGTCGCGCGTCTGCCAGCTGCACAGCCAGGCGGTCGCCCGGTTGCGCACGAAGATGAAGGGCTGGTGATGGTCGCGGCGGGTTCGCCCGCCGCGGGCGCGCGTCGCGCATCGTGAGGCGCACGCGCCGGGCCGTTGGTCGATGACGGAGCGTGGCACTCGCCACGCGCGGGGGTCAGGCGCCCGGAGCGCCGGTATCCCCGGGGCGCGATGACTTCAGGCCGCCACGCCGCGCTGGCGTCCGCCCTGCGCCCCGAGTGCGCCCGACGCGGTGTACAGCGACGGGGCCGCACCGAGCGCCGACAGCGCACGGGCGGCGTGGGCCTCGCCGCGGGCGGCAAGACCGGCGTTGACGGCCGCGGTCTTGAGTGCCGTGTGCACGCGCACGGTGTCGCGGCTGCGTGCGGCGTCGCGTCGCCAGGCCGGGTCCGACAGCAGCGCGTGGATCCGCGCGCTGGCGTCGCCGAGCGCCATCACGTCGCCGGCGATCATCGCGCGGCGCTGTGTCTCGAGCAGCGCCTCGAGCGCGCCGATCGCCTTCCCGGCGGCGGCCGGGGCCGGAGCGCGGACCGCGCGCGGCACGGTCATCGCGGCACGGCGGCCAGGCCGATGAAGTCGCGCGCGTCGGCGAGCAGCTGCTCGGCCACGCGCTTGGCGTCGACCGGGAAGCGGCCTTCGGCGATCGCCCGGCGCACCTCCTCGACCTTCTTGTCGTCGAACGGCGGGGCGGCCGAGGGACCGATCAGCGCCGTGCGGTCGCCCGACAGGGAGACCCTGTCGACGGCCGGGTTCGCGGACACCGGATCCGATCCCGAACCGGTGCGCGCCGGCGTGGCACGCTCCGCGGCGACGGTCTTGCCGTCGACGCGAAGGCCATCCGAATTGCTGGGTCCGATCTTCATCGCATCCTCCTGCGGAGCGCGGTCGAAGCACCCCTTGGGTCCATTATCGACCACCGCGGGCCCGACTTGAGTCCGAAAAGCGCGGGGAAGCGCATCCAGTTCGGCGATCGGGGCCCGGGACCGACCGGTCAGATCCTGACTTCGACCGTTCGTCCGCGCAGCGTTCCCGAGAGGATCCGGCCGCTCTCGGTCCGCACCCGGACCGACTGCCCGTCGCCCGCCGCCGCGAGGGCCTGGCCCTCGGACTGGATCACGAAGCCCTGTCCGACCACCTTGATCGCCACCGGGTCGCCGGCCGACACCACCGGCGTCGCCCGAAGGTGCTCCATCCGGATAACCTGCCCGGCCGCCACCGGCCGGATCAAGGTCTTGCCGACGAGCTGCGCCGGATCGGTGACCGGCGTGCCGGGCTCGCGCGTGAGCTCGGCCTCCTCGATCCGCAGCGACGCGCCGGCGGGCTGGCTGCCTGCGACGAGCGTCTCGCCGGCGACGACCGCCCGGCCGCGCACCGTCACGGTGACCGGAAGCGCCACCGTCCAGCTCGCGCCCTCGAGGCAGCGCACGCCGATCGCGGTGCGACCCCACAGGCGCGTGCCCGGCAGCAGGTAGGGCTCGACACGCGCGCACGGCGCGAGCTGCAGCCGCGGATCGAGCGTCCCGACCGCGATCTCGACGCGGCCGGCGACCGAGGGCAGCTGCTGCTCGATGAACGCCCGGACGGGATCGGTGGGTGTGCCCTGCGCGACGCACAGGCCGGGCCACGCGAACGCGAGGCAGGCGACCGCGAGCGCGCGGTGCAGGGTCGGACGGAAGGTGCGGACAGGCATCGGCGGACCTCGGGGGGTCGGGGAACGACGCGCCGAGCATAGGCAGCGGCCCGTGCCGCTTGAGCGGGATCAGCGGCATGCGCGCACCGCTTATCGCCGCTTAAGTTCGACGGGTGGCCGCCACCATTGCCCTCATGCATTCCGACCGGAGCGTCTCGAGATGAGCGGCCGCCTGACCGAGTCGATCGATTTCCACGGTCGCGCGCTGCTGCTGCGCGCCGAGCGCCAGAAGGTGATCGCGTCGAACATCGCGAACGCCGACACGCCGCGCTACGCCGCCCGGGACTTCGACTTCAAGGCGGCGCTCGCCGAGGCGACCGGCTACGACCCGGGCGCACCGAAGGGCACCGCCGCGCCGACGATGAAGCCGGCGGCCGCGCCGGCGGTCGCCGCGACCCATCCGGGCCACCTCGGCGGCACCGGCGGCCCGGGGCGGGTCGACTCGACGCTGATGCGCTACCGCGTCGCCGAGCAGCCGAGCCTCGACGCGAACACCGTCGACCTCGACCGCGAGCGGGCGAGCTTCGCCGACAACGCGGTGCGCTACGAGGCGGGCCTGCGGTTCATCAACGGCTCGGTCCGGACGCTGCTGTCGGCGATCCGGGGCGAGTGAGCGGCCGACGCCGCAGGAGGCCAGCGATGTCGCTGATGAAGGTCTTCAACATCTCTGGCAGCGCGGTCTCGGCGCAGAGCCAGCGCCTGAACGTCGTCGCGAGCAACCTCGCGAACGCCGAGTCGGTCGCCGGCCCCGACGGGCAGACCTACAAGGCGCGCCAGGTGGTCTTCCAGAGCACGCCGACTCAGGACGGCGGCGCGGGCGTGCGGGTCTCGACGATCGCAGAGGACAACTCGCCGGCCAAGCGCGTGTTCGAGCCCGGCCATCCGATGGCCGACCAGACGGGTCATATCACCCAGTCGAACGTCAACGTCGTCGAGGAGATGGTGAACATGATCTCCGCGTCGCGCTCCTACCAGAACAACGTCGAGGTGATGAACACCGCGCGCTCGCTGCTGCAGAAGACGCTGCAGATGGGCCAGTCGTGAGCCGCCCCGTCCGAGGAACCGAGTCATGAGCGTCTCCGCCGTCACCCCCGTCAAGTCCGCCACCGCCAACGCGTCGGCCGCCACCGGCAACGCCGCGGCGAGCGCCGGCTCGAAGGCGTTCGACGACATCCTCAGGCAGATGCGCGGCGGCGAGACGTCGGCGACCGGCGCGGCCGGCGGTGCGTCGGGCTCGCCCAAGGCGAGCGACGACCCGACCGAGGACCGCTTCCTGAAGCTGCTGGTCGCGCAGATGCGCAACCAGGATCCGCTCAACCCGCTCGACAACGCGCAGGTCACCTCGCAGCTCGCGCAGATCAACACCGTCAAGGGCATCGACAGGCTCAACACGGCGCTGCAGAAACTGGTGGACCGCGGCGAGTCCGGCACCGCGACCGAGGCGGCCGCGATGGTCGGACGGCGCGTGCTGGTCGAGGGCAGCACGATGGATCTGCCCGAGGAGGGGGCCGCGCAGGCGGGCTTCGAGCTCGCGGCGCCGGCCTCGTCGGTGAAGATCGAGGTCGTCGGCCGCAATGGCGCGGTCGTCGACACGCGCACGCTCACCAACGTCCCGGCGGGCCTGCAGACCTTCGAGTGGGACGGCGACGGCGGCGCGAGCCGCGCGGCGGCCGGCACCTACTCGCTACGCGTGACCGCGGCCAGCGGCAGCGAGCCGGTCCAGGCGACGACCCTCACGGCCGCGCCGGTGCGCGCGGTGATCCGCGGCACCGACGGCGTGTCGCTGCAGCTCGGTGCCCTCGGCGTCAAGCCCCTGAACGAGGTACGGGGCATCCTCTGACGCGCCCCGCACCGTACACCCCTTTCCCTGGCAGGAGTCCTCGATGAGCTTCCAGCACGGTTTGTCCGGCCTCAGCGCCGCAGCCAAGAACCTCGACGTGATCGGCAACAACGTCGCCAACGCGAATACCGTCGGCGCCAAGTCCTCGCGCGCCGAGTTCGCCGACCTGTACGCCAACTCGCTGACCGGCCTGTCGGCCGCCACGACCGGAATCGGCGTGGCGGTGAGCGGCGTCGCGCAGCAGTTCACGCAAGGCGACATCGTGGCGACGCAGAACCCGCTCGACATGGCGATCAACGGCCGCGGCTTCTTCCGCGTGTCGCAGGAGGGCGTGACGCAGTACACGCGCAACGGCCAGTTCCGGATGGACAAGGACGGCTACATCGTCACCGCGCAGGGTGCGCGACTCACCGGCTACCAGATCGACGCGACCGGCGTCGTCAGCAACGGCACGCCGACCGACCTGCGGATCAGCACCGCCGACATCTCGCCGCGGGCGACCGCGAGCGCGCGCGCGCAGCTCAACCTCGACGCCCGCGACACGCCGATCACCGCGCCCTTCAACTCGGCGAGCCCGACCACCTACCACAGCGCGATGTCGATGTCGGTCTACGACTCGCTCGGCCGCGACCACCAGGTGACGCTGTTCTACCGCAAGACCGCGGGCAACTCGTGGGAGGTGCGCGCCTCGGCCGACGGCACCGACATCCCGGGCGTCGCGGCGACGCTGAACTTCAGCAGCGCGGGCCTGGGCACTTCGCCGACCGGGCCGTTCAACCTGACGATCCCGGTCGGTGCCGATGCCGGCAACTCGATGACATTCGGCATCGACCTGACCAACGCGACGCAGTTCGGCGCCTCGTTCGCGACCACCGAGATCACGCAGGACGGCTACGGCACCGGCCGGCTGTCGGGCTTCACCGCCGACGACTCCGGGATGCTGATCGGACGCTACTCGAACGGCCAGACGCGCCCTCAGGGCCAGATCGTGCTCGCGAACTTCGTGAACCCGCAGGGCCTGGTGCCGCTCGGCAACAACGCCTGGGTCGAAGGCGCGGGCGCCGGTCAGCCGACGCTCGGTGCGCCGGGCAGCGGCATCCTCGGTTCGCTCGAGGCGGGTGCGGTCGAGAACTCGAACGTCGACCTGACCGCGGAGCTGGTCAACATGATCACCGCGCAGCGGGTCTACCAGGCCAATGCGCAGACGATCAAGACGCACGACCAGCTGCTGCAGACCATCGTCAACCTGCGTTGACGAGGGTTAGCGGGAAGCGGAGGACCCCATGGACCGCATGATCTACACCGCGATGTCGGGCGCCAAGGCGACGCTGACCCGCCAGGACGCGCTCGCGAACAACCTCGCGAACGCGAGCACCGCCGGGTTCCGCGCCGACCTGTCGGCCTTCCGCGCGGTGCCTATCCAGGGGCAGGGCTCGCCCACCCGCGTGCACGCCCTCGAGGCGACCGCCGGATTCGATACCGCCGAAGGGCCGATCACGCAGACCGGCCGCGCGCTCGACATCGCGGTCCGGGGGCCCGGCTGGATCGCGGTCCAGGGGCTCGACGGCAACGAGGCCTACACCCGGGCCGGCAGCCTCGAGATGTCGGCCGAAGGCACGCTGCAGACCGTCGCGGGACTCACGGTGGTGGGCGAGGGGGGACCGATCGTCGTGCCCCAGGGCGCGTCGGTGACGATCGGTGCGGACGGCACGGTCACCGCCAAGCAGCAGGGCTCGCCGCCCACGCCGATCGGCCAGATCAAGCTGGTGAACCCGCAGGCGGGCGAGCTGCGCAAGGGCGGCGACGGCCTGATGCGCACGACGAACGGCGACCCGGCGCCCGCCGATCCGCTGGTGCGGGTCGCCGACGGCGCGCTGGAGGGCAGCAACGTCAACCCGGTGGAGTCGATGGTCGGGATGATCGCCGCGGCCCGGCAGTTCGAGACGCAGATGAAGATGCTGCAGACCGCGGAAAGCAACGAGCAGCGCGCCGCGAAGCTGCTGGCGCCCAACGGCTGAGGAGAAGCACCATGATCCGATCCCTGTGGATCTCGAAGACCGGGCTCGACGCCCAGCAGATGCAGCTGGACACGATCTCGCACAACCTCGCGAACGTCGGCACCAACGGCTACAAGCGGGCGCACGCGCAGTTCGAGGACCTGCTCTACCAGAACCTGCGGCAGTCCGGTGCGCAGGAGACGCAGCAGACCACGCTGCCGACGGGCCTGCAGCTCGGCACCGGCGTGCGTCCGGTCGGCACCGCGCGCGTGTTCACGCAGGGCAACCTGAACCGTACCGAGAACCCTCTCGACCTCGCGATCAACGGCAACGGCTTCCTGCAGGTGCAGATGCCCGACGGCACGACGACTTACACCCGCGACGGCGCGCTGAAGGTCGACGCGCAGGGCCAGCTGGTGACCGCCAACGGCTACCCCATCACGCCGGCGATCACGCTGCCGCAGAACTCGACCAACGTGACGATCGGTGCCGACGGCGTCGTCACCGCTCTGACCCCGGGCGCGGCCGCGCCGACGCAGGTCGGCCAGATCCAGACCGCCACCTTCGTGAACCCGGGCGGCTTGGACCCGCTGGGCCAGAACCTGTTCCGCGAGACGGCGTCCTCGGGCACCGCGACCGTCGGGGCGCCGGGGCTCAACGGGCACGGCACGCTGAGCCAGGGCTACGTCGAGACCTCGAACGTCAACGTGGTCGAGGAGCTGGTCTCGATGATCCAGACGCAGCGCGCCTACGAGATCAACTCCAAGGCGATCCAGACGGCCGACCAGATGCTCGGTCGCCTGTCGCAGCTGTGAACGCGATGAGCCGGATCGCCACCTCGCCTCGCGCCGCGCGCGCCGCCGCCGCGCTCGCGCTCGCCGCACTGGCGGGCTGCGCCGACCTGCAGCGCGCCGAGGTCGAGATGCCGCCGCCGCCCCAGCCGCGGGTGATCCCGCCGGTGGGCGCGGCGCCGCCCGCGAGCGCGGGGGCGATCTTCCAGGGGCCCGCGTACCGGCCGCTCTTCGAGACGATCCGCGCGCGCGGCGTCGGCGACCTGCTCACCGTGCAGATCCAGGAGAACACCACGGCCCGCCAGCGCTCGAACAGCTCGGTGAACCGCGAGGGCAAGATCGACGCGGCGATCGCGTCGCTGCCGTTCGTGACCTCGCCGGTGGTGCCGCGCGCCCGGGTCGGCGCGACCTCGAGCAACGACTCGAGCGCCAAGGGCGAGAGCGGCTCGGACAACGTGTTCACCGGGACGATTACGGCGACCGTCGTCGAGGTCCTGCCCAACGGCAACCTGGTGATCGCCGGCGAGAAGCAGGTCGGCGTCAACCAGACCGTCGACTCGCTGCGCTTCTCGGGCGTCGTCGATCCGCGCTTCATCCGGCCGGGCAACACCATCGTCTCGACGCAGGTCGCCGACGTGCGCGTCGAGTTCCGCGGCCGCGGCGACATCGACCGCGCGATGAAGGTCGGCTGGCTGCAGCGCTTCTTCTTCAGCTGGTCGCCGCTGTGACCCGAACGGACCCCGAACGATGATCCTCCTCGCGATCGCCGCCGCCCGCCCGCTGCGCACCGTGCTCGGCGCGGTGCGAGTGCTGCGGCCCACGCCGCGCCAGCTGCTGGCCGCGGTGGTGCTGCTGGCGCTCGCCGCCGCGCTCAGGCCCGCGCAGGCCGAGCGCGTGAAGGACTTGGCCACCGTGCAGGGCGTGCGCGCGAACCAGCTCGTCGGCTACAGCCTCGTGGTCGGCCTGGACGGCACCGGCGACCAGACGACGCAGGCGCCGTTCACCACGCAGAGCCTCGCTACGATGCTGCAGAACCTCGGCATCGCGCTGCCTCCCGGGGTGAACCCGCAGCTGCGCAACACTGCGGCGGTGATGGTGACCGCGCAGCTCCCGGCGTTCGCGCAGCCTGGCCAGCCGATCGACGTGACCGTCTCGTCGATCGGCAACGCGCGCAGCCTGCGCGGCGGCACGCTGCTGATGACGCCGATGAAGGGCGCCGACGGCAACGTCTACGCGATCGCGCAGGGCAACGTCGTCGTCGGCGGCGCGGGCGCGTCGGCCGCGGGCAGCAAGGTGCAGATCAACCACCTGAGCGCGGGCCGGGTGCCGGGCGGCGCGACGGTGGAGCGCACCGTACCGAACGCGGTGCTCGCCGGCGACGTGCTGCACCTCGAGCTCAAGACCACCGACTTCACCGCCGCGACGCAGGTCGCCGAGGCGATCAACCGGCGGATCGGCGAGTCGACCGCGCAGCCGATCGACGCCCGCGTGATCCGCGTCAAGCTTCCGCCCCTCGACAAGCGCGTCGCGTTCGTGTCGATCCTCGAGAACATCGACGTCGCGTCCGCGACCCCTCCGGCGAAGGTGATCGTCAACGCGCGGACCGGCTCGGTGGTGATGAACCAGACGGTGACGCTCGCGCCGAGCGCGGTGGCGCACGGCAACCTGTCGGTGTCGATCTCCACGACCCCCGTGGTCAGCCAGCCCTCGCCGTTCTCGCAGGGCTCTACAGTCGCGACGGAAAAGGCCGATATCACGATCAAGCAGGACGGGGCGGCGCTGATGATGCTGGAAGCCGGCGCCAAGCTGTCCGACGTCGTCAAGGCGCTCAACAGCCTCGGAGCGACCGCCCAGGATCTGATCGCGATCCTGCAGGCGCTCAAGGCCGCGGGCTCCCTGAAGGCGGAGCTGGAGATCATCTAGACATGCGGGTGCCCGGGTCGCTCGCGTCCGACGTCCGCTCGCTCGACGCCCTGAAGACGGGTGCGGCGAAGGATCCGCAGGGCGCGGTCCGGCAGGCGGCCTCGCAGTTCGAGGCCTTGTTCATGCAGATGGTGCTGAAGAGCATGCGGGACGCTGTCCCCAAGAGCGGCATGCTCGAGGGGCCGGGGGCCGACGTCTACCAGGGCATGCTGGACACCCAGTTCGCGCAGGCGATGTCCGGGCGTCCCGGCGGCCTGTCCGAGCTCATCGCGAAGCAGCTGATGCGCAACATGCGCGCGGACGGCGCGCCGGCGAAGGCGGACGCGGCCGACGCGGACGCTCCGACCGCTCTCGCGATGCCGCGGGTCTCGCCCGACGGCCTGGCCCGCGCGGTGCTCGCGCAGCAGCCGCTGCGTGGATCGGGCGAGGACGACGACGAGCCTTCATTGTTCCCGAGCGGCGGGCAGGTCGCCGCGGCCGCGGCCGCCGCGGCGGCCGCGGCGC
>JADCHE010000214.1 GCA_020248665.1 Burkholderiales bacterium | reverse complement strand
GGCGGGCGGCGTCGCGGCGCCGCGCTTCGTCGCGGGCGGCGTCGCGGCGCGCCGCTTCGTCGCGGGCGGCTTCGGGTCACGCGGGTCGGCCATCGGACGCGGGGCGGGTCAGGCGGGGCGGGGGGCATCGACGTCGCGGTCGGCGGCATCGGACGCGGCCGGAACGCCGACCTCGTCCGCGGGATCCGCGCCGTCGGCCGTCGATTCGCCGGCATCGCCGTCAGCGCAGCCGGCGAGTTCCGCAGCCGGCGGGCCGGGCACCTCGTCGACGCCGTCGATCGGATCCTCGAGCTCGACCACCTCGACATCGTCGACCGGCGCGGCCGCGAGCTCGACGAAGCGCGCCGGCACGGACAGCTCGAGCAGGTCGGGCTCGTCGAGCTCGACGACGATCCGCCGGCCGGGCGCGAGCCCCATCGCCGGCAGCTCGGGCATGCGCAGATAGAGCGGCGCGCGCGCGAGCCGCACCAGCTCGTCGCGGATCACCACCGCCTCCTGGCGGCGCGTCGGCTGCTGGCCGATCCAGCGCAGGCACCAGTAGCGCTCCATGCGCTGCTGGAAGTCGGCATAGGCGGCGTAGCGCGCGTCGAACGAGGAGATCACCGCGAACAGGTCCGCGTCGTTCTGCGCGTAGGGCGGTGCGTCGCCGAGCGTCACCGCGACCAGCTGGCGCTGGTTGACCAGGTCGACGTAGCGGCGCAGCGGCGAGGTCGACCAGCCGTACTGCGCCACGCCGAGCCCCTGGTGCGGCAGCGGGTGAGTGCTCATGCGCACGCGGCCGCCGGCCTGCTGCGAACGGTAGACGCCCGGCACGCGGTGCTCGGCGAGCAGCGCGCCCCAGGTGGAGTTCGCGAGGATCATCAGCTCGGCGACGATCCGGTCGAGCGGCGCATCGCGACGGCGCTGCACGATCCGCACCGTCTCGCCGCCGGCGTCGTCGCGGTCGACGTAGAAGCCGAAGTCGACGCGGTGGCGCGCCTCGGGCTTGCCGCGCACGCGGTCGCGCTCGGCCGACAGCGCGAGCGTCAGGCGCCACAGCGCGCGCAGCGACGCGGCCTGCGGCAGCGAGGCGAGCGGATCGGCGGCGCCGACCGCCGGCGGCTCGAGCGCGTCCTCGGTGACCAGATCGTCGAGCCGGTCGTGGCGCAGGTTCGCGGCGACGCGGATCCGCTCGACGCGCGTCGAGGTCGACGCGACCCGCGTGCCGGCCTCGTCGAGCTCGGCGTACATCGACAGCGCGGGCAGCGTGCGGCCGGCCTCGAGCGAGAACCGCTCGATCGGCGCGTCAGGCAGCATCGTGATCTTGTCGCCCGGCATGTAGACCGTGGACATGCGCTCGCGCGCGACGCGGTCGAGCGCATCGCCCGGCGCGAGCGCGACGCCGGGCGCGGCGATGTGCACGCCGACGCGCAGACGGCCGTCCGGCAGCCTCGTCACCGACAGGCAGTCGTCGATCTCGGTGGTCGTCGAGTCGTCGATCGAGAACGGCTCGCACGCGGCGAGCGGCAGCGTCTCGACGCGCCCGGCGATCGCCGCGTCGAGCGCGGCCTCGTCGACCGGCGCGAAGCCCGCGCCCTGCGGGAACGACTCGGCGAGGAAGCAGCCTAGGTGCAGCGCCTTGGCGTCGGGGAATGCGCCGCCCTCGAGCAGCACGCGCGCGGGCGGGCTGCGCGTCAGCGCGCAGGCGCGCTCGAGCGCCTTCCACTCGAGGCCGTTCTTGTCGGGCCGAACCAGCAGCCGCGCGGCCTCTCGCCGCAGCGCGTCGGGCACCTCGCCCCCGGCGAGCGCCTGCGCCCACCGCTCGACGCGGGCCGCCTGCTCCTTCTTGCGCTCGACCGCGGCGAGCGCGGCACGCAGCGTCTCGGGCGGCGCGGGCCGGTAGCGGCCGCGGCCCTTGCGATAGAAGTAGACCGGCGCGCCGTGCAGCCGGAACAGCAGGCTCGCGGCCTCGACCGGCGACGGGGCGTGGCCGTAGTACTCGTCGGCGAAGCCGGTGAACTCGAATTCGTCCTGCGGCGCGCACTCCCATAGGAAGTCGAGGTCGATGCCCTCGGCCGCGCGCTGAGCCTGGTCCATCAGCTCGGTCGGCGACGGCGCGGGGAACCGCAGCATCACCGCCGAGGACTTGACCTTGGTGCGCCTGCCGCTCGCGGCCTCCACCTGGAGGCTCGCACCGGCGTCGGCGAGGACCGTCCCCGCCTTGAACGCGCCGTCTTCCTCGAACAGGACGTGGGTGCTCGCCATCGGGTGCCGCCTCGGACCGCTCGCGTGGTGTCGCTCGCGGCGGGGCCGCGGGCGTGGGGATGCGGACCGCGCCGCGGAGCGACCGATTATAGCCAGTCGGCTACACTCGGCGGCTTCCCGGATGCATGCGGAGCGCGCCAAGGCGATGGATGTCGTCGAGGACCGGATCGAAGGCGGTGTCCATCCGGTGCGGCTGCCGGCCGCGCTGTGGATCATCGCGCTCGGCAACCTCGTCATCGGCACCGGCGCGTTCGTGATCGGCGGCATCGTCGAGCCGCTCGCGCGCTCGCTCGGCGTGTCGGTGTCGACCGCCGGCCAGCTGATGACCGTCTACTCGGCCGCCAACGCGATCGCCGCCCCGCTGCTGCTCGCGGCGTTCGGCCGTGCGACCGCGCGCACGCTGCTGGTGGGCGCGATGGGCGCGATGGTGCTGGCGAGCGTCGCGTCCGCGCTCGCGACGAGCTGGGGCGCGCTCGCGCTCGCGAGGGTCGCGATGGCCTGCGGCGCAGGCCTCTTCGCGCCGACCGCCGCGGCCTACGTCGTGTCGCTGGTGCCCGCGTCGATGCGCGGGCGCGCGCTGTCGGTCGGCTTCTCGGGCATCGGCCTGTCCTACATCGTCGGCGTGCCGTTCGGTGCGTGGGCCGGCGTCTCGCGGTTCGGATGGCCGCTCGCGTTCTGGGCGGTCGCGGCGGCCGGCATCGCGGTCACGGTGCTGCTCGTGCGTGCGCCGGCCGCGGCCGCTCCCGAGCCGCCCAGCCTGCGCGGCTACGCCCGCGCACTGTCCGACCGGCGCAGCGGGCTCGCGCTCGCGGTCACCGCCGCGTACTTCTCGGCGATCTTCTCGATCTTCAGCTACGTCGGCGCATTCCTCACGAACTACGCGGGTGTGTCGCCGGGCGGCGTGCCGGGCGTGCTCGTCGCGTTCGGCGTCGCCGCGCTCGTCGGCACCTTCGTCGGCGGCGCGCTCGCCGACCGGATCGGGCCGACGCGGATGCTCTACGCGATCTGCGTCGGCTTCCTCGTCGTCTTCGCCGCGATGTGGACGATGCCCGGCCGGCCGGTCGGCGTCGTCGCGGTGCTGCTGTGCTGGGGGGTGATCGGCTTCGCGTTCTACTCGGCGCAGCAGGTGCGGCTGGTCGCGGTCGCGCCGACGCAGGCGCCGGTGATGTTCGCGCTCAACTCGACGATGCTGTACTTCGGTACCGCCGCGGGCGCCGCGATCGGCGGCGCGGTGATCGCGGCGGTCGGCTACCGCGGGCTGCCGGTCGCGGCGGCGGTGCTGATCGTGCTGGTCGCGGTGCTGGTGCGCGCCTCGGAGCCGGCGCCCGCGCGGGGTTGAGCCCCCGCGGCCGGCCCGGCCGTGGCACAGTCGCGCACCGCTCCAGCCCGACTGCGATGCTCGATCCCCTGCTGCCGCTGCTGAAGGCCGTGCTCGTCGTCCCGATCACGCTGCTGCCGATCATCAACCCGCCGAGCGTGGCACCGGTGTTCCTCGCGACCGCGGGCACCGACGACACGGTGATCGCACGACTCGCGCGCCAGGTCGCGGTCAACGCGTTCTTCCTGCTCGCCGGGTCGATGCTGGTCGGCACCTACGTGCTCGAGTTCTTCGGCGTGTCCCTGCCGATCGTGCGGATCGCGGGCGGCCTGCTGGTCGCGGCGGCCGGCTGGCGGATGCTGCACAGCGGCTCGGACGACGAGGTCCGGGATGCCGCGGCGAAGCAGACGACGGCGCTCAGCAGCGAGCAGCTGCAGCAGCGCAGCTTCTACCCGCTGACCTTCCCGCTCATGACCGGCCCCGGTACGATCGCCGCGGCGATCGCGCTCGGCGCGCAGATCCCCGGCTCGCCGATCCTGTACCTCGCGCACGCGGCCGTGGCGCTGATCGGTGCCGCCGTCACCGCCGCCGCGATCTACTTCTCGAACCGCTACGCGGCGCCGCTGCTGAGGCGGCTCGGGCCGCTCGGCACGCTGGTGATGATGCGGCTCGCCGCGTTCATCCTGCTGTGCATGGGGCTCGACATCATGTGGGCGGGGTGGCTGGAGCTGAACGCGCGGCCGCGGCCGCCGTGAACGCGCCCCCGCCGCTCGCGGGCAGTCCGCGGCCTCGAGCGGCGCGGGTGCGCGCCGCAGCAGGGCCACCCCCCCGGCCGCGACCGCCGTCAGCAGCAGCGGCAGCCCGGGGCCCGGCGACCACTGCATCGCAGCGCCCCCCGCCAGCGGCGCGAGCACGCCGCCCGCACGCTGGGCCTGTCGCGTGCGGCGGTGTCGGCGCAGATCGCGCGGCTCGAGCGCGACCTGCACGCGCGGCTGCTGGAACGCACGACGCGACGGGTCGCGCTGACCGACGAGGGCCGGCTCTACCATGCGCGCGCGGTGCGGATCCTCTAGGAGCTCGACGCGCTCGACGACGAGACCGCGCTGCGTGCCCGGCGCGTGACCGGGCGGCTCGTCGCCGAGCTGCCCGAGTTCGTCGGCACGCGGCTGGTCGCGCCGAGGCTGCCGCGCTTCCTCGAGTCACACCTCTCGCTGTCGCTGCGGCTGGTGCTGAACGAGCGGATCGAGGAGATCGGCCGCGCCGACGCCGACGTGCTGGTGCGCTTCGGGCTGCCCGACGACGGGCGGCTGAAGTACCGCAGGCTCGGCGCGATGCGCGTGGTCTGCGCGGCCTCGCCCGCCTACCTCGCTCGGCGGGGTGCGCCCGCGAGGCGCGGCGGAGCTCGCCGCGCACGAGACGATCCACTACGTCGACTCGGCCGCGGGACGCGGCTTCGCTTCGGCATCGTGCACGACATGGACTTCGTGCTGCGCCCGCTGTTCGCGCAGGGTCGGCTGGTGCCGGTGCTGCCGCGCTGGCGCTGGCCGCCGTACGAGCTCTACGCGCTGTGGCGTCCGGCGCGGCCGGTGCCGCCGCGCGTCGCGGCGTTCGTCGCGTTGCTCGCCGAGGCGATGTGCGACGCGGTCGCGGCACTCAACCGACGTCGACCGTGCGCGCGCCCGGCAGCCCGGACAGCGCCGCCGGCGCGATCGGGAACACCGCGTGCGGCGTGCCGCCGGCGGCCCACACGGACTGAAAACGCGCGAGACTCGCGTCGACGAACAGCACGAGCGGCGTCGCGTGGCCGAGCGGCGGGATACCGCCGATCGAGTAGCCGGTCGTCTCGCGCACGAAGGCCGCGTCGGCCCGGCCGACCGGCACGCCGAGCGCGTCGGCAGCCTCCTGCGCGGTGCGGGCGGGCACGCCGAGCTCGCGCACGCGGCAGTCGCCGAGGCCGAGGGCGTCGAGCGCGGCCTGCACGCGCCGCGCGCTCGCGGCGAGCGGGGCCGCGCCCGCGGCGGTCACAGCTGGATGCCCCCCGACACCTCGATCACCGCGCCGTTCAGGTAGCTCGCATCGTCGGAGGCGAGGAACGCGTAGACGGCGGCGATCTCCTCGGGATGGCCGAGCCGGCCGAGCGGCACCTTGGCGACCATCTTCTGCATGACCTCCTCGGGGATCGTCTCGAGGATCGGCGTCTTCACGAAGCCCGGGCACACCGCGTTGACGCGCACGCCCTTGGGGCCGAGTTCGCGCGCCCAGGTCTTGGTGAAGCCGATCACGCCGGCCTTGGTCGCGGCGTAGTTGGTCTGGCCGAAGTTGCCGTACAGGCCGACCACCGAGGAGGCGTTGACGATCGAGCCCGAGCCCTGCGCGACCATCGTGTCGGCGACGGCCTGCGTGCACTCGAACACGCCCTTCAGGTTCACCGCGATCACCGAGTCGAACTGCGCGGACGTCATCCTCGCGAGGCGCGCGTCCTTGGTGATGCCGGCGTTGTTGATCAGCACGTCGATGCGGCCCCAGTGGTCCTTCACGGCGGCCACCATCGCGTCGATCGTCTCGCGCTGCGTCACGTCGACGACGCAGCCCATCGCGCGGCCCCCGGCGGCGCGCAGCCCCGCGACCGCCGCCTCGACCGCCTGCGGGCGCAGGTCGGCGACGACGACTCGAGCCCCTTCAGAGGCGAAGCGCACCGCGGTCGCGAGGCCGATGCCCTGCGCCGATCCGGTGACGAGGGCGACTTTGTCTTGAAGGCGCACGATCCGGGATCCATGGAAATCGGGACGGGCCGCATTCTAGACGCACCTCGCCAGTGCCCGCGCGTCGGGTTTGCGCGCCGGACGCACTCGGGGCGGTGTCCAGGCGGTGTCGGGGTCGATCGGGAAGATCGGTCGCGGGATCCGGCGCCAGGGCACGTTCGCGAGCACCGGCGTGGTCAGCCCGGGTGCGTCGACCCCGACGATGCGCGCCTGGTGGACGGTCTCGTTGACGAAGGCCGACGCGAAGCGTTCGCCGGCGAGCCGCTCGTGCAGCGCGGCCGCGCAGTCGGCGCCGCGCTCGGCGAGGTCGACGTGCGGGTTGGTGCAGTAGGCGACCAGCAGGTCGGCGTGACCGACCATCCGCCGCGACACGTTGCCGTGCAAGTCGAGCGTGGCCACGATGGGCACCGCCGGGCCCACCACGTCGCGGACGCGCTGGAGCACCGTGCCGCCGGGATCGTCATCGCCGGTCGCGGTCGCCGCGCCGTGCAGCGACAGGTACACGCCGTCGAGCCGCAGCGCGGCGCTCGGTCGCTGGCACAGGTCGTCCAGGAACGCGTCGAAGAAGCGCTGCTCGACCGGCCCGCTCGCGTCGACCCGGGCGTGGCGCAGCGGCAGCGCCGCCCAGGGGTCGCGTCCGTCCATCGCAGCGACGAAACCGGCGAAGGTCGCGGGGCCGCGCGGCTGAGGGGCGCGCCAGCCGGTCGCGAGCGCGACGCCGGCGAGGTCGCAGTCGGCCGCGAACGCCTCGGCCGTCGCGACCGGCGCGTGCGAGTGGCTCTCGAGCATGAAGCCGCCGACGGCGATTCGCGGAACGCGGGGTGGCATGAGGTCCGGTCGGCGTCGAGAATGATCGGGGCGGAGCATAGCGCGCGGACGTCCGGCACCGCGCGGCCCGGCACGAGGAGCGAGCGATGGCGAACGGCACGACCCACGACCTGGTGATCCGCGGCGCGACGCTGGTCGACGGCACCGGTGCTGCGGCCTGCGTCGCCGACGTCGCGGTCGACGGCGGCACGATCGTCGACGTGCGCCGCCGCGGCGCGGCCGGCCTTCCGGGCGTCGCGCGGATCGAACCGAGTGCCGCGCCACGCGACGAGGGCCCCGCCGGCCGCGGCCGGCGAGAGATCGACGCGCAGGGCCTGCTGCTGACCCCGGGCTTCGTCGACATCCACACCCACTACGACGGCCAGGCCACCTGGGACGCGCAGCTCGCGCCGTCGTCGGTGCACGGCGTGACCACCGCGCTCTTCGGCAACTGCGGCGTCGGCTTCGCGCCGCTGCGATCCGCCGACATCGACCTGCTGATCAACATCATGGAGGGGGTCGAGGACATCCCCGGATCGGTGCTCGCCGAGGGCATCCCGTTCGGCTGGGAGAGCTTCCCCGAGTACATGGACGCGCTCGACGCACTGCCGCACGCGATCGACATCGGCGCGCAGGTGCCGCACGCGGCGCTGCGCTGCTACGTGATGGGCGAGCGCGGCGGCGACCACGCCGAGCGGCCGAGCGTCGCCGAATGCGACACGATGGGCCGGCTGCTCGAGGAGGCGCTGCGTGCCGGCGCGCTCGGGCTGTCGACCTCGCGGACCGTCAAGCACCGCGCACGCGACGGGCGGCCGACGCCGAGCCTGTCGGCCGACGAGTCCGAGCTCGGCGCGCTCGCCCGCGCGATGCGGCGCGCGGGCCGTGGCGTGCTCGAGGTGAACTCCGACTTCGGCGAGGGCGACTTCGAGGTGCTCGCCGCGGTCGCGCGCGAGGCGGGCCGGCCGCTGTCGCTGCTGCTGATCCAGGTCGACCGCGCGCCCGCGCTGTGGCGCGAGACCCTCGACGCGATCCACGCGGCGCGCGCCCGCGGTCTGTCGGTCAACGGCCAGGTCGGCGCACGCGCGATCGGCGTGCTGCTCGGCTTCGAGGCGACGCTGAACCCGTTCGCGACGCACCCGAGCTGGCGCTCGGCGCTGGCCCCGCTGCCGCACGCCGAGCGAGTCGCGCGGCTGCGCGCCGACGCGGCACTGCGCGAGCGGCTGGTCGCCGAAGGGCCGACCGACGCGAAGGGGCGCTGGGTCGCGGCGATGCTCGAGCGCGCGTTCGAGATGGGCGCCGTGCCCGACTACGAGCCGGGCCCCGAGGCGTCGATCGCCGCGCGCGCCCGCGCCGAGGGCCGCCGGGTGCAGGCGCTCGCGCTCGACGCGCTGCTCGCCGACGACGGGCGCGGGCTGCTGCTGCATCCGTTCGAGAACTACACGCACGGCGACTTCGAGGTGGTGCGCACGATGCTCGAGGACGACGCGACGGTGATGGGCGTCGGCGACGGCGGCGCGCACGTCGGCACGATCTGCGACGGCAGCGGGCCGACGTTCCTGCTGACCCACTGGGCGCGCGACCGCCGGCGCGGCGCGCGCATCCCGATCGAGCGGCTGGTGCGCAAGCAGACCCTGGACAGCGCGCTCGCCTACGGCCTCGCCGACCGCGGGGCGGTGCGCCCTGGGCTGCGCGCCGACCTCAACCTGATCGACCTCGCGGGCCTGACGCTGCACCGGCCCCGGATCGAGCACGACCTGCCGGCCGGCGGGCGACGCTTCCTGCAGTCGGCGAGCGGCTACCGGCACACGTTCGTCGCCGGCGTCGAGACGCTGCGCGACGACCGGCCGACCGGCGCGACGCCGGGACGGCTGGTGCGCGGCACGGCGAGCTGAGCGCGCGGCGCTCCGCGCGGGGGGCGCCGCGCGGGCGGGACGGCACGCGACCGCGGACCGCTCCCGCCGGGACGGTCTCACGGGCAGCGGTCGCCCTGGCCTTCGTCGACGACCTTGCCGACGTTGCGGTTGCCGCTGCACACGGCGCCGGAGGTGCCCTTGTTCAGCACGACGTGGGCGCGCGCGGCCTGCAGCCCGCCGAAGTCGTTCTCGACCAGCCTCGTTCCGCGGCCGGCCAGCACGTCGAAGGTGGCGACACCCACCCCGACCCCGCCCCGGCCGCGCAGCGCGTTGCCGACGAACTCCACGTCGGAGCCGAGGACGAGCGCCGCCACCGACGTGTCGCCGTCGATCGTGATCGTGTTGCCCCGAACGCGAACGCCATCGGCGAGGATCGACAGTCCGGCGGACGTGCGGCCGTGCGTCTCGACGGCGTTGCCCTCGATCTCCATCGGCACGGCGCGGGCCGGATCGATCGCCGCCTTGCGGTCGGAGAAGTAGCCGACGAGGATGCCGTTCGGCGTCTGCGGGCCGGGGAACGGCAGGCCGGCCTCGGCGGTCGCGAGGCGGTTGCCCCGCACGACGATGCGTCCGGACCCGTCGGGCCCCTTGTAGTGGTCGATCGCCTCGAACGCCGTCCGGGTCGCGCCGGTCACGGTGTTGTCGGCGATCGTCGCGTCGACGCCGTCGGTCCACTGCCCGTAGATGCCGTAGCCGAGGGTGAGCGTCGGCGCGTCCGTGCGCACGTCGATCACGTTGCGCTCGATGAGCACCCGGCCGGTGAACACGCCAGGCACGTAGCGCCGGTCCTTCAGGCCCTGCGCCCACGCCTCGCCGTACAGCACGCCCGCCTGCGTTCGGCCCTCGGGGATGTTCGGCATCGGCAGCGGATGCGGCCGCAGCGCGGAGATACGGTTGCCCGACACCACCAGCGCGCTCGCGTGGCCGATGTTGATCGGCGACCACAGCGCACCGGTGAAGGTCAGGTCGCGGATCGCGATCCGCGGCCCCGGCCCCGCGGGCGGCAGCGTCACCGGCACCGGGCTCATGAAGGTGAAGAAGCCGCCGCGGATCGTCGCACCGTCGCGCCCGACGATCTCGACGTCGCGCGTGAGCGTCACGCGGCCGCGCTCGCCGAAGTCGAAGGTGCCTGCCAGCACGACGCGGCCGCCGGCGTCGGCCGCGGCCTGCACCGCCGCGACGTCCTTCGCAGGGTCGCCGGTCCCGGTCACCACCGTGCCGCCGCCGCCCAGCGTCTGGCAGCCCGCGAGGGCCGCCACCGCGCACGCGGCGCCCAGCACCGATCTGCGCGACATCCCGATCCGAACACCGTCCATCGCTCGTCCCCTCCTCGCAACACCGACCCGGCGCGCGGCGCGCGCCGCCGGCCGGCCGCTTCTCGACGGATGCAGTCTGCGCAGCCGGCGCGGGCGGTGGCTTGAGGCGGATCAAGGCGTGCGGCGCGGCGCGCCCCCGCGCCGACGGCCCTTGACATGGATCAAGCGCGACCGCGACGACCGCGGCCGGCCGGCGACGGCCGCTCAGGCGCCGGGGACGAGGCCGGCGAACGCGAGCACCTCGTCCAGGTACGCCGCGAAGTCGGACAGCCCGTGGTCGCTGCCCTCGATCACCCGGTGGCGCGCCCCAGGGTAGGCCGCGACCATCTCGCGCCAGTCGAGCAGCTCGTCGCCGGTCGCGGCGACCAGGAAGTAGCGCTCCGGTCGGGTGATCGCCGGCACCTCGATCGCGCGCAGCTCGTCGAGGTGCCGGGGCAGCAGCTCGAAGGCCTGCGACGGGTCGTGGAACATCGTCTGCGGGCCCAGGTAGCGCGCGAGCCCCGCGGCCGGCCGCGTCGCCGGGTTCAGCAGCACCGCGCGGCAGCCGTGCCGCTCGGCGAGGTGCGTCGCGTAGCAGCCGCCGAGCGAGCTGCCGACGAGCGTGTCGGCGGGGCCGGGCCCGAACGTGCGCTCGACGAGGTCGATCGCCTCGCGCGGCGAGACCGGCAGCGCGGGGCTGGCGTACTCGGCCGCGCGGCCGAGCGCGGTCATCCGCTCGCCGATCATCCGCGCCTTGAACGAGGACGGCGACGAGCGGAAGCCGTGCAGGTAGATCAGCATCGCGCGCCGCGTCGAAGGCGCGCGGCCGGGCTCGCGGGCCGCTCCGCGCTCACCGGCGACCCAGCGCGTCGAGCAGCCGGCCGTGCACGCCGCCGAAGCCGCCGTTGCTCATCACCAGCACACGGTCGCCGGGGCGCGCCTCGGCGACGACCGCCGCGACGAGCGCGTCGAGCTCGTGGTGCACGCTCGCCTTCGCGCCGAGCGGCGCGAGCGCCTCGGCCGCATCCCAGCCGAGTCCGCCGGCGAAGCAGAAGGTGCGCTCGGCGCCGGCGAGGCTGCCGGGCAGCAGCGCCTTCATCGCGCCGAGCTTCATGGTGTTGGAGCGCGGCTCGACCACCGCGAGGATCCGCTCGCCCGGCGCGAGCCGCGCCCTCAGCCCGTCGATCGTGGTCTCGATCGCGCTCGGATGGTGCGCGAAGTCGTCGATGACGGTCACGCCCCCGGCAGTGCCGCGGACCTCGAGGCGCCGCCGCACGCCACCGAAGCGGCCGAGCGCGTCGATCGCGTCGGCCGGCGCGACGCCGACGTGCTCGGCGGCCGCGATCGCGGCGATCGCGTTGGCGCGGTTGTGCCGGCCGGCGAGCGGCATCCGGCAGCGGCCGATCCGGTCGGCGCCGCGCATCACGTCGAACTCGGTCGCGTCGGCGGACTCGGCGACGTTCGCCGCATGCCAGCCGGCTTCGGTGTCGAACTCGACGCGTTCGCTCCAGCACCCGCGCGCCAGCACGCGGGCGAGCGAGTCCTGCGCACCGTTGACGACGAGCCGGCCGCGTCGCGGCACGGTACGCACGAGATGGTGGAACTGCGTCTCGATGGCGGCAAGATCCGGGAAGATATCGGCGTGATCGAACTCGAGGTTGTTCAGGATCGCAGTCGTCGGCCGGTAGTGGACGAACTTCGAGCGCTTGTCGAAGAAGGCGGTGTCGTACTCGTCGGCCTCGATGACGAAGGGCGCGTCGGCCGCGGCAGCGCGCGCCGAGAACGGGAAGTTGGTCGGCACGCCGCCGATCAGGAAGCCGGGTGCGCGGCCGGCGGCCTCCAGGATCCAGGCGAGGAGCGACGCGGTGGTCGTCTTGCCATGCGTGCCGGCGACCGCGAGCACGTGGCGGCGGGCGAGCACGTGCTCGGCGAGCCACTGCGGCCCGGACACGTACGGCAGTCGCGCATCGAGAATCGCCTCCATCAGCGGGTTGCCGCGGCTGACGACGTTGCCGATCACCCAGGCGTCGGGTCGCAGGTCAAGCTGCGAGGCGTCGAACCCTTCGACCAGGTCGATGCCGAGTGCCCGCAGCTGGTCGCTCATCGGCGGGTAGACGTTGGCGTCGCAGCCGGTGACCCGGTGCCCGGCCTCGCGGGCGATCGCAGCCAAGCCCCCCATGAAGGTGCCGCAGATGCCGAGGATGTGCAGGTGCATGAGGGGGATTCTACCGATCGGATACACTCGATCGTCGACCGTCCGGCAGGGCCGGTGGCCCGCAGCACATGCCCGAACGCTCCTCCGCACCGCCGCTCCCGACCGACCCGATCCCGCGCCCGCCGGGCACGCGCGCGGACATGCCGGTCGGCGACCCGCTGCGGCTCGAGATCGCGGCGGCGGCCGCCCGGCTGATCGCCGACGGCGGGCTCGACTACGGCAGCGCCAAGCGCAAGGCGGTCCAGCAGCTGCTCGACGGCGACGCACCGCCGCGGGGCGCGATGCCGGACAACACCGAGGTCGACGCGGCGCTGCGCGAGCACCTCGCGCTCTTCGACGAGGACCACCCCGCCCGGGTTGCCCGGATGCGGCGGGTCGCGCTCGCGCTGATGCACGCGCTGGCCGACTACCGCCCCTACCTGGCCGGGGCCGTCTGGAAGGGCATCGTCGCCGAACACGCGCCGATCCACCTCCAGCTCTTCCATGACGACGTCAAGGACATCGAGATCCGGCTGCTCGACGACGGCGTCGAGTTCGAGGTCGGCGAGGTGCCGCATTTCCGGGACGAGGGCGGTCGCCGTGCCGTCGAGGCGCTGACGACGACCTGGCGCGGCGAGCCGGTGATGCTGTCGCTGTATCCGGTGGACGACCTGCGCGGCGCGCTGCGGGGCGTGCCGGCCGAGCGCGGCGACGCCGACGCGGTCGCGCGGCTGCTCGCGGCGACGCCCGGAGACCTCGGGTGAGCGCCCCCCCCCCTCCGGACGATCGCGCCGCGCCGCGCCCGGCCCGAGCGGTGCGCCGCGGGTGGCTGTTCGGCGGGGCGGTGGCCGCGGTCGCCGCCGGCCTCGGCGCCGTCGCAGGATGGCAACGGCTGCGACCGGGCCCGGTCGCCGACGAGGCGGTCGCGCTCCTGCTCGGCCAGACGCTGCCCGACTCGGGCGGCGAGCCGCTGCCGCTCGCCCGCTTCGCGGGTCGGCCGCTGGTGGTGAACTTCTGGGCGACCTGGTGCCCGCCCTGCGTCGAGGAGATGCCGGAGCTGTCCGACCTGCACCGCGAACTCGCGCCGAAAGGCCTCGGCATGGTCGGCATCGGCATCGATTCCGCCGCCAAGATCGCCGAATTCGCCCGCAAGACGCCGGTCAGCTATCCGCTGGTCGTGGCCGGCATGGGCGGCACCGAGATCGCGCGCCGCTTCGGCAATCAGGCCGGCGTGCTGCCGTACACCGTGCTGATCGGCGCCGGCGGACAGGTCGCGCACCGGCTCCCCGGCCGGGTCGACATCGGCCGCCTGCGTGCGATGGCGATCGGCCTGTCCGGCTGATCCGCGAAGGCCCGACCGCCTTTCCCGGCGCCCGCCTGCCCAGGCGCGGGACGCCGAAGGCTGGACAGTCGTCACATCGACAGCGCACAATGCGCGCCGTTTCCGGCTAAATGGCCGCTGTTCGATGGACAAGACGATCTGGGTGCTGCACGGGCCCAACCTGAACCTGCTCGGCACCCGGGAGCCCGGCGTCTATGGCGCGACGACGCTCGCGCAGATCGACGCGACGCTCGCCCGCGACGGCGCCGCCGCGGGCGTGCGCGTCGAGTCCTTCCAGAGCAACCACGAGGGCGCGCTCGTCGAGCGGATCCATGCCGCGCGCGACGCGGAGGTCGCGTTCATCGTCATCAATCCGGCAGCGTTCACGCACACCAGCGTCGCGATCCGCGACGCGCTCGCAGGGGTCGCGATCCCGTTCGTCGAGGTGCACTTGTCGAACGTCCACAAGCGCGAGCCGTTCCGGCACCACTCCTACTTCTCCGACCTCGCGGTCGGGGTGATCGCCGGCCTCGGCCCGACCGGGTACCGGTGCGCACTGCAGTTCGCGATCGAGCAGATCCGGCACTGAGACGCCGGCGCCGTCGCCCCACCCGCCAGGACACACCATGGATCTGCGCAAGCTGAAGACCCTGATCGACCTCGTCGCCGAATCCGGCATCTCCGAGCTCGAGATCACCGAAGGCGAGGGCAAGGTGCGCATCGTCAAGGGCCCGGGGCCGGCGCCCGCCGGCTACGTGCCCGGCCCGATGCCGATGCCCATGCCGATGCCCGCGGTGCAGTCGATGCCCACCGCCGCCCCCGCGGCGGCCGCCGTGCCCGCCGCAGCGCCCGTGGTCGACGCGACGCCTGCCGCGCCGACCGGCCACATCGTCAAGTCGCCGATGGTCGGCACGTTCTACCGCGCCGCGAACCCGAACTCGCCGCCGTTCGCCGACGTCGGCACGGTGGTGAAGGAAGGCGACACGCTGTGCATCGTCGAGGCGATGAAGCTGATGAACGAGATCGAGGCGGACAAGGCGGGGACGGTGAAGGCGATCCTGGTGGAGAACGGGCAGCCGGTCGAGTACGGCATGCCGCTGTTCGTGATCGAGTGACCCGGCGATGTTCGAGAAGATCCTGATCGCCAACCGCGGCGAGATCGCGCTGCGGATCCAGCGCGCCTGCCGTGAACTGGGCATCAAGACGGTCGTCGTGCACTCCGAGGCCGACACCGAGGCGAAGTACGTGAAGCTCGCCGACGAGTCGGTGTGCATCGGGCCGCCGCCATCGCGCGAGAGCTACCTGAACATCCCGGCGATCATCAGTGCCGCCGAGGTCACCGACTCCGAGGCGATCCATCCGGGCTACGGGTTCCTGTCGGAGAACGCCGACTTCGCCGAGCGCGTCGAGAAGAGCGGCTTCGTGTTCATCGGCCCGCGGCCGGACTCGATCCGGATCATGGGCGACAAGGTGAGCGCCAAGGACGCGATGCGGGCCGCCGGCGTGCCGGTCGTGCCCGGCTCCGAAGGCGCGCTGCCCGAGGACCCGAAGGAGATCGTGCGGATCGCGCGCGCGGTCGGCTACCCGGTGATCATCAAGGCCTCGGGCGGCGGCGGCGGGCGCGGCATGCGCGTGGTCTACACCGAGGCCGCGCTGCTCAACGCGGTGACGATGACCCGCAGCGAGGCGGGCGCGGCGTTCGGCAACCCGGCCGTCTACCTCGAGAAGTTCCTCGAGAACCCGCGCCACATCGAGATCCAGGTGCTCGCCGACGAGTTCCGCAGCGCCGTCTACCTCGGCGAGCGCGACTGCTCGATGCAGCGGCGCCACCAGAAGGTCATCGAGGAGGCGCCGGCGCCGGGCATCCCGCGGCGGCTGATCGACCGCATCGGCGTGCGCTGCGCCGACGCGTGCAAGAAGATCGGCTACCGCGGCGCGGGGACCTTCGAGTTCCTGTTCGAGAACGGCGAGTTCTACTTCATCGAGATGAACACGCGCGTGCAGGTCGAGCACCCGGTGACCGAGGCGATCACCGGCATCGACATCGTCCAGGAGCAGATCCGGATCGCCGCGGGCGAGAAGCTGCGCTTTCGCCAGCGCGACATCACGCTCAAGGGCCACGCGATCGAGTGCCGGATCAACGCCGAGGACCCGTTCAAGTTCACGCCCTCGCCGGGTCGCATCACCGGCTGGCATCCGCCGGGCGGCCCGGGGATCCGCGTCGACTCGCACGCGTACACCAACTACTTCGTGCCGCCGTACTACGACTCGATGATCGGCAAGGTCATCGCATACGGCGACACCCGTGACCAGGCCCTGCGACGGATGCGCATCGCGCTGTCGGAGATGGTCGTCGAGGGCATCCAGACGAACCTGCCGCTGCATCGGGAGATGCTGACCGACGCGCGCTTCGTCGCCGGCGGCACTTCGATCCACTACCTCGAGAACAAGCTCGCGCAGAGGAACGGGTGAGGTGAGGCCGGGGTTTCGGCGGCGGAGCGGGGGTTTCGGCGAGCACAGCTCGCCGCCTGCGGAGCGACCGGCGCGCGAGCGCCGGGCTGCTGCGTCCCGAACGTGAATCCGGCGAGCGCCGGCTGACATGACGCCCCCCTCCGGCTGGCACGAGCTCCGCCTCGAAGTCTCCCGCGACGACGCCGACCCGTGGAGCGACGCGCTGCTCGACGCCGGCGCGCTGTCGGTGCAGGCCGAGGACGCCGACGCCGAGTCGCCCGACGAGCAGCCGCAGTACGGCGAGCCCGGCATGCCGGCGTCGGCCGCGAGCACCGTGACGGGCTGGCGTCGCACGGTGCTCGCCGCGCTCGTCGACGCTTCGGCCGACCCCGAGGCGGTGCTCGCCGACGCGGCCGCCGCGCTCGGCCGCGTCGCGCCGCCTGTGCTCGAGGTCCGCTTCGTCGCCGACCAGGACTGGGTGCGGCTCACGCAGTCGCAGTTCGAACCGATCCCGATCGGCGAGCGGCTGGTGATCACGCCGAGCTGGCACGCGACCGACAACGCGACGCGCATCGAGATCGTGCTCGACCCCGGGCTCGCGTTCGGCACCGGCAGTCACCCGACCACGCGGCTGTGCCTGCAGTGGCTGGAGCGCCGCCTGCCGGCGGGCGCCACGGTGATCGACTACGGCTGCGGCTCGGGGATCCTCGCGATCGCGGCCGCGCGCCTCGGCGCGGCCTCGGTGGTCGGCGTCGACATCGACCCGCAGGCGCTCGTCGCGACGCGCGACAACGCGGCGCGCAACCGCGTCGAGGTCGAAGTGCGCGCGAGCGCCGACGAGCGCCCGCCGCCGGCCGACGTCGTCGTCGCGAACATCCTGTCGAGCCCGCTGAAGCTGCTCGCGCCGGTGCTGGTCGACCTGGTGCGGCCGGGCGGCGCGCTGGTGCTGTCGGGAGTGCTCGAGCGGCAGGTCGACGAGGTGTCGGCCGCATACGCGCCGCGCCTCGCGCTGTCGGTCGCAGGGCTGTCGGACGGCTGGGCTTGCCTGGCCGGCACCAAACCCCGATGATCGGACGCGATGGCGCTCGCGACCACCTGCCCCCAGTGCAAGACCAGCTTCAAGGTCGTCCCGGACCAGCTGAAGCTGCGTCGCGGGCTGGTCCGCTGCGGCGTGTGCCAGCACGTGTTCTCGGGGATCGACCACCTGCGCTACGTGGACGACGCGGCGCGGGCCGCGCAGCGTGCGGCACGCGAGCGGGCGGCGAGTCCGGGCGATGCGGCGGGGACGCCGCAGACCGTCGGCTCGTCGGGGTCCGGCACGCCGGGGCCCGCGCAGGGCGACGCGAACGCGGCGCGCGCCGCCGCACCGCAGGTGGCGCCCGTCGCGTCCGTCGGCACGCTGCCGGGCCCGGTGCGCGCGGCTGAGCCCGAGGCCTCCCCGGCGCGAGCCGCCGACCGACCGAACGACGCCTCCCCCGATCGCGCACCCGCCGACCCGTGGGCCGCGGCCGCCGCGATCGCGCACGAGCGATCGCTGCGTGACGACGCACCGGACCGCACGACGGTTTCCGCGACGACCGCTGCGTTCCCGCAGGAGGCGCCCCCGCGGGACGCGCTCGCCGGGCTGCCGCTCGGCGCGGGCCCTGGAACCGCGACGCTTGCCGCCGGGGGCTCGGTACCGACGCCGCCGCTCGCCGACGCGCCGCCCACGGCGCCCTCGTCCGCATTCGCACCGGCGACCCCCGGCGCCCCGCCCGCGCCCCCGCCGCCGTCGAGCGACGCACCCACGGCACCGGGCATGTCGACCGCGCCTCGGGCCGCACCATCGCTCTCCTCGCCGCCGGCCACCGTCCAGGCCGCCGCCCCGCACCCGCAGCGCCCCGCGCTGCCCGCGCCCGACGGCGCGCGCATGCCGCTCGACGACCTGCTGGCGCGGCCCGCCGCTCCGTGGCCGCCCGCCGCCGGACCGCAGACGATCCTCGCCGCGGACGAGAACCTGAAGACCGCCTTCTTCCTGACCGACTCGAGCTTCGGCCCGCTGCCGGGCGAGGCCTCGGACGTGACGCCGCCGACGTCGATCCACCGGCCTGGCGCGCATGCGGAGACGGTCACCCGGGTCCGCGGCGAGGCACCGACGCCCGCTGCGGCGCCAGCCCCGGATGCGTCTCGCGCCCGCGCGCCGGCGATCCCGGGGCTGCCGCTGCGTCCCGAACGCGGCGCGCCCAAGGACGAGATCGTCGCGACGCCCGCGTTCGTACCGGTCCCGCCGCCGCCGTTCGAGCCCGCGCCACGCCGCGCCGACTCGCCGCCCGCGGAACCGGCCATCGACTACTTCCCCGGTCCGCGCCGTCGCAGCCGCGGCCTCGGCCTCGCGCTGTCGCCGACCGCCTGGGCCGCGGCGGTCGGTCTGAGCGTGCTGCTCGTGCTGCAGGCGGTCGTGGGCTGGCGCGACGCGATCGCCGCGCGCGCGCCGCTGTTCGCGCCGACCCTCGCCGGCCTGCTCGGCCCGTTCGGGCTCGACGTACGCCCGCCGCGCGAGATCGACGCGCTGACGATCGAAGGCTTCGAGCTGCAGGCCTCCGGCACGCCGAACGTGCTCGCGCTGTCGGCGGTGCTGCGCAACCGCAGCGCGCACGTCGTCGGCTATCCTGCGATGGAGCTCACGCTCACCGACAGCGCCGGCGCGCTGATCGTGCGCAAGGTGATCCCGCCGGACCTGTACGTCGGCGACGCCACGACGATCGAGGCGGGCCTCGCCGCGCGCACCGAGCGCCCGGTGCGGCTCGCGCTCCAGCACGACGGCCTGCAGCCGACCGGTTTCGCGGTCGCCCTCTTCTATCCGTGACCCCCGACGGTCGCGGCCCCCTTCCCCACCTCGCCTCCCGACGATGACGACACGCGTCCTGATCAGCGGTTCGATCGCCTACGACACCATCATGGTGTTCGACGGCCACTTCAAGGACCACATCCTCCCCGACCGCGTCCACATGCTGAACGTGTCCTTCCTCGCACCGACGCTCAAGCGCGAGTTCGGCGGCTGCGCGGCGAACATCGCGTACACGCTGAAGGGCCTCGGCGGCCAGCCGGTGGTGCTCGCCGCGGTCGGGCGCGACGGCGGCGACTACGTCGACCGGCTCGCGGCGCTCGGCATCGACACCACGTCGGTGCTGCGCTGCGAGGACCTGTACACCGCGCAGGCGTTCATCACCACCGACCTCGCCGACAACCAGATCACCGCGTTCCACCCGGGCGCGATGTCGCGCGCGCACGAGGTCGCCGCGCGCGGGCCGGCGGCCTGGGGCATCGTCGCGCCCAACGGCAAGGACGCGATGCTGCGCCACGCGCGCGAGTATCGCGAGGCCGGCATCCCCTGGATCTTCGATCCTGGCCAGTTGATGCCGATGTTCTCCGGCGACGAGCTGCGTGCGCTGCTCGACGGCGCCACCGCGCTCGCGGTCAACGACTACGAGTCCGGCCTGATGGCCGAGAAGACCGGCCTGTCGGAGGCCGAGCTCGCCGCCCGCGTCGACGCGATGATCGTGACCCGCGGCGCAGAGGGCTCGACGCTGCACCACGGCGGCCGCACCGAGACGATTCCGCCGGTCCGCGCCCGCGAGGCGCTCGACCCCACCGGCTGCGGCGACGCGTACCGGGGCGGCCTGCTGCACGGGCTGTCGAGCGGGCTCGGCTGGCCGGTGGCCGCACGGCTCGGCTCGGTGATGGGCGCGATGAAGATCGAGCACCTTGGCCCGCAGAACCACCGCGTCGACCGCGACGCGGTCGCTGCACGCTACCGCGAGGCCTACGGCGCCTCGCCCTGGTAGGCGCTGCCGCGGTCGCTCACCCGTGGGCGGGCAGCGCCCGCGGGACCCGGCAACTCACCGCAGCAGGCCCGGCAACGTCGCCGGGTCGACGACCATCAGCAGCACCTGCAGCAGGATGATCAGCACCAGCGGCGACAGGTCGACGCCGCCGATCAGCGGAACGATGCGGCGGATCGGGGCGAGGAAGGGTTGCGTGAGTTGCTGGATCGCCGGCGCGAGCGGCGCGTAGGGGTTCACCCAGGACAGGATCGCCTGGATGATCACCAGGCCGATCACCAGCCACACCGTCCAGCGCACCAGCCAGATCGCCGCGAGCATCAGCACGCTGCCCGGGTTCGGCACGCTCACGCCGCCGAGCACGACGAAGAAGAGCAGCGCGGTCAGCGTCGCGACCAGCACCGCGGCCAGCACGCTCGCCCAGTCCATCGTGCGCCCCGGCGGGATCAGCTTGCGCAGCGGCTGCACGAGCCAGTCGGTCAGTGCCGAGACGAACTGGCTGATCGGGTTGCGCGGATTGAGATGGACCCGGTGCGCGTAGGCCCGCAGCAGGCACGCCACGGCGAGCAGGCTGCCCAGGGTCTCGATCAGCAACCACAGGATTCGGCTCATGGCGGCGGCGATTGTCGCATAAAAAAAATCGCGCCCTGGGCGGGCGCGAGTACCTGGCTGGCTCTGTCGCCGCCGCATCCTGGTGCGGCGGTCGCTTCTTGTCAGTGGCGGCCTCGCGGCCGCGCCGTCACGGCTTGTTGCCGGTGGGGAACGGCCATGCTGCCGCCGGATTCAGCGGCTTCGCGGCCGCAGCCGGGGCGGAAGCGGCCGGTGCCGCGGGGGCCGCGGCAGGCTTCTCGGCCTTCTTGGCCGGCTTCTTGGCGGGCTTCTTCGCAGCCTTCTTGGCCGGCTTCTTGGCGGCGGCTTTCTTGGCCGGCTTCTTGGCGGCAGCCTTCTTGGCGGCCGGCTTCTTCGCCGCCGCCTTCTTGGCCGCGGGCTTCTTCGCCGCCGCCTTCTTCGCGGGCTTCTTGGCTGCGGGCTTCTTCGCCGCGACCTTCTTCGCCGCGGGCTTCTTCGCAGCGGCCTTCTTCGCGGCCGGCTTCTTGGCGGCCACTTTCTTCGCGGCCGGCTTCTTGGCGGCAGCTTTCTTGGCGGGCTTCTTCGCAGCGGGTTTCTTGGCGGTTGCCATGTGGATACTCCTAAGATGAAGTTGCGGTCATGGAAACCCGTTCCGGTAGGGCACGCGGCCGTCCACGGTGCGGGCTATTCATCGGCGCAAGAACGGATCTCGGATTTCCTACGCTAATGAATGCGGTGGCACGTGCCGCGCGATCGCGCGCGGCACGAAAAAGGCGCCGTGCCTCGCGGCACGGCGCCTGCAGCTTCTCCGACGACGGAGACGGGACCGACGGCTCGCCGGCGCACGGGGTGCGCGTCGCGTGGCCCGTTCGATGCCTGGATGTGAAGGTCGTCCCCGTCAACTCGTATCCTGGATGCGGCAATCCGCGTTGCTCTCGCCTGCGCGCCCGACTCAGTCCCAGCTCAGCGCGCCGCCGGTCTGGTACTCCGTCACGCGACGCTCGAAGAAGTTCTGCTCCTTCTTCAGGTCGAGCATCTCGCTCATCCAAGGGAACGGGTTCTCCGCCCCCGGGTACAGCGGATCGAGCCCGATCTGCTGCGCGCGACGGTTCGCGATGAAACGCAGGTACTCCTTGAACATCGACGCGTTGAGGCCCAGCACGCCACGCGGCATGGTGTCCTCGGCGTAGCGGTACTCGAGCTCGACCGCCTCGCGGAACAGCCCGACGATCTCCTCGCGGAAGGCCGGGGTCCACAGGTGCGGGTTCTCGAGCTTGATCGTGTTGATCAGGTCGATGCCGAAATTGCAGTGCATCGACTCGTCGCGCAGGATGTACTGGTACTGCTCGGCCGCGCCGATCATCTTGTTCTGCCGGCCAAGCGCGAGGATCTGCACGAAGCCGACGTAGAAGAAGAGCCCCTCCATCAGGCACGCGAACACGATCAGCGAGCGCAGCAGCGCCCGGTCGTTCTCGGGCGTGCCGGTCACGAAGTCGGGGTTGGTCAGCGTGTCGATGAACGGGATCAGGAACTCGTCCTTGGCCCGGATCGAGGCGACCTCGTGGTACGCGTTGAAGACTTCGCCCTCGTCGAGCCCGAGCGACTCGACGATGTACTGGTACGCGTGCGTGTGGATCGCTTCCTCGAATGCCTGGCGCAGCAGGAACTGGCGGCACTCGGGGGCGCTGATGTGCCGGTAGGTGCCCAGCACGATGTTGTTCGCGGCGAGCGAGTCGGCAGTGACGAAGAAGCCGAGGTTGCGCTTGACCAGCCGGCGCTCGTCCTCGGACAGGCCGCCCGGGGTCTTCCACAGAGCGATGTCGCGCTCCATGTTGATCTCCTGCGGCATCCAATGGTTCGCGCAGCCGGCGAGGTACTTCTCCCACGCCCACTTGTACTTGAACGGCACCAGCTGGTTGACGTCGGCGGCGCCGTTGATGATCCGCTTGTCCTCGACGCGCACGCGGCGCGTGTCCTTGGACTGCATCGTCCCGGAGTGCAGGCGCAGCGCGTCCTCGACGGGCACCTGCGGCGCGAGCGCGATGTCGTCGGCGTTCGCGGGCATCGCGCCCCGGACGAGGCCGAGCGACGAGGGGGTCGGGGCGGCGGGGACCGCGGTCGGCCGGACGGCGGGCGTCGGAGACAGCATGGCCGACCGCGGGACGGGGCCGGCGGCAGGCTGGATCGGCTTGGCAGGAATCGGATCGTCCCAGGACAGCATCTAAAGTCTCGCTTCAGTAAGTTCGCTTAACTGCTTGTACCGACGCGAGATTCCGCTGTTATTCACAGATTCGGAATCTAAACCACGACGTCGGACTCTTGCAACGGGTTGGCACTCACCAACTTGACGAACGGGCGATTTCGTAGGCGTCCATGCAACACTCAAGCCCTACGAGCACCTTTCGTTCCGTTTGTCAAATCGCTCGTCGGGCGTGTCGCTGGCGCCGGTGTCGTGCTCCGGCGACGCGCCCGACGGTCATCGGATCACTGGCAGGCCTCGCATTCCGGGTCGTCGAGCGCACAGAACTTCGGGGCGATCGGCTCGTCGGTGGAGGCAGGTGCGACGCCCTGCTGGACGGACTGCGTGCGGTACGAGAAGTTGCCGCCCTCCTCGCCGCCCGAGGACACCGCGTTGAGCTGGCCGACACGGTCGGTGGTGCTCTTCTCGGCGTGCGTCGCGCCCTGCGTGCGCAGGTAGTAGGTGGTCTTCAGGCCGCGCAGCCACGCGAGCGTGTAGGTCTCGTGCAGCTTCTTGCCCGAGGCGCCGGCCATGTAGATGTTCAGCGACTGAGCCTGGTCGATCCACTTCTGGCGGCGCGACGCGCACTCGACGAGCCAGCCCGGGTCGACCTCGAACGCGGTCGCGTAGATCGCGCGCAGCTCGGCCGGAATGCGGTCGATGCGCGCGGTGCTGCCGTCGAAGAACTTCAGGTCGGCGACCATCACCTCGTCCCACAGCCCGAGCTTCTTCAGGTCGCGCACCAGGTAGTCGTTGACCACCGTGAAGTCGCCCGAGAGGTTCGTCTTGACGTACAGGTTCTGAAAGGTCGGCTCGATGCAGGCGCCCACGCCGATGATGTTCGAGATGGTGGCGGTCGGCGCGATCGCGATGCAGTTGGAATTGCGCATCCCGTGCTGCGAGATCCGGGCGCGCAGCGCGTCCCAGTCCATCGTCGAGGAGTGGTCGACCTCGACGTAGCCGCCGCGCTGCTCGGCCAGCAGCTTGAGCGAGTCCTGCGGCAGGATGCCGCGGTCCCACAGCGAGCCCTTGAAGCTCGCGTAGCGGCCGCGCTCGGCGGCGAGCTCGGTCGACGCCCAGTAGGCGTGGTAGCAGACCGCCTCCATCGAGCGGTCGGCGAACTCGATCGCGTCCTGGCTCGCGTAGGGCACTCGCATCAGGTGCAGGCAGTCCTGGAAGCCCATGATCCCCATGCCGACCGGGCGGTGCTTCAGGTTCGAGTTGCGCGCCTTGTTGACCGCGTAGTAGTTGATGTCGACGACGTTGTCGAGCATCCGCATCGCGGTGCGGATGGTCGCCTTCAGCTTGTCCTGATCCAGCACCCAGCGGCCGTCGCGCTCGACCATGTGCGCGACCAGGTTCACCGAGCCGAGGTTGCAGACCGCGATCTCGGTGTCGCCGGTGTTCAGCGTGATCTCGGTGCACAGGTTCGAGCTGTGCACGACGCCGACGTGCTGCTGCGGCGAGCGGATGTTGCAGGGATCCTTGAAGGTGATCCAGGGATGCCCGGTCTCGAACAGCATCGACAGCATCTTGCGCCACAGCGCGATCGCCGGAACCTTCTTGAACAGCTTGAGCTCGCCGGAGGCGACCCGCTGCTCGTGGCGAAGATAGGCCTCCTCGAACGCCTTGCCGTACCGGTCGTGCAGATCGGGGCAGTCGGCGGGCGAGAACAGCGTCCACTCCTGGTTCTCGACGACCCGCTTCATGAACAGGTCCGGGATCCAGTTGGCGGTGTTCATGTCGTGCGTGCGCCGACGGTCGTCGCCGGTGTTCTTGCGCAGCTCGAGGAACTCCTCGATGTCGAGGTGCCAGGTCTCGAGGTAGGCGCAGACCGCGCCCTTGCGCTTGCCGCCCTGGTTGACCGCGACCGCGGTGTCGTTGACGACCTTCAGGAACGGGACGACGCCCTGGCTCTTGCCGTTGGTGCCCTTGATGTGGCTGCCGAGCGCGCGCACCGGCGTCCAGTCGTTGCCCAGGCCGCCTGCGTACTTCGCGAGCAGCGCGTTCTCCTTGATCGCCTCGTAGATGCCGTCGAGGTCGTCGCTGACCGTCGTCAGGTAGCACGACGACAGCTGCGAGCGCTGCGTGCCCGAGTTGAACAGCGTCGGCGTCGAGCTCATGAAGTCGAACTTCGACAGCAACTCGTAGAACTCGATCGCGCGTGCCTCGCGGTCGATCTCGCCGAGCGCCAGGCCCATCGCGACGCGCATGAAGAATGCCTGCGGCAGCTCGATACGCTGCTCGTCGACGTGCAGGAAATAGCGGTCGTACAGCGTCTGCAGGCCGAGGTAGGTGAACTGGCCGTCGCGCTGCGCGACCAGCGCCTGGCCGAGCCGGTGCAGGTCGAACTGCTCGAGCTTCGGGTCGAGCAGGTCGGCCTCGACGCCGCGCTTGACGAATCTCGGGAAGTACTCGGCATAGCGCTCGGCCATCGCCTCGGCGGAAACCTCCTCGCCCAGCACCTCGCGGCGCACCGTATGCAGCAGCAGCCGCGCCGCGACCTGGCTGTAGGCCGGGTCGGTCTCGATCAGCGCGCGCGCCGACAGGATCGCCGACTTGTGCACCTCCTCGATCGGGATGCCGTCGTAGAGGTTCTTGACGGTCTCGGCGAGCACGTGCTGCGGGTCGACCGTGTCGCCGAGGCCGAAGCAGGCCGACTCGATCAGCGAACGCAGCTGCGCCTCGTCGAGCGGGCGCACGACGCCGCCGTCGAGCACGCCGATCCGCGGGCCGATCGGCTCGCCGGCGGCGGCGGCCTGCGCCTGCTTCGCGGCGCGCTCCTGCGAGCGCTTCTCGCGGTACAGCACGTAGGCCCGCGCGACCTCGTGCTCGCCCGAGCGCATCAGCGCGAGCTCGACCTGGTCCTGGATGTCCTCGATGTGGAACGTGCCGCCGGCCGGCTTGTTGCGCATCAGCGCGCCGACGACGACCTGGGTCAGCTGCTCGACGAGCTCGCGCACGCGGGCGGACGCGGCGCCGTGGCCCCCGTTGACGGCGAGGAACGCCTTGGTCATCGCGACGGCGATCTTGCCGGGCTCGAAGCCGACGACCGAGCCGTTGCGGCGGATGACCTTGAAGTCGACGAAGCGGGCCGCGTCGGGACGGGCGGCACCGAGTTCGGGGGCCGTCGCGAACGCGATGGAAGACAGGACGGAGGGACGCTGCGCGGTTTCGGCAACCTTCTGCATGATCGGTGGACGCTCCAACGGGAAGGGGTTCGGCTCTGCGTCACCCGCAGCCGACGGGGTGACGGATACCTGGCCCGACCTCGCGCTGAGGTCCGGCCCGACATCGCGCTGTCGCCGGCGGGTGACGTTGTTCTTGCGGCGAATCCCGTGCCCGTCCCGGGGGCGGCGCTGCGCCGCGTGGCACTAGATCTAGGGGTCAGCCGCTATCGAGGGACTAATTCTAGTGCCTCGACCGTCGGATCGCAAGTCGAAGAGGTCGCGGCTTTCCCGTGCCCGATCAACGTCTTGGACGCGCATCCTCGAGAGCCGCTCGGAGTCTCGATCGAGCCTCGCGGATCGAGCAACCGTGCCGCCTCGCGGGCCGTCGCGACCCGCCGGGCCGCCCGCCGTG
>JADCHE010000213.1 GCA_020248665.1 Burkholderiales bacterium | reverse complement strand
CCAGACATGCTTCATCGCGTCGGCGGCCTTGATGTTCGCGCCGCCGACGCCGATCGCTGCGACCAGCTCGAGTTCGTAGTGCAGGTTCGACGTGCCGGGCGGGTAGGGCATCTCGCCGGTCTCGCCCTCGGGCACGACCACGATCGCGTCGGCCGGCTTCATGAAGAAGAACGGCGGTTCGCGGCCCGTGAAGCCCATCTCCTTCGCGTGCTCCTCGTAGTTGCGGCCGACGCAGTAGATGCGGCGCACGGGCCAGTGGCCGCCGCCGGCGACGGGCACGAGGACGGGAGACGGGGCGCAGACGACGAGGGACATGACGCGGACTCGGCTCGGGGCGGGAGACGCGAACTGTAGCAGTCCGGTCGCCCGCCCCGAGCCCGCGTGTCGATCGCGGCCGCCTCGGGCGCGCCGGTCTCGACCGCGACCGGTGGGTGACCGCCGAGGAGGCGATCGACGACGGGCTGGTGTCGCGGCGCTTGCCTGCGCCGGGCTGGTGCGTGGAGGACGGGATTCCGGCGCGAGCCGGCTGGATCACGCGTCCGGCACGAACCTCAGCGCCACGCCGTTGTTGCAGTAGCGCAGCCCGGTCGGCCCGGGGCCGTCGTCGAAGACGTGCCCGTGGTGGCCGCCGCAGGTTGCGCAGTGGTACTCGGTGCGCGGCCAGATCAGCCGGAAGTCGCGCTTGGTCTCGAACACGCCGGGCAGCGTCGTGAAGAAGCTCGGCCAGCCGGTGCCGCTGTCGAACTTCATGTCGCTGGTGAACAGCGCGGTGCCGCACCCGGCACACACGAAGGTGCCGGGCCGCTTCTCGTCGTTCAGCCGGCTGGTGCCCGCGCGTTCGGTGCCTTCGTGGCGCAGCACCTGATAGGCCTCGGGGCTCAGCTCGGCCTTCCACTGGGCATCGGGCTTCTCGATCTTGCTCATCTCGGCCTCGGTGTCGGACCCGCGGGTCGCAGGCGGGTTTCAGGCCTGACGGCCGGCGCGCTTCATCGCCGCGAACTCGACGACCTGGCTGGCGACCAGCCGACACGCGGCGAGCGCCGACTCGTCGGGCGCATGACCGTCGCCGCCGAAGGGCCGGTCGCGTCCGTTCAGGGTGGCCGCGAACGGCGTCGGCCAGCCGCGCAGCGCGTGCACGATCGCGCGCAGCGATGCGAGCGTCGAGCCGAGCGCCTGCGCGCCGTCGGCCACGACGATGCAGCCGACCGCGCGGCCGTCGAGGTAAGGGTGCGCGTCGTCCTTCATGTCCTCGGTGAAGTCGATCGCGTTCTTGACCAGGCCGGAGATGCCGCCGTGATAGGCCGGCGTCGCGATCAGTACGCCGTCGGCGTGGCGCAGCGCGTCGACCAGCGCACGCGCGGCGTCGCTGCGCTCGCCGCGGGTCGGGTCGAAGGTCTCGGAAGGCATCGCGCCCGCGCCGAAGAGACGCGTCTCGCAGCCCGCGGCCGCGGCCGCCTCGAGCGCGACCGCGAGGGCCCGCTCGGACGTGGAGCCGGCGCGCGTCGTGCCGCCGAGGCCGACGATGAGTGGGGGGGGAAGCATCGTCCTCCGCGGGTCGTGACGGGCCGGCGATCCGCGCGCGGACGCGCGTTGCCGGCTGTTTCGGGACGATGTTAGCATGGGCCGACGCCGTGGACCGAAGCGTCCTAGGCGGCCCCGGAGCGGCGCCCGCCGGCCGGGTACGACGACCACGACGACGAGGAGACGCGCGATGAGTCATCGCATGAGGTTCGGCATCTTCCTGGCCCCGTTCCACAAGCCCGGCATCAACCCGACGCTCGCGCTCGAGCAGGATCTCGAGCTGATCCAGTGGCTCGACCGCTGCGGCTACGACGAGACCTGGTGCGGCGAGCACCACTCCGCGGGCTCCGAGCTGTCGGCTTCGCCCGAGATCTTCATGGCGGTCGCCTCGCAGCGCACGAAGCACATCCGGCTCGGGACGGGTGTCGTCAGCGTCTCGTACCACAACCCGCTGTGGGTCGCCGAGCGCATCGTGCAGCTCGACCATCTGACGCGCGGGCGTGTGATGCTCGGCCTCGGGCCGGGCTCGCTGCCGACCGACGGCGCGATGATCGGCCTGTCGCAGACGCAGACGCGCGGGCTGCTGGAGGACGGCCTGGGCATCATCCACCAGCTGCTGCACAGCGAGGAGCCGGTCAACTTCGAGAACGACCGCTGGACGCTGCGCGACGCGCGGCTGCACCTGCGTCCGTACTCGAGCCCGGTGTTCGACCTCGCGGTCGCCGCGGTCGCGTCGCCGACCGGCCCGAAGCTCGCCGGCCGCTACGGTTGCGGGCTGCTGTCGATCGGCGCGACCACCGCCGCCGGTTTCGACGCGCTCGCGCTGCACTGGGACGTGATGCAGCAGCAGGCCGCCCACTACGGTACCAGCGTCGACCGCTCGAAGTGGCGCCTCGTCGGCCTCGTGCACTGCGCCGAGACGATGGACCAGGCCTACCGCGACGTGGAGTACGGCATCGAGCAGTGGTTCGAGTACTTCCAGGCAGTGGCGGCGTTCCCGCAGATGGCGGTGCCGGGTTCGAACGTGAAGGAGATGATCTCCTTCATCAACGATTCGGGCTTCGGCGCGATCGGCACGCCGGACATGGTGAAGGCGCAGATCGACCGGCTGTGGGCGCAGTCGAGCGGCGGCTTCGGCGCCTACCTGATGCTCGCCCACAACTGGGCGAACTTCGACGCCACCCGTCGCAGCTACGACCTGATCGCCCGGCACGTGTTCCCGCACTTCCAGGGGCAGCACCGGTCGACGGTGGATGCGTCGGCGCGGGCGCGGGCGGCGCGGCCGGCGCTCGCCGAGGTGCACATGAAGGCGGTCGAGGTGGCGGGCCAGAAGTACGCCGCCGAGGTCGCGCAGCGCGGCAGCGTGCACTGACGAGAGCGCGCACCCCGGCCGTTCCCGCCGCGTACGGGGCGGCCGGGGTCGCGCCGATCCGGACCGGCGCGGGCAGTCCTGCGGCGAGGCCGGTCCGGATCAGCGGCGGCCGCGGACCTGCGGTGCCGCCGTGGACAAGCGCACCGTCGCGCGGGTGCCGCCCTCTTCGGTGGCCTCCAGCAGCAGCGAGCCACGCATGGCCCTGGCCGGCCGGCGTACGACCTGCAGCCCGATGCCGGCCGCTGCCGGTCGGGTCGCGATGGGCCGGCGATGCAGGACTTCGATCTGGCGCAGCATCACCTGCGCCGACGGTATGCCGGTCGGCGAGCGTCTTCGCCAGGTTCTCCTGCATGGGGTTGAAGTCGCGGGCGAGCTGGGCCACCCCGGACTCAACCGCTCGGCGCTCCGGCCGGCGAAGCGGCGCCTGAAGACGAACAGGAACAACGCGACGAAACCCGCCACCCCCGAGCCGGTCAGCGCGAACGCGACCAGCACCAGCCTGACGACGTCTCCCGCGGCGAGCGCGTAGTCGGGGCTGGCGAGCACCGCCACGCGCCCGGCGTCGAGTCGCATCAGGACGGCGGGCCAGGCCTGCGCGGGCGCGGCGCCGCCGTCGGCCGCCTGCGGCAGGCGCAGCGTGCCGTCATCCGGCAGTGTCCGGATCGCGGATTGCCACGCCGGTGGCGCCGCGCCGAGCGGTCGGCCGTCCGCGGCGTCCACGCGCAGACCGCCGACCACGATGCACAGGACGCCGGACGGGCGACCTGCCGGCCGTCGGGCAGGCGCGCCTGGCCGGGTGGCACGCCGGCCCGCGTCTCCACGGTCATGCCGAGTCCGAAGGCCGCGATCCAGCGCGTCAGCACCGGCAGCGGCTCGGGCGTGCCGGCCCGCAGCACCTGCCGTATCTCGTCGGCCGGGATCTCGTCGAGCGGGTTCGTGACGTGCAGCCTCGGCCACGCGTACTGCGCCGCGATCGGCAGGCCGATCACCGTCGCCGCGGCCACGGCCAGGGCCGGCACCGGGCGCAGCTGAGCGCGCAGCAGCGCGTCACGGATGGTCGGTACGCGGCCGCCGGCCGCTTCCCCGATGCCTCCGGCCGGCACCGTCACCTCCCTCGCGGATGGAGGCGGTAGCCCAGCCCGCGCACGGCCTCGATGGCGCGCGCCACCTCGCTGTCGCGTCCGAGCCGCTCGCGCAGGCGCATCACGCAGGTGTCCACCGCTCGGTCCTCGCCGTCTTGCTCGCGTCCCCAGACCTGCTCGAGAAGCCACTTGCGCGTCCGCACGCGGCCGCTGCCCTGCACCAGGCAGCTCGGCAGGGCGAATTCGCGCGGTGACAGCGTGCACGGCTGGCCGTTCACGCTGACGAGCTGCCGTTCGCACTCGACGATCTCGGACTCGGCACCTCGGACCTGTCCTGCCCCCCCTACCTGCATGGCGACAGCCTGGCGTCGGCGGGACGGGACGCCCTGACGGTCGCCGTCGAGCCGGCGCGGCGCGGTTCGCTCGCGCTCGACGGAAACCGCTTCGTCGCCGGGTACTCCGAGGGCGGCTTCGCGGCGGCCGCGCTGCAGAGGAGCCTGCAGCAGGCGCCGCTGCAGGCGCTGCAGCTGCGCGGCACGATGTCCATCGCTGGTCCGCTCGATCTGCCCGCCGCGGTCAGGTCGGCACTCGGCGCCGATCCGGCGACCGGACGGGGCTCCGGCCGGTCGGTCTACGCGGCGTTCACGATCTGGGCCTATCGGCGCGTCTGCGGGGATCTGTAAGCGAAGGTCACCGAGGTGTTCGACGCGCCGTTCGCGGATCGGCTCGATGCGCTGTTCGACGGCACCCGGACCGCCGACGAGATCGGCGCCGCGCTGCCGGCCGGCTCGCGCACGCTGCTGACGCCCGTGGTGCTGGCGGCCACGCTCGTCGAGAGCAACCGGATCGCCGCACGCGTGCTCGGCAACGACGCCATCGACGTCAATCCGGCCTCGCCGCTGATCTCCTGCCACGGGACCCTCGACGACACCGTGCCCTATTCGGTGACGGTCGCGGCGCGCGCGCGGCTGTCGGCGCGTGGCGCGGTGCTCACCGGCCCTGAGCAGACCGGCCAGGGCGACGACGGCGCCTACGCGCCCTGCATGCTGGAGGCCGTGCGGATCTTCCGACAGGCCGCCTCGGGACCGCGCTGTGCGCGTCGGCCTTCTTCAGCGCCTCGCGGGTGCGCTCGACCGACGCGCCCGACGGCGCGTCGACGACCACGTAGACCGTGCCCTTGTCCTCCTCGGGTACGAACCCGCCGGGGATCCGCCCGAACAGCCAGACCAAGGCCGCGATCATCACGCCGTAGACCCGCAGGAACAGGAACTTCCTCGACAGGATCCCGCCGACCGCGCTCGCGTAGCCGTCGGTGACCTTGCCGAACAGCCGGTCGAACAGCTGGATCGGCTTCGGCTGGGTCATGCCGGGCTTGAGGATCAGCGCGCAGAGCGCCGGCGTCGGCGTGAGCGCCGTGATCGCCGACAGCAGCGTCGAGATGGTGATCGTGATCGCGAACTGCTTGTACAGCGTGCCGGTGACGCCGCCCATGAACGCGATCGGCACGAACACCGCGCAGATCACCGCGGTCACGCCCACGATCGCGCCGCCGATGCCCTGCGTCGCCTTCCTCGCCGCGGTGCGCGCGTCGCAGTGCTCGTCGTGCATGATCTTCTCGACCGCCTCGACGACCACGATCGCGTCGTCCACCACGATGCCGATCGCCAGCACCATGCCGAACAGCGTCAGCATGTTGATCGAGAAGCCCGCGAGCAGCAGCCCGACGAGCGTGCCGATGATCGACACCGGGATCGCGATCAGCGGGATCACGGTCGCGCGCAGGCTGCCGAGGAACAGGTAGACGACGACCAGCACCAGCAGGAACGCCTCGACGAAGGCGTGCAGCACCAGCTCGATCGACGCGTTGACGAACTTGGTCGTGTCGTACGACACCTGCCAGCGGATCTCGGGCGGGAAGGCGGTGGCCATCTCGGCCATCCGCGTGCGGATCGCCTTCGCGAGCTCGACGCGCGCGATGTCGCGCACGCGGACCACCGAGCCGTCGGGCAGCGAGCGGATCACGATGCTCTTGAACCGCTCGACCTCGGCGAGGCTGCCGGCAGCCTGCACCGGGACGGTCGGTACCCGGCTCGAAGTAGACCTGCAGCTGCATCATGCCGCTCGCCGACGAGGTCGAGGTCATGTAGAGCAGGCCGGGGATGCCGTTCATCTCGCGCTCGAGTGGCGCGGCGACGGTGGTTTCCAGCGTGTCGGGGCTCGCGCCCGGATGGACCGCGGTCACCTGGACCTGGGGCGGCGCGACGCTCGGGTACTGCTCGACGGCGAGTTGGGTGCCGGCGAGCGCGCCGACGAGCGCGATGATCAGCGCGATGATCAGCGCGATGATCAGCGCGATGACGGTCGCGAAGACCGGACGGTCGACGAAGAAGCCCATCGTGGCGGTCCGTCGCTCAGGGCCTGGCGGCCGGGGCGGGCGCCGCGACCCCCGATCCACCCGCGGCCCCGGGCGCTCCCGGCGCCCCGCCGGCAGTGCCGCCCCCCGCGGTCGCCCACGGCATGACCTTCACCGGCACACCGGGCTGCAGCTTCTGGTGACCTTCGACGACCACCGTCTCGCCGGCGCCCAGCCCCTTCTCGACGATCCAGTCGTCGCGCAGCCAGATGCCGACCACGAGGTCGCGGCGCTCGGCCTTGCCGCCCTTCGTGATCACCCAGGCGACGTGCCCGGTCGGCGTCTTGATCACCGCCTTCTGCGGGATCAGCACGGTGTCCGGGCGCTGCGCCGAGATGAACCCGACGCGCACGTGCATGCCCGGCATCGGGTTCGTGCCCGGGTTGGGCATCACCGCGCGCAGGCTGATCGTGCCGGTGTCCGGGTCGACCCGCGATTCGGTGAAGTCGAGCTTGCCGAGCCGGTCGTACTGCGTGCCGCCGGGCAGGAACACGCGCGCCTTGGAGCCGCCGTCGGCCTCGCGGATCTCGGCGGCCGACATCGCCCGCTCGAACACCATCGCGTCGCGCCGATGCGCCCGGACTCGTTCGCGACGACGCGGGTGTAGCCGAGGCTGATCCGAGCACGCTCGACCGCGCCGCGCGCGATCAGTGCCGGAACGCCCAGAGCCGGTAGGCGGTCCAGTTCGAGACGGTCACCACCGCGGTCGCGGCCGCCTGCGCGAGCAGGTAATGCGGCGCCCCGAGGCGTAGCACCGCCTCGAAGATCGCGACGTTGAGCGCCAGCCCGACGAGCTGCACCGCGACGAAGCGCCCGAACTCGCGCCAGGAGGCGACTCGGCCGTGGAAGGTGAAGCGCCGGGTCAGCTCGTAGTTCAGCAGCACCGCGACCGCGTAGGACGCGCCCGATGCGAGGACCGGCACCCAGCGTGCCTGGTCGACCAGCAGCGCGAGCAGCAGGTACTGCAAGGCGGTGCAGGTGCCGCCGACCAGGAGGAACCGGCGGAACGACCCCTCCGACGGGCGGTCGGCGGCCGTCGATCGGTCGGCGTGGTGTCGGTCGCGAGGCATGTCCCTGCCGGGGCGGGTGGCGCGCGGCGACGATATACCATTCGCGATCCTTCCCAAAGACCGCCCCACGATGGCCGCCGCCTCGCCCGCCCCCGCTTCGCCCGTCGAGACCCGCCTGCGCGAGCTGCTCGCCCGCCGCATCCTGGTGCTCGACGGCGCGATGGGCACGATGATCCAGCGCTACAGGCTGGGAGAGGCCGACTACCGCGGCGCGCGCTTCGCCGACTTCGCGCACGACGTGAAGGGCAACAACGAGCTGCTGTCGCTGACCCGGCCGGACGTCATCGCCGAGATCCACGCCGGCTACCTGGCCGCGGGCGCCGACCTGATCGAGACGAACACCTTCGGCGCGACCCCGATCGCGCAGGCCGACTACCGGATGGCCGAGCTCGCGCGCGAGATGAACCTCGCCTCGGCCCGGCTCGCCCGCGAGCAGGCCGACCGCTTCTCCACGCCCGACCGGCCCCGCTTCGTCGCCGGCGCGCTCGGCCCGCAGCCCAAGACCGCGTCGATCTCGCCCGACGTCAACGACCCCGGCGCGCGCAACGTGACCTTCGAGGAGCTGCGCGTGGCCTACCTCGAGCAGGTCGAGGCGCTTGTCGAGGGCGGCGTCGACGTGCTGCTGGTCGAGACGATCTTCGACACCCTGAACGCGAAGGCGGCGCTCTTCGCGATCGACGAGTTCTTCGAGCGGACCGGCACGCGGCTGCCGATCATGATCTCGGGCACGGTCACCGACGCGTCGGGCCGGATCCTGTCGGGCCAGACCGTCGAGGCGTTCTGGAACTCGGTGCGCCATGCGAGGCCGCTCACCATCGGGCTGAACTGCGCGCTCGGCGCGGCGCTGATGCGGCCGTACGTCGAGGAGCTCTCGAAGAAGGCCGACACCTTCGTCTGCGTCTACCCCAACGCCGGGCTGCCCAACCCGATGTCGGACACCGGTTTCGACGAGACGCCGGAGATCACGGCATCGCTGCTGAAGGAGTTCGCGACGGCGGGCTTCGTCAACATCGCCGGCGGCTGCTGCGGCACGACGCCCGAGCACATCGCCGCGATCGCGAAGGCGGTCGAGGGCATGGCGCCGCGCGCGGTGCCCGAGCGGCCGCGCGAGCTGCGGCTGTCGGGGCTGGAGGCGTTCAACGTCGGCGAGGACACTCTCTTCGTCAACGTCGGCGAGCGCACCAACGTCACCGGCTCGAAGGCCTTCGCGCGGATGATCCTCGCCGAGCAGTACGACGAGGCGCTCGCGGTCGCGCGCCAGCAGGTCGAGAACGGCGCGCAGGTCATCGACGTCAACATGGACGAGGCGATGCTCGACTCGGCCGCGGCGATGGCGCGCTTCCTCAACCTGATCGCCTCCGAGCCCGACATCGCGCGCGTGCCGATCATGATCGACTCGTCGAAGTGGTCGGTCATCGAGGCGGGGCTGCGCTGCGTGCAGGGCAAGGCGATCGTCAACTCGATCTCGATGAAGGAGGGCGAGGCCGAGTTCCTGCGCCAGGCGACGCTGTGCCGGCGCTACGGCGCGGCGGTGATCGTGATGGCGTTCGACGAGCAGGGCCAGGCCGACACCTTCGAGCGCAAGACGCAGATCTGCGAGCGCGCCTACCGGCTGCTGGTCGACCGCGTCGGCTTCCCGCCCGAGGACATCGTCTTCGACCCGAACATCTTCGCGATCGCCACCGGCATCCCGGAACACGACAACTACGGCGTCGACTTCATCGAGGCCACGCGCTGGATCCGGAAGAACCTGCCGTACGCGAAGGTGTCCGGTGGCGTCTCGAACGTCTCGTTCTCGTTCCGCGGCAACGACCCGGCGCGCGAGGCGATCCACACCGTGTTCCTGTACCACGCCATCCGGGCCGGGATGTCGATGGGCATCGTCAACGCCGGCATGCTCGGCGTCTACGAGCAGATCCCGGCCGGGTTGCGCGAGCGCGTCGAGGACATCGTGCTGAATCGCCGGCCGACGCTGCCCGTGGACCTGCCGGCCGACTCGCCCGAGCGCGAGAAGACCGCGACCGAGCGGATGATCGAGTTCGCGGCGACGCTGAAGGCGGGCGGCGCGAGGCGCGAGGAGGACCTCGCGTGGCGCCAGAAGCCGGTCGCCGAGCGGCTCGCCCACGCGCTGGTCCAGGGCATCACCAGCTTCGTCGTCGAGGACACCGAGGCCGCGCGCCAGGAGGTCGCCGCGCGCGGCGGCCGCCCGATCGAGGTCATCGAGGGCCCGCTGATGGACGGCATGAACGTCGTCGGCGACCTGTTCGGCGCGGGCAAGATGTTCCTGCCGCAGGTGGTCAAGTCGGCGCGCGTGATGAAGCAGGCGGTCGCGCACCTGGTGCCGTTCATCGAGGCCGAGAAGGCCGCGGCCGGCGACACCCGCGCGCGCGGCAAGATCGTCATCGCGACCGTGAAGGGCGACGTGCACGACATCGGCAAGAACATCGTCACCGTCGTGCTCCAGTGCAACAACTTCGAGGTCGTCAACATGGGCGTGATGGTCCCGTGCAACGAGATCCTGGCGCGCGCCAAGGTCGAGGGCGCGGACATCGTCGGCCTGTCGGGCCTGATCACGCCGTCGCTCGAGGAGATGGCCTTCGTCGCCGCCGAGATGGAGCGCGACGAGTGGTTCCGCGTGCGCAAGATCCCGCTGCTGATCGGCGGCGCGACCACCTCGCGCGTGCACACCGCGGTCAAGATCGCGCCGCACTACAGCGGCCCGGTGATCCACGTCGCCGACGCGTCGCGCTCGGTGCCGGTCGCGCAGAACCTCGTGTCCGACGACGCGCGCCTGACCTACCTCGAGCAGCTGCGCGCCGACTACGAGCGCGTGCGCGCGCAGCACGCCTCGAAGAAGGGCCCTGCGCTGGTGACCCTTGCCGAGGCGCGCGCGAACAAGCCCGCGATCGCGTGGGCGATGGTGGCTGACGACCACCCGGGCGAGCCGCCGCACCCGATCGCGCACTACCATCCGCCGCGCCCGAAGTTCGTCGGCCGCCGCGTGTTCCGCAACCACGACCTCGCCGAGATCGCGAAGTACATCGACTGGCAGCCGTTCTTCCAGACATGGGACCTGCACGGCCCGTACCCGGCCATCCTCAACGACGAGGTGGTCGGCGAGTCGGCGCGGCGCGTGTTCTCCGACGGCCAGGCGATGTTGAAGCGTGTGATCGACGGCCGCTGGATCACCGCGAACGCGGTGGTCGGATTCCTGCCGGCGAACACGGTCAACGACGACGACATCGAGGTCTACACCGACGCGTCGCGCACCGACGTCGCCTTCACCTGGCGCAACCTTCGCCAGCAGCAGGCCAAGCGCGAGGGCGTCGACAACAAGTGCCTCGCCGACTTCGTCGCGCCCAAGGCGATCGACGGCCGGCCCTCGGGCATCGAGGACTTCATCGGGATGTTCGCGGTCACCGCGGGCATCGGTGTCGAGAAGAAGGAGGCGGAGTTCGCGAGGCTGCTCGACGACTACTCCTCGATCATGCTGAAGGCGATCGCCGACCGGCTTGCCGAGGCCTTCGCCGAGTGCATGCACGAGCGGGTGCGCCGCGACCTCTGGGGCTACGCGGCCGACGAAGCGCTGTCGAACGAGGACCTGATCGCCGAGAAGTACCGCGGCATCCGGCCGGCGCCCGGCTATCCGGCGTGCCCGGAGCACACGGTCAAGCGCGCGCTCTTCGACGTGCTGAAGTGCGACGAGATCGGGATGGAGCTGACCGAGTCGCTCGCGATGACGCCGGCGGCGAGCGTGTCGGGCTTCTACTTCTCGCACCCGACGGCGCAGTACTTCAACGTCGGGCGTATCGGCGACGATCAGCTGAAGGACGTCGCCCACCGCTCGGGCCGCGACGAGGCCGAGCTGCGCCGGGCGCTCGCGTCGAGCCTCGGATGAGCGCCGTGCCGCAGCCCCCCGCCGGCTTCGTGCGGCTCGCGCTCGGCGACAACCCGTTCGTCGATGCGATCGGCCCGCTCTGGGGCCACCGCGACGAGGGCCTCGCCGGGCGGCTGGTGATGGGCCTGCGCGTCGAGCGGCGACACTGCAGCCCGTCGGGTTTCTGCCACGGCGGCATGCTGATGTCGATGGCCGACATGCTGCTGGTGCTCGGCGCGAACCTGCAGGCCGGGCTCGACCGGTTCATGAGCACGGTGAGCCTGTCGGCCGACTTCCTCGCGCCGGTGCCGCAGGGCGCGTGGCTCGAGGGCCGGCTCGAGGTGCTGCGCGCGACGCGCAACCTGGTGTTCTGCCAGGGTCTCTATCGCGTCGACGGTGCGCCGGTGCTTCGCGTCGATGGCATCGTCAAGCCGATCGGCGAGGCGTCGTCGGACTTCTCCGCGAAGCGCTACTTCGGCTGAGCGCGACGGCCACGCTGGGTGGCTCCACCGGCGTGGCGCGACGGCATCGACGCGCCCGGGTGTTGCGCCGGATCGAGGTCGACCCCCTTCGGCCGGACGGCTGTGGTGACCGTCCGCCGTCGCGTGCGGGCTGCCATTGCCGTGCTCGCCCTCGCGGGCTGCGCGAGCACCGGCCGGTACTTCGACGACAGCCGGCTCACCAGCAACGCCAAGACCGCGCTCATCGGCGAGGGCACCGCAGGACGACCAACGGCGTGGTGCGGCCCGCCGGCTTCGTGAAGAGCCAGTCCGGCCTGAACAAGGTCGTCCGGTCGTGTCAGGTCGGGAGGGCGCCTTTCGGCGCCCTCCGCCGTTTCAGACGCCCCAGGTCACGACCTGCTCGGCCCGCCCGGCGGCACGCAGCAGTTCCATCAGCGGCCACGCGCGCTGCGCGAGCGTGACCGCGGGCACGGCGTCGCGGCGACCGTCTTCGGCCTCGCCCTCGGGCGCAGCGCCTTCGGACTTCTCGCGCTCGATGGCGGACTGCAGCGCCGCGATCGCCGGCGCCAGCTGCTCGACGGTGAAGACACCCTTGCGGCCCGGCGCCTTGCCGACGATCGCGAGCAGGCGCTCGGCGACCGGGCCGGTCATCACCACCGAGCCGGCGGCCTTGGACTTGAACTCGTAGAGCATCGTCACTCCCTGCGGCGGAACGGCCGTCGTTGTCGACATTGATACCATGAGGCGATGGATGCAACGAGGGGGCCCGTGCGGCCGATGCGCCGCGCGTTCGCGGGCTGGCTGCTGGCGCCGCCCGCCGCGTGGCTCGCGGGATGCGCGCCCGAGCACGACTGGCGCGAGATCCGGGCCGAGGCGTCGGGCTTCATGGTGATGCTGCCGGCCAAGCCGGCGACGATGACGCGGGCGATCAACCTCGACGGGCTCGCGCTCGAGATGACGATGCACGGCGCGCAGGCGCGCGAGGTCGCGTACACCGTCGGCACGGCGGTGCTGCCCGATGCATCGGCCGCGACGCGCGAGCGCGCGCTCGCGGCGATGCGGACCGCGATGATCCGCAACATCGGCGGCACCGAGCGCGCATCGCGCGCGGTCCGGGTCGCGCTCGTCGACGCGGCCGGCCAGGGCACCGACACCGTCGCGGGCCTGGAGGTCGAGGCGGTCGGGCGGATGCGCGATCGCGACGCGACGCTGATCGCGCGCTTCGTCGGGGTGGGCGGGCGCGTCTGGCAGGCGGTGGTGCTCGGTCCGGCGCCCGACCGCGAGCAGGCGGCGCTGTTCCTGGGGTCGCTGAAGCTCGTCCGCCGCGAGTGACGATGCCGGTCGCCCCGCCGGGCGCCGGCTCGCCGATGCGTTCGGCGCGCCGGCGGGGTCGTGCGTCACGGCTGACGCGCGCGGGGTGCTCACCATTCCAGGGGCGGCAGCTCGCGGAAGACCCTGCGCGTGCCTTCGAGCCACTGCCGGGTCAGCGCGCAGAAGTACGGATCGCCCGGGTCGAACCGTCGCTTCATCGTGATCCGCAGGCTGTCGCGCGCATAGCAGAGCAGGTCGATCGGCATGCCCACCGAGAGGTTGCTGAGCATCGTCGAGTCGAACGACACGAGCACGCACTTGGTGGCGTCCTGCATGGTCGCGCTCGACGTCACGGCGAGGTCGAGGATCGGCTTGCCGTACTTGGCTTCGCCCGTCTGGAGGTAGTTCGTGTCGGTGCCGGCCTCGATGAAGTTGCCCTCCGCGTAGAGCCGGAAGAGGCGCATGGGCTCGCCCGCGATCTGCCCGCCGAGGATGAACGAGGCATTGAACTTCAGCCCGCCCGGCTCGAGGAAGGGTCCGTCCCGTCGCTCGATGTCGCGCATCGCGTCGGACACCAGGTTGGCGACGTCGAACATCGAGTCGACCGACCAGACGTGCGGTGCCTCGGCCGCCGCCCGCTTGCGCAGCAGGTTGATCACGGTCTGCGTGGCGGCCAGGCCCCCCGAGCGGTCCGCGTGCGTCGCGCGTGCTGGTAGCCGAACTCGATGTGGTCGTGGACGAAGTCGCAGATCGCCTGCACGCGCGCCCATCCGGTCGGGCCGTCGCCGAAGCGCTTCCAGGCGACCTCGGACAGCTCGTCGGTCTCGCAGTAGCGGCTGCCCAGCAGGTAGACCAGCGTCGAGTCGGGCAGCAGCTCGACCGGCGTCTGGACGGCGTCCGGGGCGACCGGATCGGGCAGTCCGCTGTTCTCGACCCGCGCGTCGGTGCCGAGCACGATGCGTCCGGCGGGCGCGACGATCCGGCTGCACCAGTTGCCGAACAGGTCGTGGTAGCCCGTCACCGGGACCTGGGGCCGGGTCACCAGGCGATCCGGGCGAACGAGGTCCGACGCCCTCGACGCATGGATGTTGAGCGCCATCAGCATCGGCGTCGGGCCGGGGCACTCGTACTCCATCTCGAAGCCGGCCCGGATCCGCATGGTCGTCGCCCTCGGCGAGGCTCGGCGCGCCGCCGCGCCTAACGCCTGTTCATCAGCAGCCCGGCGACGAATCCGAGCGTCGCCGCGGCGGCCATGCCCTGCCAGGGGTGCTCGTGCACGTAGTGATCGGTCGTGCGGGTCACCATCCGGGCACGGTGCATCGCGTCGTCCTCGACCGCGTGCAGGCTCGTCTTCACCGCGTCGAGCCGCGACTCCACCTGCAGTCGCAACTCCCGCGCCGCGTCGCCGGTCTCGCTGCCGGCGCGCCTCAGCATGTCCTGCGCCTCGGTCAGCATCGCGCCGACGTCGTCGACGATCCTGTCGCGTCTGTTCATGGAGATGTCCTCGGTGTCGATGCCGTACGTGCGGAACATGCCGTGCGGAACATCGTCTGGTCAGTATCGGGCATGGGCGGGTCCGACCCTTGTGCTTCGTCAAGGCGTGTCGACACGGCGCGGCCGAGCTTCGCCGCACCGGGTCGCATCGAGTCGTCGCCCGCAGCGCGGCCGTTCGGCGGCACCGGGCGCGCGAGCCGCGCTGGCCAAGGCGGTCCGCCACGTCTACGATGCGCGACGATGACACTGCACGGCTTTCGACAGCGACGGCATCGCCCGACACCGCACCCGACCTG
>JADCHE010000212.1 GCA_020248665.1 Burkholderiales bacterium | reverse complement strand
CTGATCGCGCTGCGGGCCTCGCAGTTCGCGTGGCCGCCGGCGGCGTGAGCGAGGTCGCCTAGCCTCGGCTTCGGACCGCCGCGGCGCTGCCGCTCGACCACAGGCCTGCCGCGATCGCCGACGCCATCGCGAACGCGAGGAACAGCACGCCGGCACCGTGGTCGAGCGCCGCACCGTGCAGCACCGGCCCGACCGCCGCGCCGCCGAGCAGCAGCGCACTGGACCATGCCCCGGTGACGCCCGGCGACAGCGCGGCGAGCGTGCCCTGCATGACCGCCGAGATCCGGTTGACGCACAGCTCCCAGACGAGCAGCGCCGCCATGAGCGTCCCCAGGTCCGCCGCCACGCTCATCAGCGCGACCGACGCCGCGAGCAGCACCGCCGTCGTGCGCACGTGGCGCGCGCCGGATCGGCTGCGAGCCGTCGCGACGACGAACGCGGCGGCGACGCACTTGCACGCCGCCATCACCATCACCGTATCGGACAGCGCGACGCCGCTCTCGACCACCCTGCGCACGAGCAGCACGATCGTGCCGACCTGCCCCGCGAACAGCGTGCACAGCAGCACCAGGCCGACGAGGACGCGTGCGGTCGGCGGCGTGCTGCGGGATGCCGCCGGCATCCGCACCGCGGCCCGTGCCGAGCGATCGAGCCGCCCGCGCGGCGCGACCGCGACCGCCGCGACGACGAGGACCGCGACCGTCGCAGCGAGCAGGTCGAAGGATCCACGGAACCCGAGGCGAGCCTGCAGCAGGCCGAGCGCCAGCGCACCGACGCCGCCGATCAGCAGCGACGCGGCGAGCCGCGCCGAGAACGCGAGGACCGGCCGACCGTACCGAGCGATCGCTGCGGTGCTCGCGACGATCAGCGCACCCGAACCGAACCCGGCGACCGCCCAAGCGGCCACGACCGTCACCGAAGACGCGCCGATCGTCGCCACCGACGCGCTCAGCGCCATACCGGCCAGTGCGGCGAGCCACGTGAAGGGCAGCGCGGCCGCAAATGCGGGCAGCGCCAGCGTCGCGGCGAGCTGACCGATCGAGAACGTCGCCGCGTACGACCCGGCCACGAGCGACGAGACGCCCCACGTCAAAGCGGCCAGATGCACGAGCAGCGGCATGAGGTGCAAGGGCAGCATGGCCGCCGCCTGCAAGGCCGACGCAGCCGCGAGCGCACGATCATCCGCGCTTGGCGCGCTTGCGGACGTCGCTGGCATAGCTGCCGGAATAATGGGGATCATCCTGCAGATCGGTCCGGATCGTGCGGCGGAAGCCTCGCCACTGCGCCTCAGTCAGTCCGACGGTACCCTCGCCGAAGGCATCCCGGTCCTCGCTGTCATGAGCGGATTCGGCATAGCATTCCCGACGAACCGGCTGGACCTGGAACAGCGGACGATGCCGAAGAAGGTCGATCACGACCTCGGTCGAAGTGAGCTGCAGGTTCGTGAACAGCGGGCACGGCGCGAACCGATCTGTCTCGATCACACCTTCGTACGGCACGAACAGGTGGCTCTGCGGCGCGTTGACGATCGGCCGTACCAGCGTGTTCCAGCCTTCGGCCGACTCGACGAGCAGGCCGGACCACACCTGCACGATCCCGCGGACCTGCACACCGGTGAGGAAGGGCGGGGCGAGGCCCCGCATGTCCGTAGGCACGTTCGCGTCCCAAAGGGCTTCGAACTCGGGAAGCCGCACCTGCGTCAGCGTCTCCCAGGTGCCGTCCTTGAACCACAGCACGTCCGAACCGGTCCAGCGCAACCGGATGTCGAATGGAGGAAAGACGTACCACCCGTGCGCAGATGCCGCTCGCATGGCCTCGCAATACTGAAAGGCCGCCGACGGGATGGTGCCCAGTGCGCTCTTGTCGGCACGCAGAGGCGGCAGCGTGTCCGGAAACATCCGATGGAAGGTCAGGATTGGCATCGCGGTCCGCCGAGGCACGATGCCGGCAGTGTCCGGCACCGTGTCTCTGGTCAGTATTTTCAGCGTGCGTTCCGATCGGAGCGCCTCACATGGGCTGCGATAGCGGGCAGACGAAACCCGGTGCCCATCGACACGCGGGCGGCAGGGTCGGTCATGCGGACCGGAGGATCCTTCGGGAGGGTGCGCCGGAGATGCCGCTCAACGTGAGGCAAGATGACGCCGGTACCCATCGACACGCGTACGGGACCGTCTTCGGTCCGCTCGGTCATCGATTCCTGGTCCGGGCGCTCGGAAGGCTGCTTCATCGACTGCTCCTAGGGTTGGGGGACATCCGAGCGCCGCGATGCGTCCGGACGAGTCGACGATACGCGCCCCCCTTCGACGCGCCGCGATTGGCCCACGACGCGATTCGGGCACAGCGATCGACGAGACGAGTCGGCCCGATGATCGAAGGTTTGCCTTGCAGCGCCCGTCTCCCGGCGATCGAAGGCGAGCCCCTCATCGTCGCGCGGCGCGCTCCGCGTGCGTGCGCGGCCTGCGTGTCCCGACGCCGCGGTGAACGATCAGTCGTCCATGACCCCCGGGATCCGGGGCGCACCGAGCGCGGCCGCCTCGCCGCGCCGCGGTACGGCGCCCGAGAGCATCGCGGCCCGAGGTGGGCCCTCCTGACGTGGAGGATCCTGCGCCGGCTCCACGCCGAGCCGGGCGGCGACGAGCTCGCGTGCCCAGGCCGCCCGAGGTGCCGTCGTCGGTGCGGCCTCCCGCGCGAGCAGGTCGACCAGCCAGCGCGCGACCTGAGGCGCCGCGAGGCTCGTGCCGCTCGCGACGGCCACCGAACCGCTGAACGTGCCGCGCGTCAGGATGCCAGGCCGGCAGGCGCTCCGGTCGGCGACCGCGGTCAGGTCGGGCACGCGGCGGCCGGCACCGACCTCGCCTGCGGCGGAGTAGCGGGACACCCGCCCATCGCCGAGGACTCTGGCGCCCGCGACGACGGTGAAGCGGCCCGTCGCGGCCGGGTTCAGCGTGTCGACGCGTCGGACGACGCCGGTGGCGTCGGCCGGGTCCGTGTCGAGAACGAACCCGCGCTCGTCGCGCCGCGCGTACGCCGGATCCTCGAACCGCGACTGTCGACCGCGCAAGCGAGACGGGCCGAACGGATCGTCGCGCTGGATCCACGCACCGACCCGCAACGGCCGGTCGCCGCGGTTGCGCAGCGTGACGGTCCAGCGGCCCGACGCCGCGAGCGCGCGGTGCACATCGTGCGAGGCGGTGGGTGCGATCGCGACGAGCACCATCGGGCCCTCGCCGGCCGCGCTGCGCACGTGGTGGCCGACGGTCGCGATGCAGTCGTCGCCTTCACGGAGCGCGACGCACCGTCCGGGACCGACCTCGACCGCCGGACCGCCTCCGGGCGGCGTCAGCACGACGACGAGATCCTCGGCGGCGCCGCCCGGCCACAGCTCGAGGAACGACGGTGTGTGGTCGTCGGGGAGCACCCGCCAGGTCAGCGCGACCTCGCCCCGAGTCGGTACGTCGACCCGCGCGTGCCCCTCGGCGAGTTGACCGTTGCCCGCGGAAAGGACGACCGCGAGTCGACGCGAGTCGTCGTTGTACAGGTCGAGCAGCTCGTCGATCGCACTCGCCAGCATCGAGCTGCCGTCGTGCGCCCCCGCGAAACGGCCGTAGCTGAGGTTGACCACGATCGGCCCCGGGAGTCGCCGCATCTCCTTGGCCGCCCTTTCGGCCGCGACGATCACGAACCTGAGGGCGTCGAGCGCATGCACCGCGAGCGACGCACCGGAGGTGTCGTCGGAAGACCTGCGGGGCAGCTCGACGCCGAGGTACCACGGGGCACCCTCGTTCGGCGCGCCGGCACGATCGTCGCGATCGGCCGCGAGGCCGAGCACCGCCGAGCCGTGGGTCCAGCGCGCCCTCAGCGTGTCGAGGCCCATGGCGGCGTACAGCACGCTCTCGTGTTCGGGACGGCCCCCGGCGGCGGCGACACGATGATCGCCGAGCGCCGCCAGCACATCGCTTCGCCGCGCGAACATGCCGTAGGGCAGCCCTCTCGGCGGCCGCGCATCGACGCCGTTCTGGTCCCACAGACCGAGACAGCGGCTGAATCCCGCGGCATCCATGAGCCGTTCGTTCGCGAACGGCAGCCCGGTGTCGATGACCGCGAGCACAGGCACCGCCCGGAGCGCGGTCGGATCCCCGGGATCGACGATGCCGATGTGATCGGGGCCCTCCCGCGGGCCGTCTCGGGTCTCGACGATCGGCAGCCCGAGCTCGAAGCGCTCGACGTTCGCGAGCCATGGATTCGAGGCCGGATCGAAGAAGGCCTCGGTGACCCGGGCGGTGCAGAACCGGGTCCTCGCGAGGCCGCCCGGGCCGCCGACCCGATGAATCTCGGGAATCCGGCACAGGTGCGCCGGGCAGCTCGGGGCCGCCTGGTACACCGGACGCTTGAGCTCGAGAACGACGGAGATCCATGGCTCGGCGCCCGCCTGGCGTCCACCGAGCGCGTCGAACGCGGTCGCGTTCGCCCAGATCCAGTACGGATCGATGCGGGTCGCGCCGATGTCCGGCAGCGCGACGTCGTGCCACGCGGCGCTCACGCGGGGCGCCCCGATGCGGCCTGCGGGAACTCGGCCCGCGCCCGCTCCCACAGCCATGCGAGCAGCGGCGACACGATGCCCTCGGGCGCCGCGGTGCGTACCGCGGTCGCGTAGTCGGGCAGACCGTCCTCGTCGTACGCCGTCCTCAGACGCCCCGGCAGGAAGTCCTCGTCGTCCGGGTACGCCTCGCCGTCGAACGCGATCTGCACCACCTCCGCGGAGGCGCCGCAGCGCACGAGGAAGAACTCGCCGAGCGCCGTCCCGAGCAGACACCCGGCCGCGCTGTCGAGCGGATAGTGCAGGCCCGCGACGGTGCGGTTGACGGCGATCCGGCCGGCCTGCCGCACGAGCTGGTCGCGCAGCATCGGCCCCCAACCGCTGCCCGGGCCGATCAGCCGCTCGAGCAGCAGCGCGATCAGGTGCGCCTCGGTCGAATGACCGCTCGGCAAGGTGCTGTGGCCGGGCGTCAGAAGCATCGGCTGCACCTGGGGCGACAGCTCGGCGGGCCGCGGGCAGCCGAGCGCATGCTTGAAGCGCAGCTCGATCGCACGCGCCATCCGCAGCGAGACGTCGAGCAGCTCCGCGGTGCGCGGATGGCGGTCCGGATGGAAGTTGACGACCGAGCTCCAGAACGGATACGGGACGGAGACCTGCGCGAGGATCTCGCCCGCGCGCTCGGCGCGCAGGTCGACGTAGCGCTCGACGAAGTCGAGCTGCGCGGCGAACGTCTCGCGCTTCGGTCGCGCGATCGCGGCGATCGGCACCGCATCGAACCGGCCGTCCGCGCCGGGCGCGAGGTAGGCCATCTGGAAGGCGTCCCGGGTCGCCACGGCGCCGCCGGCGAACGTCGGCTTCGCGACATCGAAGCGCAGCTGCGCGAGCAGGTCCATCTCGATCGCGATCAGGCGGACCCAGGCCTCGGAGCGCGCCGGATCGGCCGCGTCGAACGCGGGCAGCGGCGGCACGGACACGGCCTTCGGATCCCAGGCGCCGACGATGCCGTCCCGGTGCAGCACCAGCGCACCGGTCGCGTTCGGCGATCCGTAGCCCCCGGCGCCGACGGCACCGACGGCACCGACGGCACCGACCGCGCCGACCGCGCCGACGGCGCCCACTGCACCCACTGCGCCCACTGCACCCACTGCACCCACTGCACCGACTTCACCAGCCATCTGCTCGCTCCAAGGGAGGCCGTCGCCGGCCGGGTTTCATGCGGGAACGCCGGCACGGGCGAGCGCGTCGGCCCACCGTCGTCCGGTGTCGAAATCGATGCTCGGCGTCCAGTTCCGGTACCGGGCGATCGTGAAGTCGGGATCGAGCTTCAGGAGCTCCTGCACCGTGCGTCGCGCGTCCTCGAGGCGTCCGGACTCGGCCTGCGCGATGGCGAGCGAGCGCCAGGTCGACGTATGGGTGCGGTTGCCCTTCAGCGACCGCTTCGCTAGCGCGATCACGTCGTCGTAGTTGCAGGCCGACAGCTCCGCGGTCGCCGCGAGCGTCTCGTAGAAGTAGCGCAGCGGATCCAGCGGCGAGAGCTTCAGCGCATGACGGGTGCCGTGCACCGCCGGCAGGCCCTCGCCGCGGAACGCGTGCAGCGTGCCCTTCAGCGCCCAGGCGAGCCCGTCGTTGGGGTTGGCGTCGATCGCGGCTTCGTAACGGGTCATGCCGACGTCGAGGCGCTTGAGCAGGCTGGTGTTGACCAGCCCGTCGATCGCGAGCGCGACCGAGTTGCGGTCGTCGAGGTCGATCGCGCGACGCGTCGCGTCCATCGCTCGACGCGTGTCGTCGGCCGGATTCGCCGACCAGCCTTGCGCGACGTTCAGAACGTGCCACTTCGCGATCCACGCATGGATCGACGACTGCTTCGGATGTCGCTCGCCCAGCGTCTCGAGGAGCGCGCGCGAGCGCTGAAAGTCGTCGCGCGACGAGCGGTGCAGCATCGCGATGCCACCCAGCAGCAGCGAGTAGCTCTCGAGCGTCGGCAGGGGCTGCAGGCGCGCGCGCTCGACCTCCGTGCTCAGGATCGCGCCCCGCACGGCGCCGGCGAGCGCATGCACCAGCTCGCCCTCTCCGGCAAGGATGTCGCCCAGGGTCGAGCGCATCGAGTCGGCCCAGACGACTTGCCGCGTGCGCGCGTCGGCCAGCTCGGCGAGCACCGCGACCCGGTCGCCGTGGGCGCGCACCGTGCCGGTCACCACGTAGTGCACGCCGAGCATCCGGCGGCACAGGTCGAGGTCGACCGAGCGGTCGGCGAGCGCCATCACGGACAGCCGCGAGATCACGAGCAGGTCGCGGCTCGGTGACAGCGCGACGTTGATCTCGTCCGCGACGACGTGGCCGAGCAACGCGAGCTTCGGGTCCTCGGGCTGCATTCGGAACGGAAGCACCGCGATCACCGGATGCAGGCCGGTGTCGGGCTGCGCCGGAGCCGACCGCACGACGCGGCGGTCGGGCGGTGCCAGACGGTACGCGCGGATCGGGTTCGGCAGGTGCTTCACGTAGCACTCGCCGAGGTCCTCGAGCGTCGCGTCGAGCGCATCGACCAGCAGGTCGCGGGCTTCGGCGGACGCGACGATGCCTCCGGGCGGTGCGAGCGACGCGATCCGCGCGCACAGGTTGACCCCGGTGCCATAGATGTCGAGCCGATCGACGAGGATGTCGGCAGCGTGCAGCCCGATCCTGAGCGCCAGGGCCTCCAGCCCGGGCTCGCGGCGGGCGCGTTCGTGCACCAGCGCCTCGATGCGCAACGCGCAGGCCGCGGCCCCCGGAATCGTGTCGAACTCGAGCAGCATTCCGTCCCCCAGGCTCTTCACCAGCCGTCCGCCGTGGTCCGGGAGCAGGGCTTCGACGGCGGCGACCACCTCTCGCCACCGGGTCGCGGTGCCGAGCTCGTCGTGCTCGAACAGCCGAACCGACTCGACGAGGTCGACCACCACGATGCCCCGGCGCTCGCGGCGGACGAACCCGGTGTCCACGGACGGCATCGATGACTCCAGGGCGTTTGTCATGCGCCGATTATGTGGCGGCGCCCCGGTCGCTGCGAAGCCGTATCCACGTCCACCCATCCACCCGACCCCGCGGACTTGGCGCGCAGCCCGCCCACCGTCACACTCCGGGGTCCGGCCGCCCTCGAACCCCTTGCCGTCCGAGCACGCAGCCATGCCCCGCGCCGCCGTCACGTCCCGACCCGACGCCGACCCGTTCGCCGCCGTCGCCGATCCCTCGCTGCGCGCGCTCGCCGAGCGCGGCGTGCTGCGGCGCTACCGCCGCGGCACGATCCTGATCCAGGAGGGGGACACCGGCGATACCCTGTTCGTCGTATTGAGCGGGCGGCTGCGGGTGTTCTCGTCGGGCGGCGACGGCGCCCGCGAGCGGGAGGTCACCTTCAACGTCCACGGCCCCGGCGAGTGCGTCGGCGAGATGGCGCTCGACGGCGGGCCGCGCTCGGCGAGCGTGATCGCGGTCGAGCCGACGACCTGCGCGATGGTCACGCGGGCGACGCTGCGCGAGCAGATCGCCCGCGACCCGGACCTCGCGCTCGGGCTGATCGCGCGGGTCATCCGGCGCGCGCGGCTCGCGACCGAGTCGGCGCGCGGGATGGCCACGCTCGACGTCTACGGGCGGCTGGTGCGGCGGCTCGAGGCGCTCGCGGTCGCCGGGGCGGACGGTGCGCGGCGCGTGCCCGAGGGCACGACGCACGCGCTGCTCGCGAGCGAGATCGGCTGCTCGCGCGAGATGGTCAGCCGGCTGATGAAGGACCTGGTGCGCGGCGGCTACGTCGCGCTCGAGGGCCGGCGGATCGTGCTGCTGAAGGCGCTCCCGCGCTCCTGGTGAGCGGCCGCGGACGGCCCGCGCGCGGCCTGCCGTATGCTCGCACCTCCGACGACGACAGCAGGGGACGCACGTGTTCAGACTCGACGGCAAGGTGGCGCTGGTCAGCGGCGCGTCGCGCGGGCTCGGCTGGGCGATGGCGCAGGCGCTCGCGCAGGGCGGCGCGCACGTGGTGCTCAACGGGCGCGACACG
>JADCHE010000211.1 GCA_020248665.1 Burkholderiales bacterium | reverse complement strand
CGCGGCGAGCAGGCCGGCGATCGCCGCGTACGACGGCATGTCGCCGGCGTCCGGGCCGCGCCGCGCCGCCGCCGCCGGCCCGGGCACCGCGTCGGCGGCGCGCCCGGATCCGGCCGCCGGCTGCGCGGCGGCGCGCGGGCGCGACCGATCCAGCCTCGCCGCGACGGCCGCGCCGAGCCACACCGCGCCGATCAGCAGCAGCGGCGCGACCGGCAGCGCGACGGGACCGAGCGTGACGGAGAGCATCCCGGAATGATCGCAGACGCCGCGCCCGCACCCGTGGCACGATCCGCCGGAACGGGCGCGACGCGCGCCCGGCGATGAACCCGGAGACCTCGCGATGAGCGACACCCCCCTGATGGCCGTGCCCCGCGTCGACGTCGACGACGAGGTGGTGCGCGTGACCGAGTGGAGCTTCGCGCCCGGCGCGCGCACCGGGCACCACCGCCACGAGCACGACTACGTCGTCGTCCCGATGACCGACGGGCTGCTGCGGATCGAATCCGCGACCGGCACCACCCACTTCGAGCTGAAGAAGGGCCGCTCCTACGCGCGGCGCGCCGGCGTCGAGCACGACGTGATCAACGCCGGCCCGGCCCCGCTCTCGTTCGTCGAGATCGAAAGCAAGCGGTCTTGACGCCACTGCGGCACGACCGACGGTACCATCGCTCGTCGCCTTACCACCGGACCCTCCCATGACCACCGCCCGATTCACCGTCAACGGACAGCCGGTGTCCGTCGAGGTCGAGAACCGCCGCCTCCTCGTCGAGGTGCTGCGCGACGACCTCAATCTCACCGGCACCCACGTCGGCTGCGATACCAGCCAGTGCGGCTGCTGCACCGTGCTGGTCGACGGCCGCCCCGCGAAGGCCTGCGCGACGCTCGCGGTCTCGCTCGAGGGTCGTGCCGTCACCACGATCGAGGGCCTGAAGGGCGCCGACGGCGGCCTGCACCCGATCCAGCAGGCCTTCGTCGAGTGCCACGGCCTGCAGTGCGGCTTCTGCACGCCCGGCATGGTGATGTCGACCGCGGGCCTGCTCGCCGAGTGCCCGAAGCCCACCGACGAGCAGATCGTGCACGGCCTGGAGGGCAACCTGTGCCGCTGCACCGGTTACGTCAACATCGTCGAGTCGGTGCGCCGCGCGGCCACCGCCCTCGACGGCACGCGTTCGTGAACCGCGAGGACCGCCACCCATGAGCTCGACCGCCACCGCCGACGCCACCGTCGGCCGCTTCGGCAGCGGCCACTCGGTGCGCCGCATCGAGGACCCGACGCTGGTCACCGGCACCGGGAAGTACGTCGACGACGTGTCGATCGCCGGCCAGCTGCACGCCGTGCTGCTGCGCTCGCCGTATCCGCACGCGCGCATCGCGTCGATCGACGCGTCGGCCGCGCGCGCGATGCCCGGCGTCGTCGCCGTCTACACCGGCGAGGACCTGAAGGCCGGCGGCGTGAAGGCGATGCCCACGCCCTCGCCCTTCCCGCGCCCCGACGGCAAGCCCTCGGTGTCCGCGCCGATGTGGCCGCTCGCGGTCGGCACCGTGCGCTACGTCGGCGAGGCCGTCGCGGCGATCGTCGCCGAGACGCGCGAGGCCGCGCACGAGGCGCGCGACGCGGTGATGGTCGAGTACGAGGACCTGCCCGCGGTCGTGACGATCGACGCGGCGCTGGCCGCCGGCGCGTCCCTGGTGTGTCCCGAGGCCGGCGACAACTGGGTGGCGCAGGCGAGGCACGGCGACGCCGCGAAGGCCGCCGACGCGTTCGCGAAGGCCGCGCACGTCGTCTCGCTGGATCTCGTCAACCAGCGCCTGGCCGCGGTCGCGATGGAGCCGCGCGGCATCCTCGCCTACCCGGACGCCGAGACCGGCAAGCTGACGCTGCGGCTCTCGTCGCAGATGCCCTCGGGGGCGCGCGACACGATCGCCGATGCGCTCGGCCTCGCGAAGGAGCAGGCGCGCGTGGTGGTGGGCGACGTCGGCGGCGGCTTCGGCATGAAGACCGGTGCCTACCAGGAGGACGTGGTCGTCGGCTTCTGCGCGAAGGCGCTGGGCCGCGCCGTCAAGTGGACCGCCGAGCGCGGCGACGAGTTCCTCGCGGGGCGCGCCGGCCGCGACTGCATCTCGAAGGCCGAGCTGGCGCTAGACGCCGGCGGCCGAGTGCTCGCGCTGCGGATCCGCACCGACGCGAACGTCGGCGCGTACGCGACCACCACCGGCGTCGTGATCCAGCTGCTGATCGGCCCCTGGGTGTCGACCAGCATCTACGACATCCCGGTCATCGACTTCGACCTGCGCGCGGTGATGACGCACACCGCCCCGGTCGGCGCCTATCGCGGCGCCGGGCGCCCGGAGGCCATCTACATCATCGAGCGGCTGATGGACGCGGCCGCGCGGAAGATGAAGCTCGATCCGGCCGAGCTCAGGATGCGGAACATGATCCGCCCCGAGCAGATGCCGTACACCAACCCGATGGCGCAGACCTACGATACCGGGAACTTCCCGTCGATCGCCAAGCAGGGCCTCGCGCTCGCCGACTGGACCGGCTTCGAGGCGCGCGCGGCCGCCTCGAAGGCGCGCGGCAGGCTGCGCGGCCGCGGCCTCGCGACCTTCCTCGAGTGGACGGGCGGCAACCAGTTCGAGGAGCGCGTGACGGTCGACGTGTCGGCCGACGGCTTCATCGAGATCTACACCGCGACGCAGGCGATGGGCCAGGGCATCGCGACCAGCTACGCGCAGCTCGCCGTCGACGTGTTCGGCGTGCCGATCGAGCGCGTGCGGATCGTGCAGGGCGACACCGACCGCGGCCAGGGCTTCGGCAGCGCCGGCTCGCGCTCGCTCTTCACCGGCGGCTCGGCGGTGCGGGTCGCCTCGCAGCGCACCGTCGACGAGGCGAAGTCGCTCGCCGCCGACGCGCTCGAGGCCTCGCCCAAGGACATCGAGTACACCGCGGGGACGTTCTCGATCGTCGGGACCGACCGGCGCATCGGCCTGTTCGAGCTCGCCGCGAAGCAGCCGGCGAAGCGCGTCTACGTCGACTCGACCAGCACCGTCTCGGGTCCGACCTGGCCGAATGGCTGCCACGTCTGCGAGGTCGAGGTCGACCCGGACACCGGCGAGGTCGAGGTCGTGTCGTACGCGTCGATGAACGACGTCGGCCGCGTCGTCAATCCGATGATCGTCGTCGGCCAGCTCGACGGCGGCGCGGTGCAGGGCCTCGGCCAGGCGCTGTGCGAGCAGATCGTCTACGACCCGGACAGCGGCCAGCTGCTGACCGGCTCGCTGTCCGACTACGCGCTGCCGCGCGCGGACCTGATCCGCGCGTTCCGCACCGAGCTCGACCAGTCGGTGCCTTCGGTCAACAACCCGCTGGGCGTCAAGGGCGTGGGCGAGCTCGGCACGATCGGCGCGACGCCCTGCGTCGTCAACGCGGTGGTCGACGCGCTGGTGCGCGCCGGCGCGCCCGCCGCGCGCGCCGAAGCGATGCAGATGCCCCTCGTGCCCGAGACCGTCTGGCGCGCGCTGCACGGAGCCTGATGCGATGAACGACTTCCAGTACCACTGTCCCGCGACCGTCGCCGACGCGACCCGCCTCCTCGGCGCCGCCGCCGACGGCCGCTACCTCGCCGGCGGGCAGTCGCTGCTGCCGGCGATGAAGATGGGCCTCTCCGCGCCGAGCGACCTGGTCGAGGTCACGCGGATCGCGCAGCTCCAGGGCATCCGCGTCGAGCGCGGCACCGTCACGATCGGCGCCGGCGCCACGCACGCCGACGTCGCGGCGAGCGCCGAGGTGCGTCGCGCGATTCCCGCGCTCGCGCACCTCGCCGAGCTGATCGGCGACCCCGCGGTGCGCTCCGCGGGCACGCTCGGCGGCAGCATCGCGCTGAACGACCCGGCGGCCTGCTATCCGGCCGGCGTGCTCGGGCTGGGCGCGACCGTGCGCACCGACCGGCGCCAGATCGCCGCCGACGACTTCTTCACCGGCATGTACGAGACCGCGCTCGAGCCGGGCGAGCTGATCGTCGAGGTGGCCTTCCCGGTGCCCGAGCACGCGTCATGGCAGAAGTTCAAGCAGCCCGCGTCGCGCTTCTCGCTGGTCGGCGTGTTCGTCTCGAAGGGACCGGCCGGCGTGCGGGTCGCGGTCACCGGCGCGGCCTCGTGCGCGTTCCGCGCGACCGCGTTCGAGCAGGCGCTCGCGCGCGAATGGTCCGCCAAGGCGATCGCGGGCGTCGCGCAGGACGCCGACGGGCTGAACGCGGACCTTCACGCCAGCGCGGCCTACCGCGCGCACCTGGTCGGCGTGCTCGCCCGGCGCGGGGTCGCGGCGAGCGCCTGAGCGTCGCGGCGGCAGCGGCCCGGCCTGCCGGGCCGCGCGCCGCGGCGCGTCACTTCACCAGCAGCACCGGCACCGTCGCGTGGTGCACCACGCGCTGCGCGACCGAGCCGAGCAGCAGCCCGCCGAGCGAGCTCAGGCCGCGCGTGCCCATCACGATCAGGTCGGCCTCGCGTTCGGTCGCCACGCGGGGCACGTCGACCTCGGGCGTGCCGGTCTCGGCCTGGCCGATCGCGCGCTCGAGCCCGACGAGCCGCGCGTGCGTGAGCGCGCTGGCCAGCACCGTGTCCTGATGGGCGCGCTCCTGCTCGCCGATGCGCTCGTAGTCGCGCGGCGAGATGTCGCCGTGGTACGAGGGGCCGGGGCGGACGTTGAGCAGCACGGCCTCGACCTCCGCGTCCTTCGCGAGCCGCGCGGCGGCGTCGATCGCGCGCAGGGAGGGTTCGGAGCCGTCGACGGCGATCACGAGTCTGAGCATGGCGGTGTCCGGTGCGGGCGGGAATAGCCCGTAGCAATCATCCTCCTCCGCCGGCGTCCCGGCACCTTGAGCGATGTCAAGTCCGGTGGCGATCGGGCCGCGGCGGCGGGCGCTCGGCCTCGAAGGTCTGGGCGTCGGGGTCGAACTGCGCGATCGACTCGACGACGAAGTCGACGAACGCGGCGACCCGGCGCGGCAGCCGGGCGGTGCGCCGATGCAGCAGCGACAGCGCCGGCCCCCCGGGCCAGCTCCAGTCGTCGAGCACGCGCACCAGCCGCCCCGAGCGCAGCAGCTCGGGCGAGAAGAACCCGATCCGGAACAGCCCCGCGCCGGCCAGCGCCGCGGCGAGCAGCGCCTCGCGCTCGTCGGTGACGAGGTGGTGGTCCACCTCGACGGCGCCGCGCTCGTCGCCGCGCGCGTACTCCCAGCGGTCCCACGGCGAGATCGTCGTCGACAGCGGCGGCTTGTGCACGAGCGTGCGGTGCGAGGCGAGCTCGCGCGGGTGTCGCGGCGTCCCATGCCGCTGGAGGTAGGCGGGCGAGCCGTACACGCCGAAGCGCAGCCGCCCGAGCGGGCGCGCGACCAGCTCGCTGTCGGGCAGCGGCCCGAAGCGGATGCCCGCGTCCAGGCCCCCGGCGTTGATGTCGGCGACGCCGCCGCCGGCGCTCATCTCGACGCGCACCTCGGGATGGCGTTCCTGGAATCGCGCGAGCAGCGGCATCAGCAGGTGCACCGCGACGCCGTTCGGGATGCCGATGCGCAGGGTGCCCGCGACGCGCTCGCGCTGGCCGGCCGACATCGCGTCGAGCTCCGCGGCGCTCGCGAGCATCTCGCGCGCGTGCCGCAGCACCGCGGTGCCGTCGGGGCTCAGCCTCAACTGCCGCGTGGTCCGGTAGAAGAGCGTCATCCCGAGCTCGCGCTCGAGCTGCGCGATCGCATGGCTGACCGCCGACGGCGTCACCAGCAGTTTCGCGGCCGCACGCGCGAAGCTGCCGGAGTCGGCGGCGGCGACGAGCATCTCGAGTCGGCGGAGTCGGTCCATGGGGTCGCGATCGCGGGGCGACGGGCGTCTATTGGTGAATGATCTTCACGTGTGAGTCGGACGTCCACGGATTCTTCACGACTCCGAACACCCGTAGAGTCTGCGCCATCGAACCGGAGGCGCTGCCATGACCCTGCGTTCCGTCCTGCCCGCGACGCTGTGCGCGACCCTTTCGGCGACGCTCGCGCTCGCGTCCTCCGCGCCTGCCCACGCGCAGTCGTTTCCCTCGAAGCCGCTGAAGATCGTCGTCGGCTCACCGCCCGGTTCGCCACCCGACGTCGCCGCTCGCGCGCTCGCGGAGGGCTTGACGCCCGACCTCGGCCAGCCCGTCGTGGTCGAGAACCGGCCCGGGGCCGGCGGCACGATCGCCACCAGCGCCGTCGCATCCTCCACCGCCGACGGCCACGTGCTCAACGCCAGCGGCTGCTCGGGCGACTCGATCGTCCACGCGTTCGTCGCGCAGGGCCGTCCGCCGCTGCGGCTCTTCGAGGACCTCACGCCGGTCGCGCGGGTGATGCGCGACCACTGGCTCGTCGTGGTGCCCGCCGACAGCCCGGCGACGGGCCTCGAGGGGCTCGCGTCGAAGGGACGCGCGGCCGCCGAACCCCTCGCCTACCCGTCGCCCGGCGAGGGCACCACGCCGCACCTGCAGGGCGAGCGGATCGCCCGCGCGCTCGGCTTCAAGGCGCTGCACGTGCCCTACAAGGATTCCCCGATGGCGGATCTCGCCGCCGGACGCCTCGCCTACGGCGTCTACCCGTCGGCGAGCAGCCTGCCGCTGGTGCGCGCCGGCAAGCTGCGGGCGATCGCCGTGCTGTCCTCCGAGCGGCTGGGCGTCGTGCCCGACGTGCGCACCGCGGCCGAGCAGGGCATGGCGGGCTATGTGTTCAACGGCGGGATCTGCCTGTGGGCGCCGGGCGGCACGCCGGACGCGGTGCGCACGCGGCTCAACGAGGCGGCCAACGCCGTGCTGCGGCGGTCCGAAGTGCAGGTGCGCCTGACCGGGCTCGGCGCCGAGCCGATGGTGGCGGACCTCGCCGCGACGCGCGCGTACGTCACCGAGTTCGCCGCCGAGAGCGACCGGCTGCGCGCGGAGGTGCTCGGCCCCGCCGGGGCGGCGTCGCGCTGAAGCCGGGATGCCGCGATGCGCGTCGACATCACCCCCTGCACTGGCTGACGCAGCCGCACCCGCGACGGGGTCGGCCGCCCCGACGGCACGACGATGCCGACCTGCGACGGCTCGGGACGGCACGAACGAGACACCCGGACGGACTCGCCCTCAATCGGCCTTCGCGCCCGTCCGCTCGACGATCGCCTTCCAGCGCTGCTGCTCGACCGCGAGGAACGCGCCGAACTCGTCGACGGTGCTGCCGCGAGGCTGCGCGCCGATCGCGCGCATCCGCTCGGCGAACGCGGGGTCGCGCAGCGCCGCCGTCACTTCGGCGTTGATCCGCTCGCGCAGCTCGCGCGGCGTGCCCTTCGGCGCGGCGAGCGCGATCCACGCGACCGCCTCGAAGCCCGGATAGCCGGACTCGGCGATCGTCGGCGCGTCGGGGAACGCGGGCAGCCGCTCGCGCGTGCCGACCGCGAGCAGCCGCAGCTTGCCCGAGCGCACGTGCGGCTGCGTGACGACGACGGTGTCGAGGCCCACCTGCACCGTGCCCCCGATCAGGTCGACCAGCGCCGGCGGGCTGCCCTTGTACGGTACGTGCAGGATCCGGATGCCGGCGCGCTGCTTGAAGTCCTCCATCATCAGGTGCGACAGCGTGCCGCTGCCGGCCGACATGTGGCTCAGCGCGTCGGGGTTCGCCTTCGCGTGCTCGACGAGCCCCTTCAGCGTCGTGGCCGGCACCGATGGATGCACGACGAGCGCGAGCGGCAGGTCCGCCACCAGGCCGATCGGGTCGAAGTCGCGCACGCTGTCGTAGCCGACCGATGCGTACAGGTAGGGATTGACCGCGTACGCGGCGAGCGCGGACAGCGTCAGCACGCTGCCGTCGGCGGGCGCGCGCGCGAGCTGCGCCAGCACGAGGCTGCCGCCCTGCCCGGGCCGGTTGTCGACGATCACCGGCTGGCCGAGCGTGCCGGTCAGGCGCTCCGCGAGCATCCGCGCGACCTGGTCGGTCGCCTGGCCCGGCGGGAAGCCGACGAGGATGCGCACGACGCGACCGGACGCGGGCGGCGCGGCACCCTGCGCTCGGGCCGCGCCCGCGGCGCCTGCCGAGAGCGCGAGCCCCGCGAGGCCGCGCAGCGCGCCTCGGCGCGATCGGGTCGGGTCGGTCTGCATCGGTGTGTCTCCTCGTGCGGGTCGGGCGATGCGTGGCGATGTGCCGCGCGCCTGTCAGGCGTATCCGGGCGGCGCGCGGAACGCGAAGCCCTCGCGCTCGAGCAGCTTCGCGACCGCGAGCAGCTCGAGGTCCGTGCCGCGCGCGCCGATCAGCTGCGCGCCGGTCGGCAGCCCGTCGTCGGCGAGCCCCGCGGGGATCACCGTCGACGGCAGCCCGGCCATGCCGCCGAGCCCGGCCCAGAACATCTGCGTCGTCGACGGCTGCGGCGTGCCGTTCACGTCGAGCATCCGCTCCCAGCGCTCGCCCTGCTGCATGTGCGGGAACGCGGTGGTGGCCGCGGTCGGGCACAGCAGCACGTCGAAGCGCTCGAACCACGTCCGCCAGCCTTCGCAGATCGCCATGCGGCGCGCGTTCCACGCGTGCCAGTCGCGGTGCGGCATCGTCCACGCACGGACCAGCATCGCGCCGTAGTCCCAGTCGTCCTCGCGGACCGTCGCGCGGCGCGCCGTCGCGTCGGCGAACTGCGCATCGGTGACCGATGCGGCGGTCGCGCCGCGCAGCAGCATCAGGTAGGTGTGGTGCGCGTCGTCGAGATCGAAGGGCAGCGCGGGCTCGGCCGCGACCTTCGCACCCGCGGACTTCAGGGCGCGTGCGACCCGCTGGATACCGTCCTGCACCGCGCGGTCGACCTCGGCGGTCGCCGCGGAGGGCAGCACGCCGACGCGCAGGCCCTTCAGCGTGCGACGCGACGACGGCCGCAGCGCGAGCCGCCAGCCGGCGCCCCACCTCGGATCGGCGCCCGCGGTCAGCTTCAGCAGCACCTCGAGGTCGCTGGCGGTGCGGGCGAGCGGTCCGCAGGCCGCGATGTCGCGGCCGTGCACGTAGGGCGGCAGGCCGTGGCCGCGGTCGGGCACGATCCCGATCGTCGGCTTGTGGCCGAACACGCCACAGTAGTGGGCCGGATTGCGGATCGACGCGCCGATGTCCGAGCCGTACTCGAGCGGCGTCAGGCCCGCGGCGAGCGCGGCCGCCGAGCCGCCCGACGAGCCGCCGGGCACGCGCTCGACGTTCCACGGGTTGTTCGTCGTGCCGTACACCGGGTTGAACGACTGCCAGTCGGCCATCGCGACCGGCAGGTTGGTCTTGCCGAACACGATCGCACCGGCCGCCTCGAGCCGCTCGACGATGACCGCCGGCTCGGTGGGCAGGTTGGCGCGCTGCGCCTCGAAGCCGACCGTGGTGGCCAGGCCCGGCACGTCGAACGACTCCTTGACCGTCATCGGCACGCCGTGCAGCAGCCCGAGCGGCACGCCCTTCGCGCGGGCGCGGTCCGCGGCGGCGGCGCGGCGCCGCGCGCGCGGCAGGTCGGTCGCGACGACGGCGTTGATCGCGGGGTTCAGGCGGCGGATGCGCTCGGCGAACGCGTCGAGCGCCTCGACGGCGGACAGCTCGCCGCGTCGGATCTTCGAGGCGAGCTGCTTGCCGGACAGCCAGGCGGGGTCGGTCATCGGGTCTCCTCGGACGTCGCCGCGGCCGTGGAGCACGGCGGCGTGCGCCACTCTGCCGCAGGTGGCGGCCCGCGTCACCGGCGCGGCGCGCGCGCCGTTCCGAACCCGGCGCGCCGCGACGGGGACGCCCGGCCCGTACCCGTCTGACGTGTCCGCGGGAACGCGGTGCCGCCACGTGCCCGCGGCGCCCCTCGTGCCCGGGTCAGGCCGCCTTCGCCTCGTAGAACGCGAGCGCCGGGCTGCGGACCGGCAGCGGCGCGAAGTGCGCGAAGCCCGCGTCGCGGGCCCGCCCGGCGGCGCGCGCCGGCCCCCAGCACGCGCCGAGCCCCGGGCCGCCCTGCGCGATCGACTGCGGCACGCAGTGCAGGCAGCTGATCCCGTAGAGCATCCGCGCGAACGGGTTGCCCAGGTTCTCGGCGAGCGTGTCGGCGACCTTCGGCTCGACCATCAGGTAGCTGCCCCCGTCGGCGAGCCCCGCGCGGATCGCGCGCAGCGCCGCGTCCGGATCGGGCAGGTCGTGGATCACGTCGAAGGTCGACACCAGGTCCCAGCGGCCGTCGGGCGCGGGCGAGCGCGGGATCGCCTCGGCGCTCGCGACGACGAACGACACGCGCTCGCCGAGCCCCGCCTCGGCCGCATAGCCGCGCGCGATCTCGACCGAGCGCGGGTCGAGGTCGAGGCCGACCACCTTCGCATCCGGGAAGGCCTTCGCGATCGTGATCGCGGCGACGCCCGTGCCGCAGCCGACGTCGAGCGCGCAGCCGCCCGCGCGCAGCCGCTCGACGACCGCGGGCATCGTCGGCAGCCAGGTCGTCGCGAGCCGCGACTCGTAGACGGTGCGGTTCATCCGCTCGAGGCCGACCGGCAGGTCCGCGCCGAACTCGGCGAACGAGATGCCGCGGCCGCTGCGGAACGCGTCGGCGAGCTTCGGTGCGATGGCCGCCATGTCCGGCACGGCGCGGGCGAGGCCGCCGAGGTAGTACTCGGACGACGGATCGGCGAGGAACAGCGCGTGCTCGTCGGGCAGCACGAACCGGTCCGAGGCCGCGTCGTGCTCGACGTAGCCGGCGCCCGCCATCGCGGCGAGCCACTCCTCGACGTAGCGCGGGTGCACGCCGCTGCGCGCGGCGAGCTCGGCCGCCGACAGCGGGCCGGCGCCGGCCATCGCGCGGAACAGGCCGGCCTCGTCCCCGACGAAGGCGAGCGAGGTCGCCATCGCGGTCGCGACGTCGCCGACCAGCTTGAGCATGAACTGCTGCGAGCGCTGCCTGTCCATCGCGGTCTCCTCGGTGCGGCCCGGCATCGGACGCGCGGGTACCGCCTCCGACTGTGCCGCGAACCGCGCGCCGCGTCACGCGCCGCCTGCGACCGCGCCGGGCGCCGGACGGCCTGCGCTCAGGAATCCGGCATCGCCTGCACCGCCAGCGCCGCCGCGAGCGCGAGCATCGTCGCGCCGACCCCCGCGTCGAGCACGCGCCACGCGCGCGGCGAGCGGAACACCGGCGCGAGCCGGCCCGCGCCCCAGCCGAGCGCCGAGAACCAGGCGACGCTCGCGCACGCGCCGCCCGCGACGAAGGCCGCGCGCGCGTCCGGCGCGAGCCGCGCGCCGACCGAGCCGGCGAGCACCACCGTGTCGAGGTAGACGTGCGGATTGAGGAACGTGAAGCCCGCCGCGACCGCGAGCGTGGCGCGCAGCGAACGCGGCG
>JADCHE010000210.1 GCA_020248665.1 Burkholderiales bacterium | reverse complement strand
CTCGGCCCAGGCGCGCGCCGCCGCCAGGCCGGCGGCGAGGTTGCGCTCGCGCACGAAGAAGCCCGAGCCGCGCCGCGACTCGATGTAGCCGCGCGCGATCAGCCGGTCGTAGGCCTCGACGACGGTGAAGCGCGAGACGCGGTGGTCCGAGGCGAAGGTGCGGATCGACGGCATCCGGGTGCCGGGGCGCAGCGTGCGGTCGTCGACTCGGATCGCATACCAGTCGACGATCTGGTCGACCAGCGTCGTGCCGCCGCCGTGCACGAGGAACGTGCCGCCGGCGCCGGGCCCGGCCGCGGACGCCGGCGCGGGGCCGGCGCGTTCGAGGGCGTGGTCCATCGGGATCCGTCTCCGTGCGTCGCGTGCGGCCGGCGAGGCACCGTGCCGAGCGACCGTGCTGGTACTGTACCGCACTGGCGCGCGGACCGCGACCCGGTGCGCGTGGCGACGCGCGGGCCCCGGATCGGACGACGGATCAGGGAGCGGCGACGAGCCCGCGCGACAGCCAGCTGCGCTCGTTCGCGGCGAGCGCCTTCGAGTCGAACGGATGGCGGTCGAACGGGTACAGCGCGCGGATGCGCTGGACGTAGGCGATGGTCTCGGCGAACGGCGGCACGCCGCGGTAGCGGTCGACCGCGCCTTCGCCGGCGTTGTAGGCGGCGAGCGTCAGCGCGACGTCGCCCTGGTAGTAGGCGAGCAGCCAGCGCAGGTAGGCCATGCCGCCGCGCAGGTTCTCGGCGACGTCGAAGGCGTCGCGGACGTTGAAGCGCTGCGCGGTCTCGGGGATCAGCTGCATCAGGCCCTGCGCGTTCTTCGGCGAGCGGGCCGTCGGGTCGAGGTTCGACTCGATGCGGGCCACCGCCAGCACCAGCCGCGGGTCGAGCCGGAACACCCGCGCCTCGCGGACGACGAAGTCGACGATCTGGCGGTGCTCGGCGGGCGCTGGCCCCTGCCGGAAGCGAACCGGGTTGTCGACCGCCGAGGACGGCGTGCCCGACGTGCCCGGCGTGCCCGGCGTGACCGACGTACCCGACGTGCCCGACGTGCCCGACGCGCCTGTCGCCGCGGTGCCCGGCGGCGTCGCAGCGCGGGCGACGGCCGCGCGCTGGCGCAGCGCGTCGACGTGGGTGATGCCCATCGCCTGAAGGCACGGCGGCACGGTGTCGAACGAGGCCGGATTCGCGCGAGCGAGCGCGGCCGCGCGGCCGTCGCCGAGTTCGGCGGCCCAGCGGAACAGCGTGCCGGCGACCGGCGGGCTCGACTGGACGCCCAGCCCGTTCAGGTACAGCCATCCGAGCCGCTGCACGGCTTCCGCGTGCCCGCGGGCCGCGGCGCGGCAGTACAGGTCCCGCGCCCTGCCCAGGTCCTGCGAGGGCGGCTCCGACAGCTCGAAGAACTTGCCCATCTCGGTCAGGCGGACTTCCTCGCGCTGCGGGATCTCCGGCGCGGCACCCGTCCCCTCGTCGGATGCGGCGACCGGCGCGGGCAGCACGGCGAGCGCGAGGGCGGCGCCAACGAGCGCGCGTGCGCGGACGCTTCGCAGCGCGCGCATGCCGATCGATCGGACGCCGGGAGCGGTCATCGCGCCAACACCAACACAGCCAGGGCCGTCAATTCTATCGTCCGCCGTCCGTCGTCCGGAAGGAACAATCCATCGCCTTCGGGGCTTCGCGGTATGGGAGCGAGCCGGGAGGACTGACGAAGGGGTCGCGCCGCAGGCGCAGGCCGGTTCGGCGCCGGTTCGGAGCCGGTTCGGAGCCGGTCCGGCGAGGCCGGGCCGGCGAGCCCGGGGGCAGCCAGGCTGGGGCCGCGCGTACGGGCGGGGCCACCGGGCCGGGCCTCCCCGTCCACCGGCGACCGTACCGGGTCGCCCGGTCCCCGGCCCGCTACGATGCCACCGATGTCCACCGCTTCCCCAGGCGCCCCGGCGCGCCCCGCCCCCGGCGACGACGCGCGGGGCCTCGTGCTCGGCCTGCTGGGCGTCGCGACCTTCGCGCTGACCCTGCCGATGACCCGGCTCGCGGTGGTCGACCTCGACCCGGTCTGGATCGGCCCGGCGCGTGCGGTGTGCGCCGCCCTGCCGGCCGCGGCGTGGCTCGCGTGGACCCGCGCGCCCAGGCCGCCGCGCGAACTGCTGCCCTCCCTCGCGGTGGTCGCCGCCGGCGTCATCGTGGGCTTCCCGACCGCGAGCTCGGTCGCGATGCGCTACGTCGACGCCTCGCACGGCGCAGTGGTGCTCGGTGTGCTGCCGCTCGCCACCGCGCTCGCCGGCGCGTGGCGGGACGACGAGCGGCCGTCGCGCGCGTACTGGGCGTGGGCGACGCTCGGTGCCGCGATCGTCTGCGCGTTCGCGCTGCGCGCCGGCGGCGGTCGGCCGCAGCCCGCCGATGCGCTGCTGGTCGTCGCGGTCGCCGCCGCCGCGGTGGGCTACGCCGAGGGCGCGCGCATCGCACGGCGGATCGGCGGGCCGGCGACGATCTGCTGGGCGCTGGTGCTGTCGGCGCCGGTGCTCGCCCCGGTGGTCGCCGCGCTGACCTGGATCCACGGCCTCGAGGCGCGCCCCTCGGCGTGGCTCGGCTTCGCCTACGTGACGCTCTTCAGCCAGTTCCTCGGCTTCTTCGCCTGGTACAAGGGGCTCGCGCTCGGCGGCATCTCGCGGGTCTCGCAGGTGCAGCTGCTGCAGACCTTCATGACGCTCGGCTTCGCCGCGCTCGTCGCCGGCGAGTCGCCGGGCGCGTCGACCTGGGCATTCGCCGCCGCGGTGGTCGCGGTGGTCGCCGCGCAGCGGATGACCGGCACGTCCGCCCCGGTCCGCTGAACCGCCCACCCCCACGGAGCCACCGATGCCCGCCTCCCTTCCCTTCCTGCAGGTCGACGTGTTCACCGATCGCCCGTTCCTCGGCAACCCGGTCGCGGTGATCCTCGACGCCGACGGGCTCGGGACCGAGGCGATGCAGCGCATCGCGCGCTGGACGAACCTGTCGGAGACGACCTTCGTCGTGCGCCCGACCGACGCCGGCGCGGACTACGGGCTGCGCATCTTCACGCCCGAGCGGGAGCTGCCGTTCGCCGGGCATCCGACGCTCGGCAGCGCGCGGGCCGTGCTCGCCGCGGGACGCGCGTCGACGCACGACGGGCGGCTGGTCCAGCAGTGCGCGGCGGGGCGGGTGCCGCTGCGCGTCGAGCCCGGCGGCACCCGGCTGTCGTTCGAGGTGCCGGCCTCGCGCACGACCCCGCTCGACGCGCGGGACGCCGCCGCGATCGCCCGGGCGCTCGGACTGGGCGGCCCGGTGCCGCGGTTCGAGTCGATCGACGTCGGACCGGTATGGGTGACCGGCGAGCTCGCCGACGCCGCCACCGTGCTCGCGCTGCGGCCCGACATGGCAGCCCTGGAGGCGATCGGCAGGGCCCTCGGCGTGACCGGCGTCACCGTGCACGGCCCGGACCGCGCCCGCCGGGGCGGCGCCGACGTCGCGGTGCGATCGTTCGCGCCGGCGGCCGGCGTGCCGGAGGACCCGGTGTGCGGCAGCGGGAACGCGTGCGTCGCGATCCAGCGGCGCGCGGCGGGCGTGCGTGACGCGTACGTCGCGGCGCAGGGCGAGGCGATCGGACGGGCGGGCCGGATCTCGGTCCGCTACCGAGGCGACGCGATCGAGGTCGGCGGGGAGACGGTGGTCTGCGTCGAGGGTCTGCTGCGGATCGACTGACCGCCGCCACCCTGCCCGATGCCACGGCACGCGCCGTCCGCGGCGGCGTTCGCTGGCTCGCCGCGATCGCGACGACCGTCGTCGTCGGGTGCGGCGGGGGCGGAAGTGCCGGCGGTCCCATCGCAGGCGGTCCCTCCGAAGGCGAGACGATCGCGGGCCACGTCACGCCCGGCCCGGTCCGCGCGGCCCAGGTCACGCTCGTCGAGGTCGCGCCCGATGGTGGCGAGCGCGTGCCCCAGACCCGCACCAGCGACGCCGCCGGCAGGTATGCATTCACCGCCACGCCGAAGTCCGGCGCGGTGGTCCCAGTCTTCGACGGCACGCCGATCAGGTTGACCGTACCCCCGGGCAGGCGTTCCCGGCGGGCATCGCGAGCGGCGCCGCGAGCGAGCCGATGTCGCCCGAAGGGGACCGGCTGCTCCTGACCGGTGGCCTGCCCTCGGAGCGACGGGCCGCCTCCCCGCGGTTCAACGGACGCGGCGCGCTGGTCGAGTTCCGCGATCGCACCCCGCAGCAGCGGACGCGGAGGCTCCACACGGGGAGCGTCACCGACCTTCACGGCCACGGGGAGGTCGGCCTCGGCCTCTGGAACGGCGGGATCCACCTGGAACGACCGAGCGACACCCGGGAGGCGCGGTACACGCGCGCGATCGCACCGGGCGGCGGCATGACCTGCGTGCTGACCCGACGCGCATCGGCCCTGCCGTCGGCCACCTGCGACATCCTCCGGTACGCGCTGGTCGCGCAGACCCGCTCCGTGCTGCCTCTCGACGGCGCGCGCTCGACGGTCCCGGTCCCGCTCGAGGCATCAAGCCGCGGCGCGATGCCGGTCGCGGGCGATGCCTTGCAGCTCGAGTGGCACGGGTGCTCAGGATGCCCGACGGCCAGCTGGTGAGGTTCGGGACGACGGCAGGGGCGATACCCCGGCAGCGTGCCGTGCCGGTCGACCGCGCTCCCCGGTACACGTTCGCGAGCACCCCGCGGGCGGTCGACGGCACGCCACCGCCACGTGCGGGCACCCGGCTCGTATCGGCGCGACGCTGAGCGGCGCGGCGCTGTCCGTCCGCGAGACGCCCTGACGGACCCGCTTCAGTCGAGCGGCGCGAAGAACGCAGCCACCAGCGCGTCGTCCACGCCATCGAACGTCGGCGGCGACCACTTCGGGTCGCGCGTCTTGTCGATCAGCAGCGCCCGCACGCCCTCCGGGAAGTCGGCGTGGCGCTGGCACTGCCGCGCGACCACGAGGTCGAGCGCGAGCACCTGCTCGAGGCCGAGCAGCCGGCAGCGACGCATGTACTCGAAGGTGACCCGCGCGGCGGTCGGTGAGCCGTTCGCCAGGTTCTCCAGCGGCTTCGCGAACCACGGCTCGGCGGCGGCCGCCTCGCGCAGCGCGTCGAGCGCGGTCTCCGCGCTCGGCGCCATGCCGATCCGGCGAATCGGGTCGTGATGGCGTCGCAGCGCGCTGTCCGGCAGCGCGAGCGGCTGCTCGGCCGCGAACGCGGTGCAGAAGGTCCGCAGCCGCGCCCGCTGCGCGGCGACCGGGCCGCTCCAGTCGAGCGCCGAGAGGCGCTCCAGGAAGGCCGGCTGGCGCGCATGTGCGATCGCATGGTCGGCGAGCCGCGCGTGCAGCGCGTCGGCCTCGTTGACGATCGCGCCGGTCATCGCGAGCAGCAGCCCCGCCTCGCCCGGCACCCGGTTCAGGAACCAGCCGCCGCCGACGTCGGGGAAGAGCCCGATGTGGATCTCGGGCATCGCGAGCTTCAGGCCCTCGGTGACGATGCGCTCGCTGCCGGCGACCGACAACCCGACCCCACCGCCCATGTCGACGCCGTGCGCCCAGGTGACGAAGGGCTTCGGGTAGCGGTGGATCAGCGCGTCGAGCTGGTATTCGACGTCGAAGAACGCGTCGCCGTAGACGAAGCGCTGCGGCGTGCCGCTGCGCACCTGCCGGATCACCTCGGCGACGTCGCCGCCCGCGCAGAAGCCCCTCGGACCGTTCCCGGCGAGCATCACGCAGGCGATCGAGGTGTCCGACGCCCACGCGCGGAAGGTGTCGAGCATCGCCTGGCACATCGCGAGGTTCAGCGCGTTCAGCTGGCCGGGCCGGTTCAGCCGGGCGATGCCGATGCGCCGTCCAGGCATGGCGGTGTCGAGGGTCTCGAAGACCATGTCCTCGGTCGGGGACGCAACGGCGGTGGGCATCGCGGGATCGTCGGTGGCGGGGGAAGGCACCGAGCCTACCAGCGCGGCGCGGCGGGGGCGTTCCGGGAGAGGCGCCGCGCGCCCGGGCGGCAGGCCGT
>JADCHE010000021.1 GCA_020248665.1 Burkholderiales bacterium | reverse complement strand
GACCGGCGCGAGCCGGACAAGCCGGGCAAGCTGCGGCTGATGTACGAGGCCAACCCGATGAGCTTCCTCGTCGAGCAGGCCGGCGGGTTGGCGACCAACGGGCGGCAGCGGATCATGGACATCCAGCCGTCGAAGCTGCACGAGCGCGTCGCGGTGTTCCTCGGCTCGAGGAACGAGGTCGCGCGGGCCACGCGCTACCACGAGGCCTGAGTCGGCCGCGCCGCTCCGGCGCGCGACCGGTCAACTCTCCGAGCACCTTCGCGGCGCGCTCGCCATCACGAAGCCGCTGCCCTCGCCATCGAGACCGCTCCCGCCCGCGGCCGCGCCTGCAGCAGCGCGGCCAGCGCATCGGCCGCCGCCGCGAAGCCCATCGCCGCGGTGACCATCACCACGCTACCGTAGCCCGCGCACGCGAGCGGCATGCCCGCCTCGCCCGCCCCCTCGGGCCGCGCGCCGCCGGCCGGCGCGGGCGCCCAGATCGCGTCGACGCCGAAGCGCGCGCCGCGCTCGCGCGGGAACGCGTGGTCGCGCCGCAGCCGCGCGCGCACCGACGCGAGCAGCGCGTCACCGACTGCGTCGGCGACGTCCGAGCGGCGAAGCGCGAGCGGGTCGAGCCGCCCGCCCGCAGCGCCGCAGACCACGACCGGTACGCCGCGCGCAACGCAGTGCGCGATCAATGCCGCCTTCGCGCGCGGCGCGTCGATCGCGTCGATCACCACGTCGGCGCTCGACGGCACGATCGAGACGACGTTGTCGACGGTCACGAAATCGTCGACGGCGTCGACGACGGTCGCGGGCGAGATGTCGGCGATCCGCGCCGCCATCGTCGCCACCTTGGAGGCACCGAGCGTCGAGCCGAGCGCATGCACCTGCCGGTTCACGTTCGACTCGGCGACGTGGTCGAGGTCGACCAGCGTGAGCCGGCCAGTGCCGCAGCGGGCGAGCGCTTCTGCGGCCCAGGAGCCGACGCCGCCGACGCCGACCACCACCGCGTGCGCCGCGGCGATCCGCGCCGCACCGGCGGTGCCGTAGCTGCGCACGACGCCGCCGAAGCGCCGCGCCGACTCGAGCGCGCCGTCGGCGATCGCGCCGGTCATCGCACCGACCTGGCCCGCCGCGTCACGGCAGCAGCACCGTCGAGCCGGTGGTCTTGCGGCCCTCGAGGTCGCGGTGGGCCTGCGCCGCGTCGGCGAGCGGATAGCGCTGGTCGATCTCGATCTTCACCTTGCCCGACGAGACCATCTTCATCAGGTCGCCGGCGATCTCGAGCAGGTTCTCGCGTCGCTCGGTGTGCGGCATCAGCGACGGACGCGTGACGTAGAGCGTGCCCTTCAGCGCGGTCAGCGGCATCGGCGGCACCGGGCCCGACGCGTTGCCGAAGCTGACCATCAGCCCGAACGGCGCGAGCGAGTCGATCGAGGCCTGGAAGGTGTCCTTGCCCACCGAGTCGTAGACCACCGGCACCATCGCGCCCTTCGTGATCTCGCGCACGCGCTGGGCGACGTTCTCCTCCTTGTAGAGGATCACGTGGTCCGCACCGTACTTGCGCGCGAGTTCGCCCTTCTCCTTCGAGCCGACCGTGCCGATCACGGTGACGCCGAGCGCCTTCGCCCACTGCATCGCGATCAGGCCGACGCCGCCGGCGGCCGCGTGGAACAGGATCGTCTGGCCCTTCTGGAGCTTGTAGGTGCGGCGGAACAGGTACTGGACCGTCATGCCCTTGAGCATCATCGCGGCGCCGGTCTCGTAGGCGATCTTCGAGGGCAGCTTCACCAGCCGGTGGGCCGGCATGTTGCGCACTTCGCTGTACGAGCCCTGCGGGCCGCCGGCGTAGGCGACGCGATCGCCGGGCTTGACGTCGGTGACGCCCGCGCCGACCGCGACCACCTCGCCCGCACCCTCGGTGCCGAGGCCGGAGGGCAGCGGCGACGGGTACAGGCCGCTGCGCACGTAGCAGTCGATGAAGTTCAGGCCGACGGCGTGGTGCCTCACCTGCGCCTCGCCGGGCCCGGGCGGGCCGACCTCGACGTCGACGTACTGCAGGACTTCGGGACCGCCGTTCTGCGTGAAGCGGATGGCCTTGGGCATGGTTGTCTCCGGGATGCGCGGGGTGGTGTGGACAGTACGGATCGATGCTGCGGGCGGGCCCGCGGCGCATGGAACGGGTCGCTCGGACCGACTCAGTATAGCTACCGGACCGCGCGGCGGCGCCCCCGTCCGGGCGGCGTGGCAGGATACGGAAACGCACGACCCCGGCCCCGCCGATGCCCCCGACCGCCCCCCGCCTCGACGTGCTTGCCCTGGGCGAGCCGATGATCGAGTTCAACCAGACCACGCCCGGCCGGCCCGAGTTCCTGCAGGGCTTCGGCGGCGACACCTCGAACGCCGCGATCGCCGCCGCCCGCAGCGGCGCGCGCGCCGGCTACTGGACGCGACTGGGCGGCGACGCGTTCGGCGGCATGCTGCGCGCGCTCTGGGCCGCCGAAGGACTCGACGCGTCGGCGGTCGCCACCGACCCGTCGGCGCACACCGGGGTCTACTTCGTGACCCACGGCCCGGACGGCCACGCGTTCTCGTACCTGCGCGCGGGCTCCGCGGCGAGTCGCATGCGCCCCGCGGACGTGCCGCTCGAACTCGTCCGATCGGCGCGGATCGTCCAGGCCTCGGGCATCAGCCTCGCGATCTCGGCGAGCGCCTGCGACGCGGTGCTGCACGCCTTCGACGCCGCGCACGCGGCCGGCGCGACGGTCGCCTTCGATTCGAACCTGCGGCTCAAGCTCTGGCCACTCGCGCGGGCCCGCGCCATGATCGGCGCGGCGGCCGGCATGTCGGACGTGTTCTTCCCGAGCATCGACGACGTGAAGGTGCTGTCGGGGCTCGACGATCCCGACGCGATCGTCGACTGGAGCCACCGGCTCGGCGCGCGCGCGGTGCTGCTGAAGCTCGGCGCCGGGGGCCTGGTCGCGAGCGACGGCACGCGGCGCGAGCGCATCGCCGGGCACCGCGTCGACACGGTCGACGCGACCGGCGCGGGCGACTGCTTCTGCGGTGCCTGCCTCGCCCGGCTCGCCGCCGGAGACACGCTGTGGGACGCGGCGCGCTACGCGAACGCGGCCGCGGCGCTCAGCACGACGGGCTACGGGGCGGTCGCGCCGCTGCCGCGGCCGGACGCGGTGCGCGCGCTGCTGCAGCGGGGCTGACGCGCGCGGCGGACCGACGTCGCCTCGATGCGTCCCCGCTCGGTGCGTCCCCGCTCAGTGCGTCCCCGCTCAGTACGTCCCCGGATACGCACCCCCGTCGAGCAGCACGTTCTGCCCGGTGAAGTACGAGGCCTGCGCGCTGCACATGAACGCGCAGAACTCGCCGAACTCCTCGGCGGTGCCGAAGCGGCGCGCCGGGATAGAGCGCTCCCGCTGCGCCTGCACCTCCTCGAAGGTGGTGCCGAGCTTCGCCGCAGTGCTGCGCGAGGTGTTGCGCAGCCGGTCGGTATCGAACTGGCCCGGCAGCAGGTTGTTGATCGTCACGTTGTGCTGCACGGTCGTGCGGGCGACGCCGGCGACGAAGCCGGTCAGGCCGCTCCTCGCGCCATTCGACAGGCCGAGGATGTCGATCGGCGCCTTCACCGAGCTCGACGTGATGTTGACGATGCGGCCGAAGCGGCGCGAGATCATCCCGTCTACGGTCGCCTTGATCAGCTCGATCGGCGTCAGCATGTTCGCGTCGATCGCGGCGATCCAGTGCTCGCGCGTCCAGTCGCGGAAATCGCCGGGCGGCGGCCCGCCTGCGTTGTTCACGAGGATGTCGACCTGCGGGCACGCGGCGAGCGCCTCGGCGCGGCCGGCTTCGGTAGTGATGTCGCAGGCGACCGCGACGACGGTCACGCCGGTCTCGTCGCCGAGGCGCTTCGCGGCCTCGGCGAGCGGGCCCGCGGTACGCGCGTTGATCACCAGGTTCACGCCCTCGCGCGCGAGCGCGCTCGCGCAGCCGAAGCCGAGTCCCTTGCTCGCGCCGCACACCAGCGCCCACCTGCCTGCGATGCCGAGGTCCATCGTCGTCTCCCTGAGTGTGTGAAGGCGACCCGGCACGCGCCGGGTCGCATGTCGTCGGGTGTAGGGTTCAGCGGCGGCGCGAGGAGCCGCCGAGCAGCGTGCCCAGCACGCCGCGGACCAGCTCGCGGCCCGCCGTGGTCGCCATCGAGCGCGCCGCGCTCTTCGCCGCGGCCTCGATCACCGAGTCGCCGCGCCCGGTCTTGCCAGAGCCGCCGAGCAGCCCGCCGAGCAGGTCCGACCAGCCGCCGCCGCCCTCCGCGGGCGCGGCGCCGCCACCGGCGGGCGCCTTGGCGCCCGGGGTCGTGCCGCCACCGGCGCGGCCCTTGAGCCGCTCGTAGGCCGACTCGCGATCCACCGTCTGGTCGTAGACGCCGGCCACGACCGAGCCGGCGATCAGCGCCTTGCGCTCGGCGTCGTTCACCGGACCGAGCCGCGAGCCGGGCGGCACGACGAACGCGCGCTCGACGACGTTCGGCCGCCCCTTCTCGTCCAGGAACGACACCAGCGCCTCGCCGACGCCGAGCTCGGTGATCGCGGTCTCGGCGTCGAACTTCGGGTTGGCGCGCATCGTCGAGGCGGCCGCCTTGACCGCCTTCTGGTCGCGCGGCGTGAACGCGCGCAGTGCGTGCTGCACGCGGTTGCCGAGCTGGCCGAGCACCGTGTCGGGCACATCGAGCGGGTTCTGCGTGACGAAGTAGACGCCGACGCCCTTCGAGCGGACCAGCCGCACCAGCAGCTCGACCTTCTCGAGCAGCGCCTTCGGCGCGTCGGTGAACAGCAGGTGCGCCTCGTCGAAGAAGAACACCAGCTTGGGCTTGTCGCGGTCGCCGACCTCGGGCAGCTTCTCGAACAGGTCCGACAGCAGCCACAGCAGGAACGACGCGTACAGCCGCGGCGCGTTCATCAGCTTGTCGGCCGCGAGGATGTTGACGATGCCGCGGCCGTTCGCGTCGGTCTGCAGCAGGTCGTCGAAGTTCAGCATCGGCTCGCCGAAGAACTTGTCCGCGCCCTGGTTCTCGAGCGCGAGCACGCCGCGCTGGATCGCGCCGATCGAGGCGGCCGAGATGTTGCCGTACTCGGTGGTGAACTGCTTCGCGTTGTCTCCCACGTGCTGAAGCATCGCGCGCAGGTCCTTGGAGTCGAGCAGCAGCAGCCCGCTGTCGTCGGCGATCTTGAACACCAGGTTCAGCACGCCTTCCTGGGTGTCGTTCAGGCTCAGCATCCGCGCGAGCAGCATCGGCCCCATGTCGGAGACCGTGGCGCGCATCGGGTGGCCCTGCTCGCCGAACACGTCCCAGAGCGTGGTCGGCATGGCACCGAACTCGGGCTCGGGCACGCCGAGCTTCTCGATGCGCTCCTTGAACTTCGGGGTCATCGTGCCGGGCTGCGACAGCCCGGTCAGGTCGCCCTTCACGTCGGCCATGAACACCGGCACGCCGATCCGCGAGAAGCGCTCGGCCATCACCTGGAGCGTCACGGTCTTGCCGGTGCCGGTCGCGCCGGTGATCAGGCCGTGCCGGTTGGCGAGCGCCGGCAGCAGGCACAGGTCGGTGTCGGCGTGGCGGGCGATCAGCAGCGGTTCGGGCATGGGGAGACCGGGTCGGGAGGGCGGGGGGGGGCGCGCGGAGCCGCGCGGCGGGCCGGAGCACACCCGCGGATGGTAAAATCGGGGCCTCGCTTCGCCGGCATTGCACCATGTTTGCCGCGCGGCCGGCAAGAGCGGCTCCGCCGCCCGTCCGACCCGCGGCGTCCCGTCGCCGGCACCATTCCAGCAGGGGTCGATCCGTCATGGCCGGGCACAGCAAGTGGGCCAACATCCAGCACAGAAAGGGCCGCCAGGACGAGAAGCGCGGCAAGCTCTTCACCCGGCTGATCAAGGAGATCACCGTCGCGGCGAAGCTCGGGGGCGGTGACCCCGCCTCCAACCCCCGGCTGCGGCTCGCGATGGAGAAGGCCTCCGATGCGAACATGCCGAAGGACACCGTCCAGCGCGCGATCCAGAAGGGCGTGGGCGGGCTCGAGGGCGTCAACTACGAGGAGATCCGCTACGAGGGCTACGGCATCGGCGGTGCGGCGGTCATCGTCGACGTGATGACCGACAACCGCACCCGCACCGTCGCCGAGGTCCGGCACGCCTTCTCGAAGTACGGCGGCAACCTCGGCACCGACGGCTCGGTGGCGTTCCTCTTCAAGCACTGCGGCCAGTTCCTGTTCGCGCCCGGCACCTCCGAGGACAAGGTCATGGAGGTCGCGATCGAGGCCGGCGCCGACGACGTCGCGAGCGACGACGACGGCTCGATCGAGGTGCTCTGCGCGCCCAACGACTTCGCGCAGGTGAAGGCGGCGCTCGAGGCGGCCGGGCTCAAGGCCGAGCTCGCCGAGATCACGATGAAGCCGATGACCGAGACCGCGCTCGAGGGCGAGGACGCCGCGCGGATGCAGAAGCTGCTCGACGTGATCGAGAACCTCGACGACGTCCAGGAGCTATTCACGAACGCGGTGCTGCCCGCATGAAGATCCTGGTCGTCGGCTCGGGCGGTCGCGAGCACGCGATGGCCTGGCGGCTCGCGCAGTCCGGTCGCGTGCAGGTGGTCTACGTCGCGCCCGGCAACGGGGGCACCGCGCGCGAGCGCAACCTGCAGAACATCCCGATCGCCAACCCCGAGACGCTCGCGGCCTTCGCCGAGCGGGAGGGCGTGGCCTTCACCGTCGTGGGGCCCGAGGCCCCGCTCGCCGCGGGCATCGTCGACCTGTTCCACTCGAAGGGCCTCAAGATCTTCGGCCCGACCCGGGCTGCGGCGCAGCTCGAGTCGTCCAAGGACTTCGCCAAGGCGTTCATGAAGCGCCACGGCATCCCGACCGCCGACTACGCGACCTTCACCAACGCCGCGGCCGCGCACGCCCACGTCGACGCGAAGGGCGCGCCGATCGTGATCAAGGCCGACGGCCTCGCGGCCGGCAAGGGCGTGATCGTCGCGCAGACGCTCGCCGAGGCGCACGCCGCGATCGACGACATGCTGGTCGGCAACCGGATGGGCTCGGCCGGCTCGCGGGTCGTCATCGAGGAGTTCCTGCCGGGCGAGGAGGCGAGCTTCATCGTGCTCTGCGACGGGCGCAACGTGCTCGCACTCGCCTCCAGCCAGGACCACAAGCGGCTGCGCGACGGCGACCAGGGCCCGAACACCGGCGGCATGGGGGCCTACTCGCCCGCGCCGGTCGTCACGCCCGAGGTCCACGCGCGCGTGCTGCGCGAGATCGTGATGCCGACCGTGCAGGGCATGGCAGCCGACGGTATCCCGTACACCGGGTTCCTCTACGCGGGCCTGATGATCGACGCGCAGGGCCGCGCGAAGACGATCGAGTTCAACTGCCGGCTGGGCGACCCCGAAACGCAGCCGATCATGGCGCGCATCAAGAGTGATCTCACCGAGGTCATCGAGCACGCGATCGCCGGTACGCTCGACCGCGCCGAGATCGAGTGGGACCGCCGCACCGCGCTCGGCGTGGTGCTCGCCGCGCACGGCTACCCCGACGACCCGCGCAAGGGCGACGTGATCGAGGGCGTCGGCGTGCGCGCCGCGGTGTCGGACGACTGCTTCGTGTTCCACGCGGGCACGCAGCTCGCCGACGGCACGCTGACCACCGCCGGCGGGCGCGTGCTGTGCGTGACCGCGCTCGGCGACTCGGTGAAGATCGCGCAATCGCGCGCCTATGCGGTCGTCGACGGCATCCGCTACGACGGCATGCAGTACCGCAAGGACATCGGCCACCGCGCGGTGTCGCGGCGGCCCGGAGCGCCCAAGCGCGGCTGAGACCGCGCGGGACGCATCGCCGCTCAGGCACCCAGCTCAGGCAGGCCGCTCAGGGAGAGGAGCCCTCGCGATGAACACCGGCAGCACACCGTCCGGCGCGGTCGACACCGCCGCCGTGAAGACCTACCTTCAGGGGCTGCAGGCACGGATCGTCGCGGGCCTCGAGGCGCTCGACGGCACGCCGTTCCTGACCGACGCGTGGCAGCGCCCCGAGGGCGGCGGCGGCATCAGTCGCGTGCTCGAGGAGGGCGGCGTCTTCGAGCGCGCCGGCGTGCTGTTCTCGCACGTCACCGGCGACAAGCTGCCGCCGTCGGCGTCGGCGCACCGCCAGGGCCTCGCCGGTCGCGCGTTCGAGGCGATGGGCGTGTCGCTGGTGCTGCACCCGCGCAACCCGTACGTGCCGACGGTGCACCTGAACGTGCGCTGCTTCGTCGCGGCCGCGCGGCCGGAGGCCGCGCAGGGCACGCCCGACGCCGAGCCGGCGTGGTGGTTCGGCGGCGGCATGGACCTCACGCCCTACTACGGCTTCGAGAAGGACGCGGTCCGCTTCCACTCGGTGTGCCGGCAGGCGCTCGAGCCCTTCGGACCCGAGCTGCACCCGCGCTTCAAGAAGTGGTGCGACGAGTACTTCTACCTGAAGCACCGCGGCGAACCGCGCGGAGTCGGCGGCATCTTCTACGACGACTTCTCCGAGCTCGGCTTCGAGCGCTCGTTCGCGATGACGCGCTCGGTCGGCGACGCGTTCCTCGATGCCTACGGCCCGATCGTCGAGCGCAGGAAGGACATGCCGTACGGCGAGCGCGAGCGCGACTTCCAGGCGTACCGGCGCGGGCGCTACGTCGAGTTCAACCTGGTGTTCGACCGCGGCACGCTGTTCGGGCTGCAGTCGGGCGGGCGTACCGAGTCGATCCTGTGCTCGATGCCGCCGGTCGTGAAGTGGCGCTACGCGTGGACGCCCGAGCCGGGCTCGCCCGAGGCGGCGCTCTACACCGACTTCCTGCGCGCGAGGGACTGGGTCTAGTGGCGGCGCGTCGCCGGATCGGACTCGTCGGCGGCACCTTCGATCCGCCGCACGTCGGGCACCTCGCGCTCGCGCGCGCCGCGCGCGACGCGTGGTCGCTCGACGAGGTCCGGCTGGTCCCCACCGGCCGCTCCTGGCAGAAGGCCGACGCGGGCGCGAGCTCGGCGCAGCGGCTCGCGATGACGCGGCTCGCGCTCGACGGCGTCGATGCCTCCGAGCGCCTCGTGGTCGACGACCGGGAGGTGCGCCGCGACGGGCCGACCTACACCGTCGAGACGCTGCGCGAGCTGCGTGCCGAGCTCGGTGCCGAGCCGATGCTGGTGCTGGTGCTGGGCAGCGACCAGCTGCGCAACCTCCACACCTGGCACCGCTGGCGCGAGCTCTTCGGGCTCGCGCATCTGGTCGCGACGCAGCGCGAGCGCGTCGCGCTCGACGACCTGCCCGCCGAGGTCGAGGCCGAGCTCGCGGCGCGCGGAGCCGATGCGCTGCCCGACGCGCCCGCGGGCACGATCGCGTTCTTCCGGATGCCGCCGGTCGCGGTGTCGGCGACCGCGTTGCGCGCCCAGCTCGCGCGCGGCGAGCGGCCCGCCGGGCTGTCTCCCCCCGCGGTTCTCGACTATATTGAAACGAACGGGCTGTACCGACGGCTCCAAGGAACCTGAACGGATGGACATCAAGAAGCTGCAGCGGGTGGTGGTCGACGCCCTCGAGGACGTCAAGGCGCAGGACATCCGGGTCTACAACACCACCGAGCTGACCAGCCTGTTCGACCGCGTCGTCATCGCGAGCGGCACCTCGAACCGGCAGACGCGTGCGCTCGCGGCGAGCGTGCGCGACAAGGTCAAGGAGCGCGGCGGCGACGTGATCTCGGTCGAGGGCGAGGACACCGGCGAGTGGGTGCTGGTCGACCTCGGTGACGTGGTCGTGCACATCATGCAGCCGAACATCCGCGCGTACTACAACCTCGAGGAGATCTGGGGCGGCAAGCCGGTCCGGGTCAAGCTCGGCGCGGGCGGCCTCGGTCGCGCCGCGGCCTGAGCGCCGGGCGCGCGCGGCCCCCGATGCTGCTGCGCGTGATCGCGGTCGGCACGCGCATGCCCGGCTGGGTCGACGTCGCGGTCGACGCCTACTCGAAGCGCATGCCGCCCGAGCTGCGGATCGACTGGAAGCCGGTCAAGGCCGAGCCGCGCGAGTCGGGCGGGGGTGCGGCGCGCTGCATGGCGCGCGAGGCGCAGCGCATCCGCGAGGCGCTGCCCGCGGGTGCGCGCCTCGTGGTGCTCGACGAGCGTGCCGCCGACCTCACCAGCGCACGCCTCGCCGAGCGGCTGCTCGCGTGGCAGCGCGACGCGCGGCCGGTCGCGATCGTGATCGGCGGACCCGACGGCATCGACCCGGCGTTGAAGGGCCAGGCCGAGGAAAGCCTGAGGCTGTCGTCGCTGACCCTGCCGCACGCGCTGGTGCGCCCGCTGCTCGCCGAGCAGCTCTACCGCGCGTGGACGATCGCGGGTGGCCATCCGTACCACCGCGAATGACCGACGCCGCCCCGCCCTGCCCGTCCATCGACCCCGCCGCGGTGTTCGTCTGGCTCGCATCGCAGAGCCCGCGCCGCCAGGAGCTGCTGCGCCAGGTCGGCGTGCCCTTCCGGCTGCTCGCGCCCGGCCCCGACGAGGACGCCGAGGCGCTCGAGGCGGTCCGCGCCGGCGAGTCGCCGACGCAGTACGTCGAGCGCGTCGTGCTCGCGAAGGCGCACGCTGCCCGCGAGCGGCGCGTCGCGCGCGGCCTGCGCGACGCGCCGATCCTCGTCGCCGACACCACGGTCGCCGTCGGCGGCACGATCCTCGGCAAGCCGCTCGACGATGACGACGCGAAGCGGATGCTGCGGCTGCTCTCGGGCCGCGGGCACCGCGTGCTGACCGCGGTGGCGGTCGTGCGCGGCGCGCGGATCGAGCGCGCGACCCATGTCTCGCGGGTGCGCTTCGCGCGGCTCGACGCCGACGACGTCGACGCCTACGTGGCCACCGGCGAGCCGCGCGGCAAGGCGGGCGCGTACGCGATCCAGGGCCGCGCGGCCGCGTTCGTGCGCCGGATCGAGGGCAGCCACTCCGGTATCATGGGCCTGCCTCTGCATGAGACGACGACGCTGCTGAGGCGAGAGCTCGTGCTGCTGCGGCACGCCCCCACCGGACCCGACGCCGCCCGATGACCGAAGACATCCTGGTGAACGTCACCCCGTTCGAGGTGCGGGTCGCGCTCGTGCAGCAGGGCGCAGTCCAGGAGCTGCACCTCGAGCGCGCGGCCACGCGCGGGCTGGTCGGCAACGTCTACCTCGGCAAGGTCTCCCGCGTGCTGCCCGGCATGCAGTCGGCCTTCATCGACATCGGCCTCGACCGAGCGGCGTTCCTGCACGTCGCCGACCTCTGGCAATCGCGCGGCAACGGCCATCCGGTGCCGATCGAGAAGCTGCTCTACGAGAGCCAGCCGCTGCTCGTACAGGTGATCAAGGACCCGATCGGCACCAAGGGCGCGCGGCTGTCGACGCAGATCAGCATCGCGGGCCGGCTGCTCGTGCACCTGCCGCAGGACCCGCACATCGGCGTGTCGCAGCGGATCGGCAGCGAGGCCGAGCGCGCGCAGCTGCGCGAGAAGATCCAGCGGCTGATGCCCGCCGACGAGAAGGGCGGCTTCATCGTGCGCACGATGGCCGAGGAAGCCGATGAGGCCGCGCTGCTCGCCGACATCGAATACCTGCGCAAGCGCTGGCGCCAGATCCTCGACGGCAGCAAGGCCGGCGTCGCGCCGGTGCTGCTCTACCAGGAGCTCTCGCTCGTGCAGCGGGTGCTGCGCGACGTCGCGACCGAGCAGACCGGCGGCGTCGTCGTCGACGCACCGGCCGCGCTCGAGGAGCTGCAGGAGTTCGCCCGGATCTACATGCCGGCGCTCGTCGGCAAGCTGCGGCGCTACGGCGGCGAGCGGCCGCTCTTCGACCTGCACGGCGTCGAGGAGGAGCTCGAGCGCGCCCTCGCCCGGCGCGTCGACCTGAAGTCCGGCGGCTACCTGATCATCGACCAGACCGAGGCGATGACGACGATCGACGTCAACACCGGCGGCTACGTCGGCGGGCGCAACTTCGACGACACGATCTTCCGCACCAACCTCGAGGCCGCCCACGCGATCGCGCGCCAGCTGCGCGTGCGCAACCTCGGCGGCATCATCATCATCGACTTCATCGACATGGGCAGCGCCGAGCACCGCGACACGGTGCTCGCCGAACTGCGCCGCGCGCTCGCCCGCGACCGCACCAAGTCCTCGGTCAACGGCTTCACTTCGCTCGGGCTCGTCGAGATGACCCGCAAGCGCACCCGCGAGTCGCTCGCGCACGTACTGTGCGAGCCCTGTGCGACCTGCGGCGGCAAGGGCGCGACCAAGACCGCGCGCACGGTCTGCTACGGCATCCTGCGCGAGATCCAGCGCGAGGCGCGCCAGTTCAACCCGCGCGAGTTCCGCATCCTCGCCTCGCAGGCGGTGATCGACCTCTTCCTCGAGGAGGAGGCGCAGCACCTCGCCGCGGTGGGCGACGCGATCGGCAAGCCGATCTCGCTGCAGGTCGAATCGCTGTACTCTCAGGAGCAGTACGACATCATCCTGATGTGAGCCGGCCACCGGCCAGCGGTCCGGATCAGGCGGTCGCCCTGCCGGCCTGAAGCGCGGCGGGCCGATCCGCGTGGTCCAGCAGCGGGAAGCGATCGTCCAGCCAGCCGAACACGGTCTCGATCAGTCTGTCCTGGTACGCCCTGCCCCGGAAGATGTGATCGGCCTCGGGCCAGTGCTCGACGCTGAGCGTGCCCCGGAAGTCGACGCGCCGGAACGAGCGCTCGAACTGGCCACGGTGGTTGAGCCTCGACTGCATGCCGCCGGTGTAGATGAAGAGCTGCTGGACGCCGCGACTGGCGAGCTCGACGAGGGTCTGCTCGAACTCGGCGCGCGGAGGGAACTCGCGGACGTAGGTCGGGGTCTGCTGGATCTCCGGGTCAGGCTCCTCCCGCTCGCCGCGACGTGCGCGCGTCAACAGCGAGCGGGCGCTGCGTCGGACGAAACGGAGCCAGGGGCCGAGCCGCAGCGCGCGCGAGCAGTAGTGCCTCAGGTACCACTGCGCGGTCCGGTAGGCGATTGCGTCGAGATGCACGATCCCGACCACGCGGCGATCCCGAGGCGCGCACTGGATCGCGACGTCGGCGCCCGAGCACAGGCCGAACAGCACGAAGGTCTCGCAGCCGGCGAGGGCCTCCATCCGGTTCATCGCCTCGATGACCTCGAGCGGCGCACTCTCCTCGAAGCGCAGGTCGTCGCGCCGGGGCAGACTGTCGCCTATTCCGGAGAAGTCCATCCGCAGCGACGGATAGCCCGCATCCGCGAGCCGGCGCGCGAGCCGCACGTGGATGCGCGACGCGCCGGTGCGATGCAGGATGCCCGAATTCAGAAGGACGATGCCGGGCGGGCGCCGATCGGGCTGCGACGACTTCGCCTCGGGGAGTGCCAGCACGCCCACGAGCCCCTTGCCCTCGCCGAAGGTGAGCACTTTCTCCCGCACGCCTGGAGCCTCCTACGCGTTCAGAACGAATTGACGATGCATCGGATCAGCTGCTGCGGCACCAGCACCGAACCGAAATGGTCGACCTCGCCCCAGTTGTCGGGCGCCGGCTCGCACTCCACGCGCAGCGGCATCTGCGGCGTCGACAGGTGAGCGGCGAGCGCGTCGTAGTCGCTGCGCGGACGCGCGACGACGATGCGCAGGCCGTTGCACGCCGGGCGCTGCGTCTCGAGCAACGACAGGCGCTGCAGGTCGGCGGCCATCGCGTCGCCGAGGACGAAGCCGTGGACGGTCGGGGGTCGGCCGGGACCGACGGAGACCGACGAGCCCGCTCCGCCGGTGTCCCACTCGCAGCGCGCCTCGAGCAGCTCGCGCAGGTAGTCCCCGCCGTCGACCACCGGGTCCCACAGCACGAGCCGCTCGACGTCCCCGCGAGAGGCGGCCGCCAGGACCGAGACCGCCGCACCCAGGCGAAGGCCGACCAGCGCGACGCGCTCGACACCTGCCGTGTCCTCGAGCTCCTCGATCGCGGTCGACACGTCCTCGCGCCATCGCGCGATCGTTGCGTCCTCGGCGTCCCCAGCCGAGTCCCCGGTGCCCGAGTAGTCGAAGCGCAGCACCGGGTAGCCGTCGCGCGCCAGCAGCATCGCGAGCTGGCGGAACGCGCGATGGGCTCTCATGTACTCGTGGCCGAACGGGTAGCACAGCACGACACCGAGCTCGCGCTCGCGCTCGCCGGTGGGGGGGTGGTAGACGCCGAACAGCGCGCGACCCGACGTGCCGAAGAACATCGGAGTCATCGGGGGCCCCCAGGGACGGATCGGATGTTCATGCGGGCCTCGCCCTCAGATCGCATTCGCGAGCCACCTGCTCGAGGGTCTGCAGCACCATGATGGCCTGGTTGAGCTGGGCGCCGGTGCGCCGCCGCACGGCCGTGATGGCCCGGATCGCGAGCAGCGAGTGCCCGCCGATGTCGAAGAAGTTGTCGTGCAGGCCGACGCGCTTGACGCCAAGCACGTCCTGCCAGATGTCGGCGATCAGCTTCTCGGTCGGGGTACGCGGCGCGACGTGCCCGTCGTCGTCGGAGAACGGATCCGGGAGCGCGGCCGCGTCGATCTCGCCCCGGGCGCCGCGGGGCAGCGCGTCGAGCTCGACGAACTCGCGCGGCACCCAGTCCATGTCGACCTTTCCCTTCACGAAGCGTCGCAGCTCGGTGACCGTCGCCTCCTCGGCCCGACGGTGGACGAAGAAGACCACTACCCGACGCTCGCCTCGACGCGTGCCGGCCACCGCGTACGCGTCGGCCACCGCCGGGTGTCCGCGAAGCGCGGTCTCCAGGCGACCGAGGTTCGGGTCGCGCGGCGCGGTGGCGGCACCGGTGGAGGGCCCGGCGCCACCGGGGCCGGGTGCGGACGACAGTCCGCGCAACCGCTCGAGCACGACATGCAGCGGTCTTGACGAGACCGCGAGCTCGGGTGGTCCGCCCGCCCCGACGATGCGCTCGAGCGCATCGAGGCCATCGGCGACCGAGGTGCCGAGCCCGAGGGTCGAGCGCACCGCCGCGAGCACGCGCTCGTCGGCACCCGTACGCGCCGCCCCGGCCCGCGCAGGCGCGCCCTCCGCTGCCTCCAGCGGCCCGAGGTCGACGAGGCGCTTCATCGTGAACTCATCGACGGTCGCGACGATGCGTCCTTCGTCGTCGGCGATCTGCACGTCGAAGACCGCGAGATCGTGGCCGGTGCCCGCATCGCCCGTCGGCCGCAAGGTCACCGCGCACCATGCTCGCGCCGGCAAGGGCGCTGCGATCTCGGCGCGCGCGAATCCGACGGGCACGAGGAAGTCGGTCCGGGGATCGTGCCCCGGCAGCAGCTCGAGCGCGCTGCCGCAGGCAAGGTCGAAGAGCGAGGGGTGCAGCCCGAAACTCGACACCTCCTGCTCGTACGCCCGAGGCATGTCGAGCCGCAGGAACGCACGGCCGTCGGCGATCGCCTTCGCCGCGAGCGCCCCCCAGCGCGGCCCGAACGCGATGTGCCGATGGTGGTCGTGCCCGGACACTCGAGCCGACGGCGCCTCGCATGCACGGCGCGCCTCGTCGAGCGGGAACGGCGACCGGCGGACGAGCTCGGTCGTGCGCAGCGCGCCGATCGCGTGCTCGACGCGCCGCCCGTCGGCCCCGGTGCTCCAGAACCCGAACTCGGTCGCATCGTCGCGCTCGGCGAGCGTGAGGCCCAGCTCGCGGGGCGCATCGTCCCCGACCACGAAGGGGGAGACGAATGCGACGTCCTCGAGCGTCACCGCCGGATCGTCGCGGCGCAGCCCGCGTTCCCGCGCGAACGCCGCCCGCGCGATCTCGGCGTAGGCGGATCCGGGCAGCAGCGCGACGCCGCCTCGGGCGCGATGCTCGTCGAGCACCCAGTGCGCGCGGGCGTCGAGCTCGATCACGAAGTCGGCCCGCCCCCGCGCCCGGGCGACACAGCGGCCCAGCAGCGGATGCACGTGCTCGTCGTCGTCGCCCTGCCCCTGCAGCGCACGCTCGAGCTCCGCGGTCATGCCCACCTCGCGCCACGCCGGCCACGCGATCGCGATCGTCGGCCGTCCCGCGCGTCGCGCGCGCTGCTGGGCGAACGCGGCCAGGTAGGCGTTCGCGGCCGCATAGTCGGCCTGGCCCGCGAGCCCGGCGTAGGCGCTGATCGAGCCGAACAGCACCAGCGGACAGGCGCCCGGCGCGAGCGCATCGAGCGCCGCGGCGAGCGCCGACGTGCCCGCGACCTTCGGACCCATGACCGCGCGCGCCCCGACCAGCGACTTGTCCATCAGCGGCGCATCGTCGAGCACGCCCGCCGCGTGGAAGACCGCGTCGAGCCCACCCGACGCCTCGATCGCCTCGCGGACCACCGCGCGGGCCCGCTCCGGATCGGACACGTCACCCTGCACGTAGCGCCATGCCGCGGAACCCGAGCCGGCGGCGGCATGGCCGTCGAGGCGGGCGCGGCGCGGATCGTCCGGCCCCGGCTCGGCGCGGCGCCCGACGAGCGTCACCCTCGCGCCGTACGCCGACAGCAGGTGCTCGGCGAGCGCGAGCCCGACACCACCGAGACCGCCGGTGATCAGGTAAGCACCGCCGGTGCGGAGGACCGCTCGAGTGCCCGCGTCCGGCACGAGCCGGGTCGGGGCGAAGCCCCGAATCAGGCGATCGGGACCGCGCAACGCGACGATCCGGGCGCCCCCCCGCGGCGGCGTCGCCGGCTCGATCGCCTCGGCGAGCACGCGGCGCGCGAGCGCGTCGCGGTCGACGACCCGATCGAGACCCACGTCCACGCTCGTGCAGCGCACGCCGGGCCACTCCTGCGGCGCGACGGTCAGCACGCCGAGCGCGAGCGCGCGCGACGGGACGACACGTTCGTCGCCGGGCAAGAGGTGCAGGTGCGCCGCGGCGGCCACCCACGCGACATCCTCGGCGCAGTCGGCATCGGCGAGACCCTGGATCAGCGCGAGACGGACCGCGAAGGCGCGGTCCGGGTCCTGCGCCTCGGGGTCGGCCGGTGCATCGCGGAGGTCGAGCAGGTCGACGATCGCGTCAGGCCGCGCTCCCTGCGCGGCGAGCATCGAGAACAGCCGCGCGTGATCGGCGCGCTCCTCGACACGGATCCGGACGTGCCCGGCGGAGACCGTCTCGAAGGCCGCGCCGGCCTCGACGGTCACCACCTCGCGCGCAACCGCGGTCGCCGCCGCGCGCACCGCCGCGTCGAGCGGACCACCGCCGCACAGCAGCAGCAGGCGCGGTCGCGCCCGGCTCGCGTCCGGCGGCGTGGGCGGGGGCGCGGGCTGCCAGGCGGGCTGGTGGAACCTCTCCTCGAGCGGCGCCTCCGCCGCGGCATCGCCGGTCGGAGTCGCACCCTCGGCGGCGACCGCGGCGGGCGCGTCGATCCAGTGGCGCCGATGCTCGAAGGGATAGGTGGGCAGCGGCACCCGTCGCCGGGGCTCGCCGTCGTGGAAGGCGCGCCAGTCGATCGACGCGCCCGCCGCGCGCAGGCGTCCCACGGCACGCAGCATCGCGTCCGAGGCGCTCGCGCCCGTCTCCTCCGAATGCGGCATCGAGGTGATCGCCACGCGCCGCGCGACTTCATCCTCGCGGGCCCGCGCGAGCGAGGCGAGCGTGCGGCCGGGGCCGACCTCCAGCAGGACACTGTCGTCCTCGAGCGCCAGCGTCGCCAGGCCGTCGGCGAAGCGCACGGTATCGCGCAGGTGGCGCACCCAGTAGGCAGGGTCGCGCGCCTGCGCGTCGGTCAGCCACGTGCCGGTCAGGTTCGAGACGATCGGGATCGACGGCGTGCCGAGCGCGAAGCCCGCGACGAAGCGGCCGAACTCGTCGAGGAAAGGATCGAGCATCGACGAGTGCGCGGCCACCGAGATGTGCACGCGGCGGGACTCGATCCCGAGCCCGGCCAGGCGCGCGACGAGCGCGTCGATCGCCGCGACCGGGCCGCCTGCGACCGACAGTCCTGGTGCGTTCGCCGCCGACAGGGAGAGCCCCTGGCCGAGCAGCGGGCGCAGCGCGTCGGCCGCGAGCGGCACGCTGACCATCGCCCCCGGCGGCACGCGCTCGAAGAGCCGGCCGCGGAACGCGACCAGCGCGAGCGCGTCGGCGAGCGTCAGCACGCCGGCGAGGCATGCGGCGGTGTACTCGCCCATGCTGTGGCCGATCATCGCCGAGGGCCGTACGCCCCACGACATCCAGAGCCGCGCCTGGGCGTACTGGACGGCGAACAGCGCCGGCAGCGCCCGCGAGGGGCGCTCGAGCTCGCGCTGCGCGGCCTCGACCTCGCCCGGCGCCGGGAACAGCAGCGCCGCGAGGTCCGTGTCGAGCTGCGGCGCGATCAGGCGCAGGCATTCGTCGAGCGCCTCGCGGAACACCGGCTCGGCCGCATGCAGCGCGCGCCCCATGCCCGCGTACTGCGCGCCACCCCCGGCGAACATGAACGCGACCTCGCGTCGCACACCGTCCCGCACCCCGTCGAGCATGTCGGCCGGACCGCAGGCGCGAAGCGCGGCCGCGGCGCCCGCCGCGTCGTCGGCGACCACCACCAACGAGCGCGACATGCTGCGACGGCCGACCTGGAGCGACCACGCGACGTCGGCGAGTTGCAGCTCGGGCTCGGACTCGAGGTGCGCGGCGAGGTCGAGCGCCGCCTCCTGCACCGATTCGGTCGTCCGCGCGTCGACGAGCAGCAGCTGGGTCCGGCGCCGCGCGCTGCGCGCCGGAACGCGCGGCGCCTCCTCGACGATCAGGTGCGCGTTGGTGCCACCGACTCCGAGCGAGCTGACGCCCGCGCGGCGCACGCCGTCGATGGGCGTCCAGTCACGCAGCGTCGCGTTGACGAAGAAGGGGCTCGATTCGAACCGGCATTCCGGGTTGGGCGTGCGGAAGTGCAGCGTCGGGGGGATCTGTCGGTGCTCGAGCGCGAGCACGGTCTTGATGAGGCTCGCGACGCCGGCCGCGGTGTCGAGGTGACCGATGTTGGGCTTGAGCGAACCGATCGCGCAGTACTGGCGCCGGTCGGTGTGCGCTCGATACGCCTGGGTCAGCGCCGCCACCTCGATCGGGTCGCCGATCGAGGTCCCCGTGCCGTGCGCCTCGACGTAGCCGATCGTCTCGGGATCCACGTCGGCGACCGCGAGCGCCTCGGCGATCGCGCGGGCCTGACCGTCGACGCTGGGGGCCAGGTAGCCGACCTTCGATGCGCCGTCGTTGTTGATCGCCGAGCCCCTGATCACGGCGCGGATGGTGTCGCCGTCGGCGAGCGCGTCGGCGAGCCGGCGCAGCACGACGATCCCGGCCCCGCTGCCGAAGACAGTGCCGCCGGCACTCGCGTCGAATGCGCGGCAGCGCCCGTCGCGCGACAGGATCTCGCCTTCCTTGTACAGGTAGCCGCGGCGGTGCGGCAGCTCGATCGTCGCACCGCCGGCGAGCGCCATGTCGGTCTCGCCGTTGAGGAGCGCCTGCACCGCGAGGTGAACCGCGACCAGCGAGGTGGAGCACGCGGTCTGCACGTTCACGCTCGGACCGGTGAGGTCCAGCTCATACGACACGCGCGTGGCGAGGAAGTCCTTGTCGTTGCCGGTGTGCCGCACGAGGAACAGGCCCATCGAGGCCATCAGCGCCGGGTCGGGCAGCAGGTTGAACGCCAGGTAGGATCCCATTCCGACGCCGGCGTAGACGCCGATCGTCCCGCCGAAGTCGCGCGGCATGTGCCCCGCATCCTCGAGCGCCGCCCAGGCGCACTCGAGGAAGTGGCGGTGCTGCGGATCGAGCACCGCCGCGTCCCTCGGGGTGAAGCCGAACAGCTCCGCATCGAACCCTTCGACGTCGTCGAGCACTGCTCCGCGCTTGACGTACAGGGGATCGCGCAGCACCGCGTCGGGCACGCCGGCCGCGCGAAGCGCGTCGTCGTCGAAGTCGACCAGAGACTCCACGCCGTCGCGCAGGTTCGCCCAGAAGGTCCGGAGGTCACGTGCGCCGGGAAAGCGGCCCGCCATCCCGACGATCGCGATGTCCAGGCGCGACGCATCGCCTTCGTCGCCATGCGGCCGGCCCTCTCCGGCCGCGCCCCGGCCGTGCCGAGCTTCGTCGCGCCCGCTCACGAACGGGCCTCCCGTGCGACGCGACGCTGGCGGCGGTCGGCGAGCGCCGCGCGGCGACCTGCGCCGCGGACGTCGCCCTCGGGCGTCGTCGTCGCGCCCGCCTCGGCCGCTCCGTCCTGCGAGAGGAATGCGGCGTACGCCCGCACGGTCGGATACCGGAACACGTCGGTCACGCGCAGCTCGCGCTCGGTCAGCGCGCGCAGTCGCCCGAGCAGACGCACCGCCAGCAGCGAGTGCCCGCCGAGATCGAAGAAATTGTCGAGGACACCGACCTCGGGCCGGTTCAGCGCCTCGGCCCAGATCGCCGCGATCCGCGACTCCAGCCCGCCTGCGGGCGCCACGCGGGGCGTCGCCGGGCCTGCGGCGATCGCGTCGGGCGCCGGCAGCGCGTTGCGGTCGACCTTCCGGTTCGGCGTGAGCGGGAACGCGTCGAGGAACACGTACGCCGACGGCAGCATGTATTCCGGAAGCCGTGTGGCGAGCGACTCGCGAATCGTGTTCGGCCCGGGCCGCGCTGGCGCCACGAGGTAGGCGACGAGGCGCCGATCCCCGGCTGCGTCCTCGCGCGCGACCACCACCGCGTCGACAACGTCCGGCCGCTCCCGGAGCGCCGCCTCGATCTCGCCGAGCTCGATGCGGTAGCCGCGGACCTTCACCTGGTGATCGATGCGCCCGACGAAATCGAGCGTGCCGTCCGCACGGGCGCGCACCAGGTCGCCGGTCCGGTACGCGCGGGCTCCGGTTCCGCCGAACGCCCGATCCGGGACGAAGCGCTCCGCGGTCAGCTCGGGCCGGCCGAGATAGCCGCGCACCACGCCCTGACCGCCGATCAGCAGCTCGCCGACGACGCCGACGGGCACCGGCTCGCCGTTCGGGTCGGCGATGACGACATGCGTGTTCGCGATCGGCCGCCCGATCGGAGAGATGGCGGCCGGATCCGACGGATCGAAGCGCCAGCAGGTCGACCAGACCGTCGTCTCGGTCGGACCGTACATGTTGGTGACCGTGCGCACGCCTGCCGCGAGCACGTCGCGAGCGAGGTCCGCAGCCAGCGCCTCGCCGCCGAGCAGCATGTGACGGATCGCGCCGATCGCGCAACGGGTACGCGGCGCGGCAAGCAGCATCCTCGCCATCGAGGGCGTGCACTGCAGGTGGGTGACCCCGTAGGCCTCGACCTGTTCGGGCAGCGATCGGGGCCGCCGCACCGACTCGCAGGCACGGCGCCTGACGACGTCGAGGCGCTCGAGCATCGCGAGCACGCGGTCGTGGTCGACGCCGAAATCGATCAGGCACGCGATCTCGTCGACCCCGGCGGCCCGCAGCGATTCGACGAGCCGCAGGCACTTGTCCGGCGTGCCGAGCAGGCTGCTGCTCTGGTAGTAGCGCTCGAACGCGAAGTCGAGCAGGTCGTCGAGCTCCTGCGGCGAGAGCGCCTCGATCGCCCCCGAGACCGGGCGGCCCGCTTCGCCCGCGCCGCGCTTGTAGGCGGTCCAGCTGTCGGCGAAACCACGCACGAGGCTGACCGCGCTGCCCAGGTAGCGCTTCATCGGTCCGCGCACGGTCTCACGGACCTCGGTTTCGTCGTCGCCGACGAACGTGTGGACCATCAGCGCGACCGCCCCCTCGCCGGGGTGACCGGCGTCCCGCCACGCACTGCGGTAGGCCGCGATCTTGGCGCGCAGCTCCTCGACGGTCTGGCCGAGCAGGTGCGTGAGCACGTGCGCCCCGGCGCGGGCCGCGCCCACGTAGGTGTCCAGGCTGCCTGCGGTCGTCACCCAGACGGGCAACTCGGGCTGGACCGGGCGCGGCATCGTGCGCACCTCCACCAGATCGCCCTTCGCGTTCGGCAAGCGCACGGCCTCGCCCCGCCACAGCCTTCGCACGGTGTCGATGTCGCGGAACATCGACGCCTGCCGGTCCGCATAGCGATCGGGGGCGAGGACGAAGTCGTTCGGCTGCCATCCGGAGGCGAACGCGATGCCGGCACGGCCATCGGTGAGGTTGTCGACGATCGCCCACTCCTCGGCCACGCGCAGCGGATGGTGCAGCGGCAGCACGACACTGCCCGCGCGCACCGCCAGGTTGCGCGTCAGCGCGGCCACTGCGGCCCCGGTCACCGAGGGGTTCGGGAAGATTCCGCCGAACGCGTGGAAGTGGCGCTCCGGGGTCCAGACGGCGCTGAATCCACGGGTGTCCGCGAACTTCGCACCCTCGAGCAGCAGGCGATACCGGTCCCGGCCCGTCCCGCCATCGTCGCTCGCGAAGTAGAAGAGGCTGAAGTCGAGCGTGCGCGACGGCGCGCCCGACTCCTCGCGCTCGTCGTCGTCGAGCGCACCGGCGATCACGACGGTGATCCCGCGCGACAATGTCCACAGCAGCTCGAGCACCGAGATGTCGAACGACACGCTGGTGACCGCGAGCCAGGTGTCGCTGCCGTCCCTCGGCACCGCTTCGTCCATGCCGACGAGGAAGTTCGCGACGTTGCGGTGCTCGACCATGACCCCCTTGGGCCGGCCGGTCGAGCCGGAGGTGTAGATCACGTAGGCCAGGCTGTCGGGTCGCGATGCATCCGCCACCGGACCGTGGTCCACGTCCGCGAGCGCGCAATCGCGCTCGTCGAGCTCGATCGTCGGGATCTCGTCGGCATCGAGCTGTCCGCGCGTCGACGCATCGCCGAGCAGCACGGCCGCCCCTGCGTCGCGAAGCATGAACGCGAGCCGATCCGGCGGGAAAGCGGGGTCGAGCGGCAGGTAGGCCCCGCCCGCCTTCAGCGTGCCGAGCATCGCGACGACGAGTTCGATCGAGCGCGACATGTTCACGCCGACGATCGTGTCCGGACCGACGCCCAGCGCCTGCAGGCGCCGCGCGAGCCGGTTCGCTCGGGCGTCGAGCACCGCAAAGCTGACCTCCCGTCCGTCGGCGGCGATCGCGATGGCATCGGGCGACGCCGCAGCTGCGCGGGCGATCAGCTCGTGCACGCGCGCGTCGGTCTCCACAGGCCTCGCGGTCGACGCGCGGTCGATGCGCAGCGCCTCGTGCTCCGCGGCGGTCAGCATCGGCAACCGCGATACCGTCTGGCGCCCGGCACGGGGCAGGGCCTCGAGCAGCGTGCGCAAGTGTCCGAGCAGCCGCTCGACGGCGTCGTCGTCGATGCGATCGCGGTCGTACACCAGGTCGAGCCGGAGCGTCGGCTCGCCGTAGGCGTACAGCGTCAGCGGCAGGTGCGTACGGTCGTGAAGGCGGAAGCGACGACGCGCGTCGCCGCCGGCGCGCATCACCTCATCGAGCGGCGCGCGGTCGTAGATGACCAGCGTGTCGAACAGCGACTGCCCGGCTCGCAATCCGCTCCAGGCCTGCAGGTCCGCGAGGCTGGCATGCTCGTGCGGTCGGATCGCGAGGTCCTGCGTGCGCAGCGCCGCCAGCAGCGCATCGATCGTAGTGCCGGCGTCGATCTCGACGACCTGCGGCAGCGTCGTGATGAACGTGCCCGCGATCCGCGCGAGGTCGGGGTCCGTACCGCGTCCGGCACGAGTCACTCCGAACACGACCTTCGATTCGCCGCTGTAGCGCTGCAGCACGATTGCCCAGGCCGAACGGACCACGACGCCGAGCGACACGCTGTGCGCGCGAGCGAGCGCCGCGAGCGCGGCCGTCTCATCTTCGCCGAGCAGCGCCCACCGCTCTCCGCGTTCGTCGCCGGGCGGTCGCTCGCAGGAGGAGCCCCGCAGGATGGGCAGCGCAACCGGTACGTCGAGCCCCGCGAGCGATGCTCGCCAGAACGACTCATCCGCGCGTGCGTCGCGACGCTCGATCCACTCGACATGCGCACGGAACGACCGGGTCGGTTCGAGCGCGAGGAGACGACCCTCGCGCGACGCGTCGTACAACGCGAACACGTCGCGCAGCACGAGCGGGAACGAACGCCCGTCCATCAGCACGTGGTGCAGCGTCCAGAGCAGCAACCACTGCGCGTCGCCGGTGCGGTACAGCGCGACTCGCACCGGCGGTGCTTCCTCGAGGTCGAAGGGGGTCGATCGGTCCAGCGCGAGCAAGTCGGCGATACGCTGCTCGAGCGCGTCCGGCGGCGAGTCGCGCCAATCGTGTACCGCGAACTTCAGGTGGACCGTGTCGCAGACCTCCTGCACCGGCCGTTCCCGGCCGGTCCAGCGCAGCCGGGTGCGCATCGCGGGATGGCGCTGAGCCGCACCAGACCAAGCTGCGCGCATGCATTCCGGATCGACCGCCTCGTCGAGGGTGCAGACGATCTGCTCGATGTCCACGCCCGCGCCGGGATGTGCGAGATGGTGGTACAGCATGCCCTGCTGCACAGGTGCGAGCGGGAATGACTCGATGATCTCCATCATGCGCACGCTTCAGGGAAGTCGTTCTGCTCGACTCGGACTCCCTGGTGCTGCACGGCGATGCTCGAGAACGGATGGATCTGCACGTTGGACCGGTCAAGGAAGTGACAGCGTCGGCGGCGCTGTTCACAGTGGTCACGGTATCCGATCGCCGCGATCGATCGCAATGAACAAAGTCCCGAAGTGACGAGGTGCGACCGTTCTGACCAACCGATCTGCCCGCGTTGACCAGCGCGCGCGGTGATGGTCTCGTGGTCTCCTTAGGATGGCGAAAGCGGTCGCACGCTCGGGCGAGGACGTCTCGCCTGCCCGAAGCCGGCGCGTGGCATCGGACGGGTATGCTTCGGTCCGGACCTCGCGGGTCTCGGGGTACGGGAGGCTCGGGCGTGCCGCGTGGCCTCCGGTCCGGTCGGCACCTGCGACCTGCGTCCGCCCTGCCCCGACCCGAGGATTCCGATGACATCCGAACCCGCACCCACCACAGCCGGCATGCTTTCGTCCAGCCTGCCGAAGCCGACGCTGGAAGGTCTCGCATCTGTCGAGCCCGCGGCCGGGAACGTCGTCGTGCCGGCGATCCACACCGTCCTCGGCATGAACCCGCTCGCGCTCCATGCGCTCGCCGACCGGCTCGCGCAGCCCGGGGGCGCATGGCGCCCGTTCGAGCGGCGCGAGCCGCGGCGCTGGCTGTACGCCGATTCCGGACGGCTCGCATCAGAGGCCGCGCGATGAGCCGCGCGGCGAAGGAGCCCGGCCCCGCCGGCATCGCGCTGGTCACCGGCGCGTCCGCCGGCATCGGCGCGGCGCTCGCGCACCGCTTCGCCGCCGGCGGCCACGACGTGGTGCTGGTCGCGCGTCGCGCGGACGCACTGCGCCGCCTCGCGCGCGAGATCTCGGCGGCGCACGACGTACGCGCCTGGGCAGTCCCCGCGGACCTGTCCGACCCGGATGCGCCCGGTGTGCTCGCCGACGCGATGCGGCGCGCGCGCCGCCCGATCGACGTGCTGGTCAACAACGCGGGCGTGCTCGACTACGGCCCCTTCGCGACCATGACGCCGGCGCAGCACCGGCGCATGGTCGACCTCAACGTCGGCGCGCTGGTGCAGCTGGTCGCGCGCTTCGTGCCGCCCATGGTCGAGCGCGGACGAGGGCGCGTGCTGAACGTCGCATCGATCGCCGCGTTCCAGCCGATCCCGGCGCTCGCGACCTACGCGGCGACCAAGGCCTTCGTGCTGTCGCTGACCGAGTCGCTCGCCGAGGAGCTGCGCGGCACCGGCGTCACCGCGACCGCGCTGTGCCCCGGCATCACGCGCACCGACATGCTCGAGGGTGCCGCGGGCGCCAACGCGAAGCTCGGCGCGCTGCCCGCGCCGCTGGTCGGCACCGTCGACCAGGTCGCCGACGAGGGCTACGCGGCCTGCATGCGCGGCGAGACGATCCACGTGCCGGGCGCGCTGAACCTCGCGGCGACGCTCGCCTCGCGCGCGATACCGAAGTGGCTGGTGCGCCGCATCGGGGGCGCGATGTCGCGCGGCCTCGGATGAGCGCCACCCGCGTCGCTGCCGCCCGGTCACCGCGACGCCGCGCAGCGGGTACGCGCGCGTTCGACGTCGTGCTCTACGGCGCGACCGGCTTCGTCGGCCGCCAGACCGTCGAGCACTTCGCCGCCCACGCGCCGCGCGGGCTGCGCTGGGCACTCGCGGGCCGCTCGGCCGAGCGCCTCGAGCGCGTGCGCGAGGCCTGCGGCCCGGGCGCGGCGGACGCCGGCATCGTCGTGGCCGACGCGCGCGACGCCGACGCGCTCGGGGCGCTCGCCGCCGACGCGCGCGTCGTGCTCAGCACCGCGGGGCCGTTCGCGCTGTACGGCGACGCGCTGGTCGACGCCTGCGTCGTGCACCGTACGCACTACGTCGACATCACCGGCGAGACGCCGTGGGTGCGGCGGCTGATCGACCGGCACCACGCGCGCGCGGCGGCCGACGGCACGCGCATCGTGCCGTGCTGCGGCTTCGACTCCGTGCCCTCGGACCTCGGCGCCTGGCTCGTCGCGAGCGCGATCCGCGAGCGCTTCGACGAGCCCTGCGTCGAGGTGCGGGCCTGCTTCTCGATGCGCGGCGGCGTCAACGGCGGCACGCTCGCGTCGGCGCTCAACCTGATGGACGCGGGCGAGGCCGAGCGCTTCGCCGACCCGTTCCTGCTGAACCCGCCAGGCACCGCGCCGCGCGGCGGCGCCGCCCACGCGGACCCGGCGCTGCCGGTGCACGACCCGGACTTCGACGCCTGGCTCGGCCCGTTCGTGATGGGGCCGGTCAACACGCGCGTGGTCCGTCGCAGCGCGGCGCTGCTCGCGGCCCGCGACGCATCCGCCTACGACCGCGACTTCCGCTACCAGGAGTACCTGCGCGTCGGCCGCGGCCGAGTCGGCGCGCTCGCGGCGACCGGCCTCGCGGTCGGCTTCGGCGTGGGCCGCGCGTCGATGCGGTTCGCGCCGGCGCGCGCGCTCGCGCGCCGCCTCGTGCCCGCCCCCGGCGAAGGGCCCTCCGAGGCGAGCATGGACGGGGGCTCGTTCCGCTGCGAGCTCGTCGGCCGCTCGGCGGGCGGACATCTCGTGCGCGGCCGGATCGCGGGCCGGGGCGACCCGGGCAACCGCGCGACGACGGTGTTCGTCTGCGAGGCCACCCTCGCGCTCGCCGGGCCCGCAGACATGCTGCCCGGCATCGCCGGCACGGGCGGCGTGCTGACGCCGGCGACCGCGCTCGGCGACGTGCTCGCGCGCCGGCTCGCAGCCGCCGGCATGACCGTCGAGCCGCTGCCCGGCTGACTCGCGCGCGGAACGGCGGTTCACTCGGGATCCGATTCGTCGGCATACTCCGCCTTCCGCTCTCCTCCTCCGACAGGTGCACCCCCGATGAACCCGTCAGACACCACCGTCCAGACGCCCCGCCTCGACCGCCGCGCGATGCTGCGCCTCGCCGCCGCGGCGCCGGTGCTCGCGCTCCCGCAACTCGCGCGCGCGCAGCAGAACGCCGGCACGCCGAACTTCGTCCCGCAGGTCGGGCAGCAGGGCAAGGACGTGATATGGGTGCCGACGCCCGACGCGCTCGTCGACCGCATGCTGCGGATGGCCCAGGTGACCCCGAACGACTTCGTCGTCGACCTCGGCTCGGGCGACGGCAAGATCGTCATCGCCGCGGCGCGCGACTTCAAGGCGCGCTCGCTCGGCGTCGAGTTCAACCCCGACATGGTCTTGCTCGCGCGCCGCAATGCCGAGAAGGCCGGCGTCGCGAACCTCACGCGATTCGAGCAGGGCGACATCTTCCAGTTCGACTTCTCGAGCGCGAACGTCGTCACGATGTACCTGCTGCCCGGCCTGAACCTCAAGTTGCGCCCAACGCTGCTGAAGATGCGGCCCGGCACGCGCCTGGTCACGCACCAGTTCACGATGGGCTCGTGGGAGCCGGACGACAGCAGCACCGTCGACGGACGCCCGGGCTACCTGTGGATCGTGCCGGCCTCGGTCGGCGGCAGCTGGAAGCTGACCACGACCGATGCGCGCGGCTCCAGCGAGGCGACCGCCAACTTCACGCAGGCCTTCCAGCAGGTGACCGGCACCATGCGGCTCGGATCGATCGAGGGCCGGATGCGCAACGTGAAGCTGTCCGGCGAGCGGCTCGGCTTCGAGCTGATGGACGACAAGGGCGTGCTGCGCTCCTACGACGGTCGCGTCGCAGGCGATCGCATCGAAGGCACCACGCGTGCGGCGGACGGCGCCGCGGGCACCTTCGTCGCGCAGCGCACCGGTGCGGCGACGCCGGTCGACGGCGGCCGCGACTGAGCCCCGCGGGGCGCACGGCCGTCGCAGCCGCGTGCCCCGCCCTCGCCACCCGCAGCCCCCCGGGCCCGTCCCGGGAGGCTCCGGCACGGACATCTCCGCGATCCGCGAGCGCGCGCGCCGCGCGCTCCCGCCGGCTGCATGACCCGTCAGGCCTTCCTGTCGCGCGGCACGCGGCCCATCAGGTAGAACTCGTCGTTCGGCATCATGCCGACGGCGTTCGCCAGCCGGTTCGACATCGCGAAGAACGCCGCGATCGCGGCGATGTCCCAGGCGTCCTCGTCGTCGAAGCCGTGCGCGTGCAGCTCGCGGAAGTCGTGGTCGTCGACCGCGCGCGAGTCGAGCGCCACCTTCATCGCGAAGCCGATCATCGCGCGCTGGCGCGGCGTCAGGTCGGCCTTGCGCCAGTTGGTCGCGAGCTGGTCGGCGAGCTTCGGCGCCTTCTCGTAGATCCGCAGGATCGCGCCGTGCGCGACGACGCAGTACAGGCAGTCGTTCGCGCCGCTGGTGGCCACGACGATCATCTCGCGCTCGCCCTTGGTGAGGCTGCCGCCCTCCTTGAGCATCAGCACGTCGTGGTAGCCGACGAACGCGCGGAACTCGGCTGGCCGGCGTGCGAGCTTGAGGAACACGTTCGGCACGAACCCGGCCTTCTGCTGGACCGCGAGCAGCGTCTCGCGGATGTCGTCGGGCAGCGTGTCGAGCGCGGGCAGCGGATAGCGTTCGGGGTTCATCGGCGGTCTCCGGAAGCGGGTCGGTCGCCGGCGAGCCTACCACCATCGCGCGCGCGGGCCGGACGGCCCGCGGCCGCTCAACCCGACCGCCAGGTCGGCGGCGGCGGGGGCGGCGCGCCGGGCG
>JADCHE010000209.1 GCA_020248665.1 Burkholderiales bacterium | reverse complement strand
TCGTCGAGGACGACCCGATGATCGGCGACGCGGTCGAGCGCGGGCTGCGCGGCGACGGCTACGCGGTGGACCGCGCGCGCGACGCGGGCGAGGCGGACACCGCGCTGCGCGCGCAGCCGCGCGACCTGGTGCTGCTCGACCTCGGGCTGCCGGGCGGCGACGGGCTCGCGCTGCTGCGCGCGATGCGGGCCCGCGGCGACGCGACGCCGGTGGTCGTGGTCACCGCGCGCGACGCGGTCGCGGCGCGCATCGCCGGGCTCGACGCCGGCGCCGACGACTACGTCGTCAAGCCCTTCGAGATCGAGGAGCTCGGCGCGCGGATCCGCGCGGTGCTGCGACGGCGCGCGGGCCGCAGCGAGCCGCTGCTGCGCGCGGGCGCCGTCTGCCTCGATCCGGCGACCCACCGGGTCACCGTCGACGGCGCGCCGGTCGCGCTGTCGGCGCGCGAGTACGCGCTGCTGCGCGCGCTGATGGACCGGCCCGGCGCCGTGCTGTCGCGCGCGCAGCTCGAGGAGAAGCTCTACGGCTGGAACGAGCCGATCGGCAGCAACGCGGTCGAGGTCCACCTGCATGCGCTGCGCCGCAAGCTCGGGCCGGGCGTCGTGCGCAACGTCCGCGGCGTGGGCTGGACGATGGCGGACGCGCCGTGAGCTCGCTGCGGCGCCGGCTGCTCGCCTGGACCGGTGCGGGCCTCGCGCTCGGGCTGGTCGCCGCGACCGTGCTGGTCGGCGTGCGCGCCCGCGGGCAGGCCGGCGAGCTGCTCGACTACCAGATGGCGCGGATCGCGTCGGCGGTGCCGCCGCGCGCGCTCGGGCCGATGCCGCCGCCGCGGCTGGACGGCCTGGTCGCGGACGGGGACGTGGTGATCCAGATCTGGGACGCGTCGGGGCTTCGGATCTACGCGTCGCACGCGGTGACTGCGCTGCCCGGGCTCGCCCGTCCGGGCTTCTCGGACGTGCCCGGCGAGGGCGGCGGCTGGCGGGTCTACGCGGTGCCGGTCGCGGGCAGCGTCGTGCAGGTCGCGCAGCCGCTCGCCGCGCGCGACGCGCTCGCCTGGCGCACGGCGGTGTCGACGGTGGCGCCGCTGCTCCTGCTGCTGCCGCTGCTGGGTGCGCTGCTGTGGATCGGCCTGGGCCGCGGCCTCGCGCCGCTGAGGCGCCTCGCGGGCGACGCCGGGGCGCGCGACGCCGACGCGCTGCGTCCGTTCGACGATTCGGGCCTCGATGACGAGCTGCGGCCGCTGGTGCGCGCGCTCAACGGACTGCTCGCGAGGCTGGGCGGCGCGATCGACGCGCAGCGCGGTTTCGTCGCCGACGCCGCGCACGCGCTGCGCACGCCGCTCGCCGCGGTGACGCTGCAGGCCGAGGCGGCGCGCCGCGCCGGCGACGCAGGCGCACGCGACGCGGCGCTCGACGAGCTGCGTGCCGGGCTGCGCCGAGCGAACCGGCTGGTCGGGCAGCTGCTCACGCTCGCGCGCCAGGAACCCGAGGCCGCCGCCTCGGGCGCGCGGGCGCCGGTCGCGCTCGCCGCGCTCGCGCGGGCTGCGGTGGTCGACGCGTCGGTCGGCGCCGAGGCGCGCGGCGTGGACCTCGGGCTCGCGGATGCGGCGGACGTGGTCGTCGACGGCGACGCCGATGCGCTGCGCATCCTGCTCGACAACCTGGTCGACAACGCGCTGCGCCACGCGCCCGCCGGGTCCTCGGTCGACGTGTCGGTGTCGGCCGACGGCGTGCTCGCGGTCGAGGACCGCGGCCCGGGGCTGCCGCCGGACGAACTCGACGCGGTGTTCGAGCGCTTCCGCCGGGGGCGCGGCGCGACCGGCACGGGCAGCGGGCTGGGCCTCGCGATCGTGCGCGGGATCGCCGAGCGCCACGGCGCGCGCGCGACGCTCGCGAACCGGGACGGCGGCGGGCTTCGCGCCGAGGTCCGGTGGCCGGCGGTGGCGGTGCGGCCCGGCCACCCTTAAGTCCCCCTTAAGTCTGCCGGACGATCCTGCGTCGCACCGGGCCTTCGAGCCCCATTACGACCCAGACCAGGAGCCGTCCATGCATCGCATCCCGTTCGTCCGAAGCCTGATCGCCGCCTCGATCGCGGCGACGCTCGCCGCGTGCAACCCCGTCTCGCCCGTGAGCGCGGCGCCCGCGACGTCGTCCGCTCTCGCGACCCCTGCCGCCTCCGCCGTCGCCGGGCGGGCCTCGGCGGTCGACTTCTCCGAGATCGTCGAGCGCTACGGTCCGGCGGTCGTCAACGTGTCCGTCACTGGCAAGGCGCCGCGCGGTCCGCAGGACGCCGCGTCCGAGGAGGCGCTGCGCGAGTGCCTGCGCCGCTTCGCGCCGCCCGGCGCGCAGGGCCCGCGCGGGCCCGGCGGCCCGCGCGGGCCCGGCGGCCAGGGCGAACCCGGCGGCGCGCCGCAGGCGCGCGGCCTCGGCTCGGGCTTCATCGTCGCCGCCGACGGCCTGATCCTCACCAATGCGCACGTGGTGAACGGCGCCGACGAGATCACCGTACGCCTGACCGACCGGCGCGAGTTCCGCGCGAAGCTCGTCGGCCTCGATCCGCAGACCGACGTCGCGGTGCTGCGCATCGACGCGAAGGGGCTGCCCACCGTGCGCCTCGGCGACCCGTCGCGGGTGAAGGTCGGCGAGCCGGTGCTCGCGATCGGCTCGCCGTACGGCTTCGAGAACACCGTGACCGCCGGCATCGTCAGCGCGAAGTCGCGCAGCCTGCCCGACGACACCTACGTGCCCTTCATCCAGACCGACGTCGCGGTCAATCCGGGCAACTCGGGCGGGCCGCTGTTCGACGCGCGCGGCGAGGTGATCGGCATCAACTCGCAGATCTACTCGCGCACCGGCGGCTTCCAGGGGCTGTCGTTCGCGATCCCGATCGACGTCGCCTCGCAGGTCCAGGCGCAGCTCGTCGAGCACGGCAAGGTGGTGCGCGGGCGCTTCGGCGTGTCGATCCAGGAGCTGGACCAGTCGCTCGCCCGGGCGTTCGGGCTGGAGGCGCCGCGCGGCGCGCTGGTGACCGGCGTCGAGCCGGGCAGCCCGGCCGCGGCCGCGGGGCTGAAGACCGGCGACGTGATCGTCGCACTCGATGGCGCGCCGATCAGCCGCTCGGCCGAACTGCCGGCACGGGTGGCCGGCATGAAGCCCGGCCAGCGGGCGTCGCTCGAGGTGCTGCGCGAGCGGCGGCCGCAGACGATGTCGATCGTGGTCGGGGGCGCCGAGCCGGTGCGCACGGCGCAGGCGGAGCCGGCGGCGGTGCCGGCCGCGTCCCGGCTGGGCCTTTCGGTCCGCGAGCTGCGCCCGGGCGAGGCGGGGGCGGGCGAGCCGGCCGGCCTGCTGGTCGAGTCGGCCGGCGGCCCGGCCGCGCAGGCCGGCATCCGCCCCGGGGACCGGATCCTGTCGGTCAACGGCGCGCCGGTGGCGACGGTCGCGCAACTGCGCGACCGGGTGAAGGCCGCCGGCGACGAAGTCGCGCTGCTGATCCAGCGCGAGGACGCCCGGGTCTTCGTGCCGCTGCGCCTCGGGTGAGCGGCGGGCCGGCGCGCCGCCCGCGCCGGCCGTCGGAAACCCGTGGCGGGCGTGACGCCTTGCGCGGGGTGCCCCCGGGCGGCCCCGTACAATCAAGGGCTTGCGGCGCTGCACGGGTTCGTTCCACCGATGACCGACACCTATCGACCTCGACGCGCCGCGCGGTCGTCCTTCACGGACGCGCGCGGCCTGCGTCACCACGTGCGCACCTGGGGCGATCCGGAGGCGCCACCGCTGGTCATGGTGCACGGCTGGATGGACGTCTCGGCCTCGTTCCAGTTCGTCGTAGACGCCCTCGCGCGCGAGCGCCACGTGATCGCGCCCGACTGGCGCGGCTTCGGGCTCACCGCCCGGCCCGAGGCCGACGCCTACTGGTTCCCCGACTACCTCGGCGACCTCGACGCGCTGCTCGACGCGTGGCTGCCCGGTCTCGCGGTCGACCTGGTCGGCCACAGCATGGGCGGCAACGTCGCGATGGTCTACGCGGGCGTGCGCCCCGCGCGCGTGCGCCGGCTGGTGAACCTCGAGGGCTTCGGGATGCGCGAGACCGAGCCGTCGCAGGCGCCGCAGCGGCTGCGCGAGTGGCTCGACGAGCTGAAGGCGCCGGCGCGGATGCGCGACTACGCGACCCGCGACGAGGTCGCCGAGCGCCTCGTGAAGACCAACCCGAGGCTGCCGCTGGACAAGGCGCGCTGGCTCGCCGGGCACTGGTCCGCGCCGAACGCGTCGGGCCGCTTCGAGCTGCTCGGCGACCCGGCGCACAAGCGCGTGAACCCGTACCTGTACCGCGTCGACGAGATCCTCGCGTCGTGGCGCGCGATCGAGGCGCCGGTGCTGCTGGTCGCCGCGTCCGAGACGGACACCTGGCACCGCTTCGTGAACACCGACGCCTACCGCGAGCGGCTGCGCGCGATCCCGCGCCTGGAGCGCGCGACCGTCGAGCGGGCAGGGCACATGCTTCACCACGACCAGCCCGAGCGGGTGGCGTCGCTGATCGAGGGGTTCGTCGATGCTTGATCGCCTGTTCAGGTCGCAGGGTCCGAACGTCGACCTGCACTGCCACTCGGTGGTGTCGGACGGCACGCTCGCCCCCACCGACCTCGTCGAGCGCGCCCACCGCAACGGCGTTCACGTGCTCGCGCTGACCGACCACGACGAGGTGAGCGGGCTCGCCGACGCGCAGGCACGCGCCGCGGAGATCGGCCTGCGTTTCGTGCCGGGCGTCGAGGTGTCGGTGACCTGGGGCGGCGAGACGATCCACATCGTCGGGCTGCGGATCGACTACCGCGACCCGGGGCTGATCGCCGGCCTCGAGCGCACCCGCACCGGCCGCGACGGCCGCGCGCACGAGATCGCCGCATCGCTCGCCGGCGCGGGCATCCCGGACGCCTACGAGGGCGCGCTGAAGTACGCGGGCAACCCCGAGCTGATCTCGCGCAGCCACTTCGCGCGCTACATCGTCGAGACCGGCACCTGCGAGACGGTCGACGAGGTGTTCCGCCGCTTCCTCGTCGAGGGCAAGCCCGGCTTCGTGCCGCACCGCTGGGCGAAGCTGCCCGATGCGGTCGGCTGGATCCGCGCGGCCGGCGGCGTCGCGGTGATGGCGCACCCGGGCCGCTACCGGCTCTCGGACCTGTGCATGGACGAGATGCTGCGCGAGTTCGTCGACGCGGGCGGGCAGGCGATCGAGGTCGTCAGCGGCAGCCACACGCCCGAGCAATACGGCGAGTACGCGGCGGTCGCGCAGCGCTTCGGCCTCGCGGCCTCGCGCGGCTCCGACTTCCACGGCCCCGGCGAGAGCCGGCACGACCTCGGCTCGCTGCCGCCGCTGCCGAAGTCGCTGACCCCGGTCTGGCACGACTGGCCGGAGGCGGCGGCGCCGGAACGCCGGTGACGCAGCGCTTCGAGGTCCATCCGACGCACCCCCAGCCGCGGCTGCTCAAGCAGGCCGCCGCGGTCCTGAAGGAAGGCGGGCTGCTCGCGCTGCCGACCGACGCCTGCTACGTGCTCGCCTGCCGCCTCGACGACAGGGCCGCCGTCGACCGCATGCGAGCGCTGCGCGGCCTCGACGAGAAGCACCTGCTGACGCTGCTGTGCCGCGACCTCAAGGAGCTCGCGACCTACGCGCAGGTCGACAACCGCCAGTACCGCTTCCTGCGCGACTGGACCCCGGGCGCCTACACCTTCATCCTGCCCGCGACGAAGGAGGTGCCGCGCCGGCTGTGGCACCCCTCCAGGAAGACCGTCGGGCTGCGCGTGCCCGACCACCCGGTGATCCTCGGGCTGCTCGCCGAGCACGGCGAGCCGGTGCTCGGCACCAGCCTGATCCTGCCCGGCGAGGACGAGCCGATCTCCGATCCGGACGACGCGATGGCGAAGCTCGCGAGGCGCGTCGACGTGGTCGTCGACGCCGGCGCGCAGGGCTTCGAGCCGACGACGGTGATCGACATGACCGGCGACGCACCGCAGGTGACGCGGGTCGGGCGCGGGCCGATCGACCGGATGACCTGAGCGCCGCGGCGGGCCCGCGCGGCGCGGCTCGCGGCCCCCGGGCGCCCGTCCGGAGCCCCCGGACCCCGCTGCTACAATCGCCGACACCATGGCATCCGACCGCGTCCTCTCCGGCATGCGCCCCACGGGCGCGCTCCACCTCGGCCACTACCACGGCGCGCTGAAGAACTGGGTCCGGCTGCAGGCCGAGCACGACTGCTTCTTCTTCGTCGCCGACTGGCACGCGCTGACCACCCACTACGATTCGCCCGAGGTCATCGGGCAGAACGTCTGGGAGATGGTGATCGACTGGCTCGCCGCCGGCATCGACCCCTCGCGCGCGGTGCTGTTCCTGCAGTCGCGCCTGCCCGAGCACGCCGAGCTGCACCTCGCGCTGTCGATGTGCACGCCGCTCGGCTGGCTCGAGCGCGTGCCGACCTACAAGGACCAGCAGGAGAAGCTGTCCGACAAGGACCTCACCACCTACGGCTTCCTCGGCTACCCGCTGCTGCAGGCCGCGGACATCCTGATGTACCGCGCCGCGTGGGTGCCGGTCGGCGAGGACCAGGTGCCGCACGTGGAGCTCACCCGCGAGGTCGCGCGTCGCTTCAACCACCTGTTCGGCCGCGAGCCCGGCTTCGAGGAGAAGGCGGCCGCGGCCAGGAAGAAGCTCGGCGGCAAGCGCGCCCAGGCCTACGAGGACTACCGCGTCGCCTACCAGGAGCGCGGCGACGCGCAGGCGCTCGAGGGCGCTCGCTCGCTCGTCGCCGGCACGCAGAGCCTGTCGGACGAGGACCGCGCGCGGCTGCTCGGCTGGCTCGAGGGCGGCCGTCGCCGCATCCTCGTCGAGCCGCAGGCGCTGCTGACCGAGACCTCGAAGGTGCCCGGCCTCGACGGCGCGAAGATGTCGAAGAGCTATGGCAATTCGGTCGCGATGCGCGAGGACCCGGCGTCGGTCACGAAGAAGCTGCGCCAGATGCCGACCGACCCCGCCCGCGTGCGCCGCACCGACCCCGGCAATCCGGACCACTGCCCGGTCTGGCAGCTGCACCAGGTCTACTCGAGCGACGAGGTGCGCGCCTGGGCGAACCGGGGCTGCCGCAGCGCGGGCATCGGCTGCCTCGACTGCAAGCAGCCGGTGATCGACGCGATCGTCGCCGAGCAGAAGGTCTTCATCGAGCGCGCCGCGCCCTACGTCGAGGAGCCGCGCCGGGTGAGCGACATCATGGACGCGGGGTGCGAGCGGGCGAGGGCGGTCGCGCGCGAGACGATGAAGGACGTCAAGGACGCGATGGGGCTCGGGTACGCCTGAGCGGGGCGACGCACAGGCCGGCCAGCCCTAGGCCGAGCAGCGCGAGCGAACCCGGCTCCGGCACGGCTGCCGTGACGCGGCCGCCCTGGTCGAACACGACGCGGTCCGTGTTGACGTCGGTCAGCCTCCAGTCGGTGATCCGCTGGGTTCCGCCCGCGTCCGCGAAGAGCTCAATTCGGGTCAGGTCGAACGTGCTGCCGAAGTCGGCGAACGACGTGAAGCTCGCCCCGGCAGGTGCCCCCGTGGACCCGCAGCAGCCGACGAACGCGCCGGCCGACGCGAAGAAGAGGATGTCGAGCGGGTCGGTCGTCGGACCCACGTAGGTGTAGGTGTAGGTGCCGGGGCCGGATCGGTTCGATGCGGCTCGTGCGGGCATGGAAGCTGGGTGGGGCCGATCGATTGTCCCCCCGCGAGCGCGATGTTGCCCGGCTGCTCGCAGAGGGTCACTCGCACAAGGCGATCGCGAGGATCCTCGGCGTGGCGCCGACGACGATCCGCACGCAGACGTACCGCATGTACCGCAAGCTGGGCGTGAGGAACAGGGCTCAGATGGTTGGCACGTGGCTCGCGACCGGCATCGGGCCGCAGGGCGACCGCGCCCCGCTCACCCCCACGCCGACTCGCCCCCGCCCTTGACGAGGTGCATCTGCCGCAGCTGCGGCAGCGACTCCAGGAAGTCCCTGAGCTGCGACAGCGGGAGCGGGTCGCTGATGAACGAACCCTGCATCCGGTCGCAGTCGTAGGTGCGCAGCGCCTTCATCTCGGCCGCTGTCTCGACGCCCTCGGCCATCGCCTGCAGGCCGAGCTTGCCGGCGAGCGTGGTGATCGCCTGGATGATCGCCGCGTTGCCGCGGTCCTCGGGCAGGCCACGGATGAAGGTGCGGTCGATCTTCAGGCCGTCGACCGGCAGGTTCTTCAGGTACGACAGCGACGCGTAGCCGGTGCCGAAGTTGTCGATGACGACCTTGATGCCGAGGCGGCGCAGCTCGCCGAGCAGTGCCACGGTCTTGTCGCTGTTGTCGATCAGCGCGTTCTCGGTGAGCTCCAGGCGCAGCAGGCCGGGCGGGACGTTGCGCTCGGCGAGCAGCGCGTTCAGCTGCGCGAGGAAGCCGTCCTCGGCGAGCTGGCGCGGCGAGATGTTGACCGAGATCGCGACGCCCTCGAACTGGTCGAGGCCGAGCTCGACGCGGTCGTCGAGCGCGCGGCGGATCGCCCACAGCCCGATCTCGCGGACCATGTTGCTCTGCTCGGCGGCGGGCAGGAACTTCTCCGGCAGCAGCAGGCCGCGCACCGGGTGGCGCCAGCGCATCAGACCCTCGATGCCGACGATGCGCCGCTCGCCGACGGCGAGCACCGGCTGGTAGTAGAGGTCGACCTCGCCGCGCTGCAGCGCGAGCGGGAACTCGGCGCCCAACTGCAGCGCGTCGCTGCGCTCGTCGGACAGGTCGCCCGCGAAGAAGCGCACGTCGTTGCGGCCCTCGGACTTCACGCGGTACATCGCGCTGTCGGCGCACTTGATCAGCAGGTGCGCGTCGCGGCCATCGTCGGGCGCGACCGCGACGCCGATCGAGGCGGACAGGAAGTACGCGCGGTTCATCAGCACGAACGGCTTCTCGATCGCGGCGAGCACCTTGCGGGCGATGCGCTCGATCTCGGCGCGGTCCTGCAGGTCCAGCAGCAGCAGGATGAACTCGTCGCCGCCGATTCGCCCGGCCACGTCGCCCGGGCGGATCGACTCGCGGAAGCGGCGCGCGACCTCGATCAGCACCTGGTCGCCGACCGAGTGGCCGAGCGTGTCGTTGATCAGCTTGTAGCGGTCGAGGTCGACGTAGAGCACCGCGGACGCGCGCTCGCGCTTGAGCGCCTCCTCGAGCTGGTGGGTCAGGTAGACGCGGTTCGGCAGCCCGGTCAGCGCGTCGTGCAGCGACGCGTGCATCAGCCGCTTCTCGGCCGACGTGCGCTGCAGGTAGAGCGACAGCGTGCGCGACAGGATCTCGGCGAGCTGCAGCAGCAGGCCCTCGGCCCGGAAGCCCACCGTGCCGAAGAAGAGCAGTGCCGACAGCACGTTGTGGTGCTCGTCCATGATCGGCGCGATGAACGCCGCGTTCTGGCCGAGCGCGGTGGCCTGGTAGCGCGTCGCGAAGCCGGGCTCGGCGGCCAGGTCGGGCAGCCAGATCGCCTGGCCGGTCGCCCATGCGCGGCCCTCGACGCTGTCGGGGCTCATCGGGATCTGCGCTGGCAACTTGGCGAGCATCCGGGTGAGGGCAGGGGAGCCCCAGCGCTCGCGCACGGTCATCGCGCGCGTGCCGGGGATCTGCACGAGGTGCGCGCCGCCCGACCAGCCCATCAACCCGCACAGCGTGATGATCAGCGAGGTCACTACGCGCTCGGGCTCGGTCTGCTCGCGCATGATCTGCGCCATCTCGCCCTCGAGCTGCAGCAAGAGCTGTTGCTGGCGCTCCTGCGTGACCGCGCGGCCGACGCCGCGGTAGCCGCGGAACTTGCCGGCCTCGTCGAAGATCGGCCGCCCCGACAGCGACACCAGGTGCACGGTGCCCTGAGGGTCGAGCATTCCGTACTCGAAGCCCTCGAACGGCCGCGTCGCGGCGAGATCGGCCCTGTGCCGGTCCCAGTCGACCTTCGGGAAGTCGGTGAGCCGGCCCTCCCAGCGGGGCCTGCCGATCGAGGCCTTGATCCAGTCGCCGCCCAGCGCTGCGACCGCGCTGTCGGACAGGAAGCTCACCCGGTGCTCGGCGTCGCTCTCCCAGACCCAGTCGGCCGACATCTGTGTCAGGTCGCGGAACTTCGCCTCGCTCGCGGCGAGCTGCTGCGCCATCGCCCGCATCGCGGTGATGTCCTGCACGATGCCGGCGAGGCGCACGACCTTGCCGTTGCGGTCGGTCTCGGCGCGCGCGACGCTGCGCACCCAGATCTGCTCGGCGCCGTGCTTCGCGAACCGGTACTCGATGCGCAGCTCGCGCCCGTGCTTGATCGCGCGGCGGTGCGCGGTCTGCCAGCGCGCCTGGTCCTCGGGGTGCACGCAGATGAAGAAGGCCTTCGGCGACGGCGGCGGCTGGCCCGGGTCGATGCCGAGCACGCGGAATGCGCCGTCGCTCCAGTAGAACCGGTCCTCGGCGATGTCGTAGACCCAGGAGCCGAGCACCGCGAGGCTCTCGGCGACGCCGTACTGGCCCTGCAGCTCCGAGAGCCGGCGCACCACGCGGCGCTGGTCGGCGAGCTGCTCGGCGACCGCGAGCAGCAGGAACGCGATGACGCCGAGCGACAGGAGCGCCACCGGCAGGGCGAGCGCGGCGGCGCCGCCCATGGTATCGGGAAAGGCCCTGGCGCCGACGTGCAGCGCGGCTGCGAGCGCGAGCGTGACCGCGACGACGACCCAGCCGCGACGCTGGGCCTTCGCCCGTACGTAGAATGTCATCAGCGCTTCGCGTTTCACCGACCGTCGCCGTCCTCGCCGGCCCGACTCCCTGCATGCTGCCCGACACGAAGACCGTGCCCGTCCCGCCTTATTCGACCCCGCCTGCCGGCGCCCCGGTGCACGCGGCCAGGGACCCGACACCGTCGGCCTGGATCGCCCGCTGGCTGGCCGGCGTGCGTCCCGGGGGCCGCGTGCTCGACTTCGCCTGCGGCGCAGGACGCCACGCGCGCCTGGCCCGCGCGGCGGGCATGGACGTGGTCGCGGTCGACCGCGACGCGACCGCCCTGAAGTCGTTGGAGGGTACGGGTATCCACACCCTCCAGGAAGACCTCGAGGGTGGACGGTGGTCTTTCGGCGCCGAGCGGTTCGACGCGATCATCTGCACGAACTACCTGTTCCGGCCCCGCCTGGACCTGCTGGCGGCGCTGCTCGCGCCCGGCGGCGCGTGGCTGCACGAGACCTTCGCTGCGGGCAACGCGCGCTACGGCCGGCCGTCCAATCCGGCCTTCCTGCTGCGCCCGGGCGAGCTCGCGCGCGCCGCCGAACGCAACGGGCTGCAGCTGCTCGCCTTCGAGGACGGCTTCGTCGCGCGGCCGAAGCCCGCCCGCATCCAGCGCATGGCCGCGATCCGGCCGCCGTTCGACCCCGAGCGCTGGCCGCTCGGCTGACCGGCGACCCCCTCGTGCTGCGATAGAATCTGGTTTTTCCGTCAGGCGTTCCCACCATGATCACAGGCAGCATCGTCGCCATCGTCTCGCCGATGCACGAGGACGGCAGCCTCGACCTGGACCGCTATCGTGCGCTGATCGACTGGCACGTCGCGAGCGGGACTGCGGCGATCGTCGCGGTCGGCACGACCGGCGAGTCCCCGACGGTCGACGTCGAGGAACACGTCACGCTGATCCGCGTCGCCGTCGAGCACGCGGCGGGACGCGTGCCGATCATCGCCGGCACCGGTGGCAATTCGACCCGCGAGGCGATCGAACTGACGCGCCACGCGCGCGAAGTCGGCGCGGCCGCGACGTTGCAGGTCGTGCCCTATTACAACAAGCCCGGCCAGGAGGGGCTGTACCGGCACTTCCGCGCGGTGGCCGAGGCGGTCGAGCTGCCGCAGCTCCTCTACAACGTGCCCGGACGCACGGTCGCGGACCTGTCGAACGACACGATCGTGCGCCTGGCGCAGGTGCCGGGCATCGTCGGCCTGAAGGACGCGACCGGCGACATGCCGCGCCTGACCGACCTGCTGTCGCGCGTGTCGCCGGCCTTCGCGGTCTACAGCGGCAACGACGACTCCGCGCTCGCGCTGATCGCGCTCGGCGGGCACGGCGTGATCTCGGTGAGCGCCAACGTCGCGCCGCGCGAGATGGCGCAGCTGTGCGCGGCTGCGCTCGCCGGTGACCTGAAGGGTGCGCGCGCGATCAACGACCGCCTGCTGCCGCTGCACTTCAAGCTCTTCGTCGAGGCCAACCCGATCCCGGTCAAGTGGGCGCTGCAGCGCATGGGCCGCATCGGCGGCGGCATCCGGCTGCCGATGACGCCGCTCGAGCCGCGCAACCACGAGGTCGTCGAGGCGGCGCTGCGCCGCTCGGGGGTGCTCGCGTGAGCCCGGGGCGCCTCGCTCCGGTCCGTCTCGCGGGTGCGCTGTCGCTTGCGGTCGCGCTCGCCGGCTGCTCGGTGACCGAGACCGTCCAGGACCTGACCCGCGTCGACTACAAGTCGGCCCAGAAGCGCGAGCCGCTCGACATTCCGCCCGACCTGGTCACGCCGCGCGGCGACGACCGGTTCGCGGTGCCCGACCGAGTGGGTCAGGGCACGACCTACTCGCAGTTCGTGCGGGGTGCCGAACAGCGGCCGACGACCTCGAGCGGCCCGGTCGTGATGCCCGCGCGCCCGGGTGTGCGCATCGAGCGGCAGGGCGCGCAGCGCTGGCTGGTCGTCGACGCGCCCCCCGACAAGGTCTGGCCGGTGGTGCGCGAGTTCTGGACCGACTCCGGATTCGCGTTGCGGCTCGACTCGCCTCAGACCGGGATCATGGAGACCGACTGGGCCGAGAAGCGGGTCCGGGTGCCGGACACCTGGGTCCGCAGCCAGCTCTCCAGGGCACTGAACAGCCTGTATTCGACCGCCGAGCGCGACAAGTTCCGCACGCGGCTCGAGACCGACGGCAAGGTGACCGAGGTCTTCGTCTCGCATCGCGGCATGGTCGAGGAGCTGACCGGCCCGCAGAAGGACACCTCGGTCTGGGTGCCGCGCAGCTCGGACCCGGAGCTCGAGGCCGAGTTCCTGCGCCGGATGATGCTCAAGCTCTCGCCGCAGCAGATCGCCTCGGCCGTGCCGTCGACCGCGGTCTCGGGCGGCTCGGGTGCCCCGGCCACGGCGCCCGCCGCCGCGCCGCCGCCCGAGCGCGCGCGCGTCGTCGAGGCCGACGGCCGGCCGTACGTCGCGCTGCAGGAGGGGTTCGACCGCTCCTGGCGGCAGGTGGGCCTCGCGCTCGATCGCAGCGGCTTCACCGTCGAGGACCGCGACCGCTCGAAGGGCACGTTCTTCGTGCGCTACGTCGATCCCGAGCAGGAGGCGAAGGTGACCGGCGTGCTCGACCGCGTCTTCGGCAGCGGCGGCTCGCGCAAGGACCTGACCGGCCGGCGCTACCGGATCGTGCTCGAGCCATCGGAGCCCGGTACCCGGGTCGGCGTGCTCGGCGAGGACGGCGCGCCACCGTCGAGCGACGCGGACCGGCGCATCGCGACGCAGATCGTCGGCCTGCTGCGCGACCAGCTGCGCTGAACGCGTCGTCGGCACGGTGCGATTCGCGAGCCTGGGCAGCGGCAGCGAGGGCAACGGTCTGCTCGTCGAGGCCGCCGGCGCCTCCAGCGGCCGGGCCTTCCGCGTGCTGGTCGACTGCGGCTTCGGCCTGCGCGAGGCCGAACGCAGGCTCGCGCGGCTCGGCTGCGAGCCGGCCTCGCTCGACGGCATCCTGGTCACCCACGAGCACGGCGACCACGTCGGCGGCGTGTTCCGCCTGGCGCGCGCGCACGGCATCCCTGTCTACCTGACCTCGGGTACGCTGCGCGCGACACCGTCGGCCGCCGGCTGCGCGTCGCTGGTCCGCGAGATCGACTCGCATCGCGGCTTCGAGCTGCCGGGGCTTCGCGTCGAGCCGTTCCCGGTGCCGCACGACGCGTGCGAGCCGGTGCAGTACGTGCTCGACGACGGCCACGCGCGGCTCGGCGTGCTGACCGACATCGGCCATCCCACCGCGCACCTGCCGGCGGCGCTGTCCCGACTGACCGCGCTGGTGCTGGAGACCAACCACGACGCGGCGCTGCTCGCGGGCAGCGACTATCCGGTTGCGCTCAAGCGCCGGATCGCCGGTCGCTACGGGCACCTCGAGAACGGCGACTCGGCGCGCGTGCTCGCCTCGCTCGACCGCAGCCGCCTGCGATGCGTGGTGGCCGCGCACCTGAGCCGGCAGAACAACCGCGCCGACCTCGCGCGCGAGGCGCTCGCGCCGGTGCTCGGTTGGCGTGCCGAGGACGTGCACGTCGCCGACCAGGACGACGGGCTGCACTGGATCGAAGGCTGACCGCGCCCGAGGCGCCGCGGACGAAGGAAGGCCGGCGCGAGGCCGGCCCGGGACCGGTCGACGGGCCGCGATGCGTCCCGCCGGGGGTCACTTCTTCGCGGCGGCGTCCTTGGCGGCCTCGACGGCCTTCGCGGCCGCGTCCTTGGCGGCCTCGACGGCCGACGACGCGGCGGCGGCGGCGTTGCCCGTGGCGTCCTTGGCGGCGTCCGCGGCGTTCGACACGGCGGCGCCGGCGGCGGACGCGGCGTTGCCCGTAGCCTCCTTCGCGGCCTCGCCGGCGGCGGCCGCGGCAGTGCCCGCCGCGCTCGCCGCGCTGCCCGCGGCGCTGGCCGCGTCCTTGGCGGCCTCGACGGCCTTCTCGGCGGCTTGCCTGGCGGCGTCGGCGGCCGGTGTCGGCGCCGGAGCCGGGGCGGCGGCTGGCGCCGGGGCGGGCGCAGGCGCCTCTTCCTTCTTGCCGCATGCGGTGAGCGAAACGGCGAGCAGCGCGGCGACCGCGAGCGACCTCTTGTTCATGGTGGGGTGTCCTTCGGGGGCATGGAGATCGGAGCAGTGGGGGATCGGACGGGTGTGCGGGGATGCGATCGGGACCGCAGCGCGCGCCCCGCCACGGCGACGTCGCGACCCCTCGATTCTACCAAGCCCGACGGCGGTGCATCCCCGCCACCGGCCCGGTGCGACGCGTCACAGGCCGAGGGTGTTCGCCGGCAGGCAGGGCGTGCTCTCGTCCCACATCGCGTCGTAGCGGCCGGCCACCGGCTCGGTGGTCTGGGGGTCACCGAGCGACAGGCGCCCGCGGAAGAAGTCACCGTGCGCCCGCCGCATCAGGTGGCGCCGATCACCGATCGCGACACCCTCTCCGTTGAACAGCGACGCGGGCATCTGCCGGCACTCGACCGCGGCCGCGAAGCGGCGGCGCAACTGCACGAAGCGCGCGGCGCGGCGCTCGAGCCAGTCGGGGTCCGCGACCATCAGCCGCAGCCGGGCGTGCTCGCCGGCGAGGAAGGCGGCGAGCACGTCGCAGCCGACCGGGGTCTCGAGCGGCCAGTCGGCGAAGTTGCGGTCGACCAGCACCAGCTCGCGGTGCGCGGCGGTGATCGCGGCGAGCACCGCCTCGGTGAACTCGCCTCGGGAACGGAACAGCACGGAGGACTCGGGTCGCATCGCCGGCTCGCAAGGGGACGTCAGCGCGGCGCGGGCGTCTCGCCGAGGCGCAGCCAGCCCGCGTCGTACCACCCGTGCAGTATCGCCGCGAGGCCGTCGTCCGCGAGCGCGCGCGAGCACTCGGCGGCCGTCAGCGCCCGCCGGTCGGCAAGCCGGCGCAGCCAGCGGCGGGCGGGGGCGGGCGCGTCGACCGCCTCGCCGTTCGCGAAGACGCCAGCACCGCGCCAGGCCATCCGGCTGCGACGATCGAGCCGCAGGCCGTCGAGCGCGGCGGCCCGTGCGAACCGCGCCGGATCGAGGCCACGCTCGGATCGTTCGAACCACACGGTGGCCTTGGGCTCGGTGAGCCAGCAGCCGACGAACCGGTCGACCTCGGCGGCCGAGGGGCGCCAGCCGACGGCCCAGTCGCGCAGCCGTCGCGCCAGGTCGTCGGGCAGCGCGCCCGGGTGCGCGTCGACGCGCCGGCCGCGATCGCCGAAGCGCGGGTCCGGTCCGCCCGGCGCGTCGGCCGCGGCCGCGAGGAAGGCCGTCAGGAACTCGAGCCGCGACGGCGCACGGAAGCCGATCGAGAACGTCATGCACTCGCCGACCGCGACGCCGTCGTGCCCCCAGCCGGGCGGCAGGTACAGCATGTCGCCCGGCTCCAGTACCCAGTCCTCGCTCGGCTCGAAGCGCGCGAGCAGCTTGAGCGGCATGCCCGGCACGAGCGTCGGGTCGCCCGGGGGCGCGATGCGCCAGCGGCGCGTGCCGCGCGCCTGCAGCAGGAACACGTCGTACTGGTCGACGTGCGGGCCGACGCCGCCGCCGTCGGTCGCGAAGCTCACCATCAGGTCGTCGACGCGCGCGTCCGGCACGAAGCGAAAGCGCGTCATCAGCGCGTGCATCGCGTCGTCGTGCAGGTCGGTACCCTGCACGAGCAGCGTCCAATCCGGCCGGCGGCGCGACGGCAGCCGCTCGAACGGGCCGTGCCGCAGCGTCCAGCGCCCGTTGTCGCGCGCGACCAGCCGCGACTCGACGTCGTCGCGCGCTGAGAGCCCGAAGAGCGCGGCCGGCTCGATCGGCGATGCGAAGCCTGGGAATGCGCCGCGCGCCAGCAGCGGCGCGCGCTGCCAGTGGCGGCGCATGAAGTCGTCTACACTCAGCGGGCCGATCGTATCGAGGACGTCAGTGGCGAAGGGAGCGGGCATGCGGATCGACGAGAACACGTGGGTGACCGTCCGCTACCGGCTCTACGACTCGCAGGGCGAGGCGCTGGAGGAGGGCGAACGCGAGTGGACCTACCTGCACGGCGGCTACGGCGCGATCTTCCCGAAGATCGAGGCGGCGCTGGCGGGCCGCGAGCGGGGCCACACCACGACGCTGTACCTCGAGCCCGAGGACACCTTCGGCGACTACGACGCGTCGCTGCTGCGCATCGCGCCGCGCGAGAAGTTCCCTGCGGGCCTCGAGGCCGGAATGACCTTCGAGTGCGTGCCGGGCGAGGCGCCCGACGGCGAACTCTACACCGTGACCGACCTGACCGACGACGCGGTGGTGCTCGATGGCAACCACCCGCTCGCGGGCATGGCACTGCGCTTCGACCTCGAGGTCGAGGACGTCCGCGAGGCGACCGAGGAGGAGATCGCGGCCGAGCGGGAGCGCGCGGACTCCTGAGCCCGGAGCCCGCGCGTCGGCGAGGGCCGTCCCGTCAGGGCCCGTGGCCGTGGACGGGCGCGGCGAGATCATGCGCGGTCACGCGGAACCGCACCGCCTCGTCGGGGTCGTAGGCGATCCGCACCCAGGAGGCTGTGAACGGCCAGCCGAAGCACTCGACGCGCGTGACCTGCGGATAGATCCGGCCGTCGCGGTCGGCGAGCGGGCGGTCCAGGCGGAAGCGGTGCGTGTCGCCGTGCAGCAGCAGGATCGGCCGCGGGAACATGTCGGCTGCGGCGCGCAGGTCCTCGATCCAGTCGGCGAAGCCCGCGCGCGGTGTGGAGCGCTCGAAATCGGGGTTGGCGTGTGCGGCGATCACCAGCGCGTCGGCACGCTCGAGCAGCGCGCGCCGCACGGTCTCGCGCAGCCACGCGCGGTTGCGGTCGCGCCGCAGCGCGAACGCGGCGCGGCTGCCCTCGAAGCCGTCGCGGCCGTTGCCGCTGCCGACCACGTGCAGCCCCACGAAGCGAACCGGGCCGATGCGCCAGCGGACGTTCTCGGGCTGGCCGGGCTGGCGCTCGAAGGCGAAGGGCGCGCGCACCGCCTCGCCGCGCGCGCCCATCGGCGACGGACCCGACCAGAACAGCGCGCGCAATGCGGCGAGCCGCTCGAGCGGATCGAAGCGGCCGGCGAGCATCCGGTGGCAGTCGGTCCATTCGTTGTCGCCGGGCAGCAGCACCAGCGGGTGCGTGCCGCCCGCGAGCAGCGCGTGGCGCCGCGCGAACAGCGCGTCGGAGCAGGGCTCGACGCCGCCCTTGATGTCGCCGACGTGGATCACCAGCTCGAGCGGCTCGGCGTCGAGCGCGGCGAGCAGCGCCGCGGCGTCGGCCTCGCCGGATTCGGTGTAGGGCAGGTCGCCGATCAGCGCGAACGCGAAGCCGCGCGGCGGCGCGGCTTCGGCGCGGATATCGGAGGCGGACCCGAGCCAGGCGCCCGCGGCGAGCGCGGGCGCGGCGCTCAGCAGGCGCCTGCGCGACGCGCCGCGCTCAGGCCGCATCCGATCCGTGCTCGCGGCCGTCGAGCAGCGCACGAAGCGCGTACAGCGCATCGAGCGCCTGCCGCGGGTTGAGCGTGTCCGGATCGATCGCCGCGAGCGCCTCGGCGACGCGCGAGGCCGCGACGGCGGGGTCCTCGCGCGATGCGCCGGGCGCGCCGTGCGCGGGGTCGTCCAGTGCCGCGTCGGCCCCGTCTGCGAGGGCGAACAGGTCGAGCTGGTCGTCGCGCGCGCGGGCCCGCGCCTCGAGCTGCTCGAGCAGGGCGCCCGCCTTGCGCACGACCGGCGCGGGCAGGCCGGCGAGCCGCGCGACCTGCAGCCCGTAGCTGCGGCTCGCGGGCCCGGGCCGCACCTCGTGCAGGAACACGATGCCCCCGTGGTGCTCGGCGGCCGCGAGGTGCAGGTTCACCGCGGCCGGCGAGGTCTGCGCGAGCTGCACCAGCTCGAAGTAGTGCGTCGCGAACAGCGTCATCGCACGGTTGTGTTGCAGCAGCCGCGCGGCGATCGCGTGGGCGAGCGCGAGCCCATCGAAGGTCGAGGTGCCACGGCCGATCTCGTCCATCAGCACCAGCGAGCTCGGCCCCGCCGCGGCGAGCACGGTCGCCGCTTCGGTCATCTCGACCATGAACGTCGAGCGTCCGCCTGCGAGGTCGTCGGAGGCGCCGATCCGCGTGAAGATCCTGTCGATCGGACCGATCTCGCAGTCGGCGGCGGGCACGAAGCTGCCCGCGTGCGCGAGCAGCGCGATCAGTGCGACCTGCCGCATGTAGGTCGACTTGCCGCCCATGTTCGGGCCGGTCACCAGCAGCAGCCGGCGCTCGGGCGCGATCGTGCAGTCGTTCGGCGTGAAGCGCTCGACGTTCGCCTCGACCACCGGGTGACGCCCTGCGCGGATCTCGATGCCGGGCACCGGCCGCAGCCGCGGGCGCACCCAGCCGTCGGCGGCGGCGACGTCGGCGAACGCGGCGAGCACGTCGAGCTCGGCGATCGCCTGGCCGAGCCGTTGCAGCGCGGGCACCGCCCGCTGCAGCGCGGCGAGCATCGCCTCGTAGAGCGCCTTCTCGCGGGCGAGGGCGCGTTCCCGGGCCGACAGCGCCTTGTCCTCGAAGGCCTTGAGCTCCGGCGTGATGTAGCGCTCGGCGTTCTTCAGCGTCTGGCGGCGGCGATACTCGGTCGGCACCTTGTCGGCCTGGCCGTTCGTCACCTCGATGAAGAAGCCGTGCACGCTGTTCGCGCCGACGCGCAGGTTCGCGATGCCGGTGCGCGCGCGCTCGACGCGCTCGAACTCGGCGAGGTGGGCGTCGCAGTCGCGGTCGATGCCGCGCAGCTCGTCGAGCTCGGGGTCGTGCCCGTCGCGGATCACGCCGCCGTCGCGCAACATCGCCGCGGGCTCGTCGAGCAGCGTGCGCGCGAGCCGCTCCGCGACGGCAGGGTCGATCGCGAGCGCGTCGCGGCAGCGGCCGAGCACCGGTGCGGCGTCGTCGGTCTCGACGCGGGCGAGCAGCCGCGCGATCGGCTCGACCGCCGCCAGCCCGTCGCGCAGCCCGGCGAGCTCGCGCGGACGCGCCGAAGCGAGCGCGATCCGTGCCGCGATGCGCTCGAAGTCGACGCAGCGTCCGAGGTCCGCGCGCAGCGAGGCGCGCGCGTCGGTGAGCAGCTCGATCGCCTGGTGCCGCCTGCCGGTCTCGCGCGCATCGCGCGGCGGCTGCAGCAGCCAGCGGCGCATCAGTCGGCTGCCGGCCGAGGTCGCACAGCGGTCCATCCGCGACAGTAGCGTCGGCGACGCCTCGCCGCGCAGCGTCTCGACGATCTCGAGGTTGCGCCGCGCGACCGGGTCGAGCACGACCGAGGCGTCGCCGTGGTGGACGCGCAGCTGCTGCAGGTGGGTCGGCGAGCGCCCCTGCGTGCGCGCGACGTAGTCGAGCAGTGCGCCCGCCGCGCCGAGCGCCGCAGGCAGCGCGTCGGCGTCGGAGCCCGCGAGCGAGGCGACGCCGAGCGTCTCGGCGAGCGCGCGCCGTGCGCGGGCCGCGTCGAAATGCCATGCGGGGCAGACGCTCACCGGCACGTCCGCCGCCATGCGCCGCACCTCGTCGAGCGCGGCGCGCGCGGGCGAGGGCGGTGCGCCGGTGCGGCCGGGCACGAAGGCCGGCCCCTCCGGGACCAGCAGCTCGCCAGGCCGCAGCCGGTCGATCTCGGTGGCGAGCGTCGCCGGCGGGATCTCGGCCAGCCAGCACTCGCCGCTCGCGACGATCATCCAAGCGAGCGCGAGCCGGCGCCCTCCGTCGGCCGCGTCGACCGCGAGCAGCGGCCGGTCCTCGCGGTCGGGCAGCAGCGATGCGTCGGTCAGCGTGCCGGGCGTCACCACCCGCACGACCTTGCGCTCGACCGGCCCCTTCGAGGTCGCCGGGTCGCCGAGCTGCTCGCAGATCGCGACCGACTCGCCGATCCGCAGCAGCCTCGCGAGATACTGCTCGACCGCGTGGAACGGCACGCCCGCCATCGGGATCGGCTGGCCGTTCGAGGCGCCACGCCGCGTCAGCGTGATGCCGAGCAGCCGCGCGGCCTTCTCGGCGTCCTCGTAGAAGAGCTCGTAGAAGTCGCCCATCCGGTAGAACAGCAGCACCGACGGATGCTCGGCCTTGAGGCGCAGGTACTGCTGCATGACCGGCGTGTGGCCGGACAGGTCGGATGCGGCGGGCGGGGCGTGCGTCATCGGGGAAGGGGGCGGGCGCCGAGCGGGCGGGGCTCGCTCGGCAAGGCGAGAGACTACCTCACGCCGACGAGAGACCCACCCGGCGACGACCTCCCCTGACGCGTCCGCTCAGGCCGCGCGCGCGGCGCTCGCCATCCGGCACGCGAGCGCGAACGCGTTGCGCATCGCGCCGTCGTTCGCGACGCCGCGTCCGGCGATGTCGTAGGCGGTGCCGTGCGCGGGCGTCGCGATCGGCATCGGCAGCCCGCCGGGCACGGTGACGCCGCGCTCGAAGCCCATCAGCTTCATCGCGATCTGGCCCTGATCGTGGTACATCGTCAGCACACCGTGGTAGCCGCCCTCCTTGCGCGTCGCGCGCACGAACGCGGTGTCGGCGGGGAAGGGGCCGTCGGCGGGGAATCCGCGCGAGCGCGCGAGCTCGACGCCCGGGCCGATCGTGTCGATCTCCTCGCGCCCGAACGCGCCGCCGTCGCCGTTGTGCGGGTTGAGGCCGCAGACCGCTAGCCTCGGCGTCGCCAAGCCGCTGCGCCGCAGCCCGGTGTACAGCAGCTCCACGCCCTCGGCGACGCGCTCGACGGTGATCAGCGACGATACGTCCTTCAGCGGCACGTGCGAGGTCACGCGCGAGGTCCACAGGCCCTCGAGCACGTTGAACTCGACGCAGGGTCCGTGGAAGTCGAGCACGTCGCAGAAGAAGTGCAGCTCGTCGGGATGCGCCATGCCCCCCGCGCGCAGCGCCGCCTTGTTCAGCGGCGCGAAGCAGATGGCGTCCGCCGCGCCTTCGCGGCACAGCCGCAACGCGAGCCGCAGCCCGTCGAGCATCCACGCGCCGTTGCGCGGGCCGGCCACGCCCCGTTCGAAGCCCTCGGTCGAGGCGCCGTCCCAGTCGACGAGCATCGGCGCCTCGAGGGCGCGCCCGCGCGCGGCGAACGGATCGCCGCCGACGAAGGCGAAGGGGCGGCCGGTGACAGACACCGCGTCGGCCATCACCGCGCGGCTGGTGATCACCAGCAGGTCGGCCGCGGCCCTCGTCGCCGGGTCTGCGAGCAGTCGCGCGGACAGCTCGGGGCCGATGCCGGCCGGGTCGCCGGTGAAGAGCGCGATACGGGGCTTGGTCATGGTCGGGGCTCTCGGGTGGGGGCGTTCAGACGGCGTCGCCGACGACGGCGACCGAGGACGACACGCGCGGCCAGGTCGCGGCCATGTGGGCCTGCAGCAGCGCGCCGAGGCGCTCGCCGTCGCGTGCGACCAGCGCCGCGACGAACGCGTCGTGCTCGGCCATCGCGGCCGCCCAGTTAGCCGGCGACTGGTTGCCGATGTAGCGGATGCGTCGCATCCGCATCCGCAGCATCGCGTGCACCGACGCGAGCGTCGGGTTGTGCGCGGCGCGCACGATCGCGTCGTGCACCTGCTGGTTGAGCTCGAAGTACTGCGGCCGCTCGCGCCGCTGGAAGTGCGTGCGCATGCGCCGGTGCAGCTCGACGATCGCCTCGATCTCGCCAGCCGACGCGGCGCGCGCGGCGATCCGCCCGGCGTGCGCCTCGAGCACGCCGGTCAGCTCGAGCATGTCCTGCGCGTCGCGCGGCGTGACCACCTTGACGACCGCGCCTCGCCCCGGCAGCAGGTCGACCAAGCCCTCGGTCGCGAGCACCTTCAGCGCCTCGCGCAGCGGCGTGCGGGAGATGCCGAGCGAACGCGCGACCTCGAGCTCGGCGATCCGCTCGCCTGCAGGCAGCGTGCCGTCGACGATCAGGTCGCGCAGCCGCGCGGTCACCTCGTCGTGCAGCGAGGGCCGCGCGATCGGCCGGTCGGCGAGCGGGGCGGCGGCTTGACGCAGGGCGGGCATGAGCATACTGTAACTCGATAATTATGCAATACAAGAACGGAGGCATCGCCGCATGGCCGCGGGCCCGCCCATCGTCGACGCGCACCAGCACTTCTGGGATCCGGAGGCGAACTACCACCCGTGGCTGCGCGACGAGCCGCCGATCCCGTTCCGTTACGGCGACTACCGCGCGATCCGCCGCCGCTACCTGACCGACGACTACTTCGCCGACGCGCAGGGCTTCGACGTGCGCGGCACGGTCTACGTCGAGACCGAGTGGGATCCGCGCGACCCGCTCGGGGAGATGGCCTGGGTCGCGGCACTGCGCGTGGGCACCGGCTTTCCGACGGTCGCCGTGGGGCAGGCGTGGCTCGACCGAGGCGACTGCGCGTCGGTGCTCGAGGGCCTGGCCGGGCACGCCTTCGTCCGCGGCATCCGCCACAAGCCGCGCGCGAACCCGCGACCCGGCGACCCGGCACCCGGCGGCACCACCGACCCGGCATGGCGGGCCGGCTTCGCGCGGCTCGCGCCGCTCGGCCTGAGCTTCGACCTGCAGACCCCGTGGTGGCACTTCGCCGAGGCCGCGCGACTCGCCGCCGACTTCGAGGGCACGACGATCGTCGTCAACCACGCGGGGCTGCCGTCCGACCGCAGTCCCGCGGCGCTTGCCGCGTGGCGCGACGCATGCGCGCGGCTCGCCGCGTGCCCGAACGTGAACGTCAAGCTGTCCGGCATCGGCCAGCCCGGCCGCGCATGGACCGTGGAGGCGAACCGTCCGATCGTCGAGACGCTGCTCGGGCTCTTCGGGCCGCAGCGCTGCATGGTCGGCAGCAACTTCCCGGTCGACTCGCTGTGCGCGAGCTACGCGACCATCATCGGGGGCCTCGTGGAGATCCTCTCGACGCTGTCGGCCGGCGAGCGCCGTGCGGTGCTGCACGACACCGCGAACCGCGTCTACGCGATGGGGCTGCCGTCGTGAGCGCGCCACCGAAGCCCGTCCTCGGCTACGTCGGCCTCGGCCTCATGGGCGGCCCGATGGTCGCGCGGCTCGCGTCTCGGGGCTGGTCGATCCGCGCGTTCGACGTGGTGCCCGCGCGGCTCGCCGCCGCGGTGGCGGCGGGGGCGCGGCCCGCCGTGTCCCCGGCCGACGCTGCGCGCGGCGCCGGGCTCGTGCTCCTCAACCTGCCGACGACCGACGCGGTCGAGCACGCAGTGTTCGGCGAGGACGGCGTCGCGACCGGCATCGCGCCGCCCGCGCGCGTCGTGGACTACTCCACCGTCGAGGTCGAGCGCGGCCGCGACTTCGCCGCGCGGCTGCGCGAGCGCACCGGCTGCGGCTGGGTCGACGCGCCGGTCTCGGGCGGCCCGCCGGCGAGCGCCGCGGGCACGCTGACGGTGATGGCGGGCGGCGAGCCCGACGACGTCGCCGCGGCGGCCGCGCTGTGGCCCGAGGTCGCCGCGCGGGTCACGCACATGGGGCCGCCCGGCGCGGGCCTGGCCGCGAAGATGATCAACCAGCTGATCGTCGGCTGCACCCACGCGGTGCTGGCCGAGGCGGTGGTGATGGCCGAGGCCGCGGGGATCGATGCCGCGCGCCTGCCCGAGTGCCTCGCCGGCGGCCACGCCGACGGCTCGCTGCTGCAGCGGCTCTACCCGCGGATGGTCGCGCGCGACTTCGAGCCGCAGGGCTACGCGCGCCAGCTGCTCAAGGACCTGGAACTCGTCAGCGAGTTCGCGGGCGCGCTGAAGTCGCCCGCCCCGATGGCGGGGCAGGCGCTGTCGCTCTACCGCATGCTGATCCGGCTCGGCCACGCCGAGCTCGACACCTCGGCGCTGCTGAAGCTCTACGAGCCCCCGAAGGGCTGACACACGAACGACCACACGGAGGAGCCCCCCGATGACCCGCAGCCCCCTCGCCCCGGCACCGCGCACCCCGCGCCGGCGCGCCGCCGTCGCCGCGGCCCTCGCCGTCGCCGCCGCCGCCGCCGCCG